>DASRAP010000415.1:0-34340 GCA_035638155.1 Gemmatimonadaceae bacterium | reverse complement strand
CCGTCGCAGCCGCGCGTGGTCGGATTCGGGCGTGCCGAGCAAGGAGCCGATCGACGGTCCGACGATCGAGATGTTCGACGGACTCACGGGCGCGCTGATCGCGACGTGGGGGGAGAAGACCTTCGCGCTTCCGCACGGCCTCACCATCGATGCACAGGACAATCTCTGGCTGACGGACGTCGCGCTGCACCAGGTTTTCAAATTCTCGCACGACGGCAAGATGCTGCTCACGGTCGGCGAGCGCGGCGTACCGGGCAACGACAACGCGCACTTCAATCAGCCGTCAGGTGTGGTCGCGGCGTCGGACGGATCGTTCTACGTGAGCGACGGCTACGGCAACAATCGTGTGGTGAAGTTCAGCGCCGACGGCAAGTACCTCGCCGCGTGGGGCACGAAAGGCACGGGTCCCGGAGATTTCGATCTTCCGCACGGCATCGCACGCGACCGTGACGGTCGTCTGTTCGTGTCGGATCGTTCGAACGGGCGCGTGCAGGTGTTCGATGCGAACGGGCGGTATATGAACGAGTGGAAAGGGGCGCCACTGGTGAGCCCGAACAACGTCGCGTTCGGCCCCGATGGCCGCGTCTACATCGTCGACGACGGCGGGCGCGAGCTCATTCCCGACAAGTCGGGGATTCTCGTCATGGACCGGAACGGCACCTTCATCGAGCGATTCGGCCGGTTCGGCAATTACGACGGGCAGTTCGTCGCGGTGCACAGCGTGGCCGTCGGCCGCGACGGCGCGGTGTACGTGGCGGACGCCGACGGCCGGCGCGTGCAGAAGTTCGTGCGGCGGACCCGCTGACGCCTAGCGTATTCTCCGAATCGTACCGGCGTTGTCGATCGAGTACAGCGGCCCGGTGCGGATGTCGCCGGGCATCTGCACTTTCACGACGCCCACGTCGCTGCGCAGCGCCGTCGCGATGTTGAATGGATCCGCTGCTGCGACGTTGACGGAGTAGCCAAGGTCCTGCAGCGAGCGGACGGTCAGCACGCTCAGGGGATTGATGGCGCCGCTGAGGAACCCCGTCATGAGCTCGTTGCCGAGCACGGACTCACGCCAGTGTGAGTTGATCGTGCCGGCGCCGCCCGTGTTCTCCACGGGCACTTTCTGGCCCGCCGTGTAATTCAGTCCGCCAATGGCGTTGAAGCCGATCACGGCATTCGTTCCCGAGAAGTACGTGTCCTGCGGCGTCCCGCCCTCGAGTGTCTGATTCTGCAGCCCATGATCGGGCCAGAACGTGCCGATGCCAAGCACGTGCCCCATTTCATGGAGCACGACTGAAGTGAAGGAGCCGTTTGCCTCCATCGATGCGACATCCGCTTCGTCGAATGTCATTTCACCGACGATCGGAAGGCCGCTGCTGCTCCGGACAAAACACGGACCTGCGGTGCCAAGGATTTTTCCGGCGCCGTCGATTGGTGCGATGGTCGCGAAAATGAGCACGTCGTCAACGCTCTGATTCATCGCCGGCGAATTGTCGCCGCACTGTCCCGCCGCAATGTTGATCGGGACGTCCGGAAGATCCGTCGTGATCACGGTGCTCCAGCGCGCCGCCGCCGTATTGAACGCCGTTTGCTGGCTGCCGCTCATGGTGCCCAGAAATTGCACGACGATGCTGAACGCCGACGTCGCCGTCGCAGTAAACGTGGCGCTCGCCGTTCCAGCCGTCGCGGTCACGTGCTGCGTTCCGCCGGTCGCGCCAAGCGTCCAGGTCACCGACGCCGTGCCATTCGCGTCGGTCTTCACGCTCGATTGCGACACGGATCCGCTTCCCGCTGCGGGCGTAAACGTTACGGTTTGACCGCCGATCGGGACTCCCAGGCGATCGAGCACTTTGACGCGCAGGAGATTCGGAAGAGCGGTACCGACGCTGCCGGTTTGCTGGTCGCCGGAAATGATCACGACCTGCGCGGGGATCGGAGCGACCGTGACGTTGACGCGCGTGCTCTTTCCACCCGACGTCGCGGTGACGACCGCAGTGCCGGCGGCCTGGGCAATGATGACGACGGCAGGACCCGTGACCGGTGCAGTAGCCGCTGCCGTGGCACGAACGGGCAGAACCTCGAGTCCACCGACGGCGGTCGGCAGCGCGAGCGAGACGACGGAGGAGTTCGATGTCCACGTGATCGCCGCGTCGGTGAGCGTGTTGCCGCTCGCGTCGAGCGCAACTGCGGTGTCGTTCCGGGTGGCGCCGATGGCGTCGAGTGTAATCGTGGGCAGCTTGAGCTGGATGCTCGCGGGCTTCGCCCCTGCCGACGTTGACGAACCGCCGTCGCTTCCGCATCCGGACGCAATCACGAGCGCGATCAGCGCACCGACGAATTGACGCATTGGCCTCACCCTGCGTGTGTTGATCGTCATACACGCAGGGATCGAAAGGGTGCTCCGTCCGCGCGAACTTCGGCGCCCCCTCTGGTGGGTTCCTGAAGCCCGCATAAGTTCCGACAATCGCCCTCAGGGAGCGTCGCATGCTGCGCCGTCTTTTCCTCGCCGCCGTCGTTGCCGCATCCACCCCTGCGTTGTCCGCGCAAGCACCGCAGACGTGGACCGTGGCGGATGCGCCGAGCGTGACGATTTCGCACGCGAGCACCGCGCCGTACACGGTGCAGACAGCCAGGCGCCTTTCGGACGGCAGGCTCGTCGTGCTCACCGCGGGCGAGCTCCACTTTTATGGCAGCGGCGGCGCGTTTCAGTACATGTCGGGGGGACGCGGCGTGAGCCGCAACGCCTACGAGTTCGTGCAGGACATGCTCGTGCTGCCCGGCGACACGATCCTCTCGATCAGCATCAACGTGGGCCCGCTCGAGACGCGTGAGATCGACTGGCTCCCCACGAACGGCCAGCGGCTTGCGGCTCGCAGCGTGACTGTCGACCAGAGGGACATGGACGCCGGGGGATGGTCGAGCTCGCTCAAATTCGGATCACTGCTGCCGAACGGCACGCTGCTGATCGAGCAGTGGCCACACCAGCGCGAGCAGTTTCCGCCAGACCAGCTGCATCGCGCCGTCAACCGGTACGCGATCTTCGATCCGAAGACCCGGGCGGTCTCGGTTCTGCAGAACGTGATGTCGTTCCGCGAGTCCGATAACGGGATTCAGCCTTTGAGTCCAGCCGAGCAATCGGCCGTTGGCTCCGACCGCATCTACATCGGAGACAACGACACCACGTTCATCAGCGCGTACGCCACCGATGGCCGGCCGCTCAGCACACTCACGGTATCCGAAGCTCCCGCGCGGGTAACCGCCGCGGATCTCGCCGCGTACCAGCGCTACATCACGAAGCGCATCGCCGGCGACACGGTGCGGCTCGCGCGATGGACGGAGCGCTACAACGCCATCCCGAAGCCGGAGCGGTATCCTCTGTGGGGTCCGCCGCTCGTCGCGCGCACGGGCGAGCTCTGGATCGCGCCCGCGCAGTTCAGCGTGAACCGTGAAATGGCCCTGATGGCCGCGGAGGCGGGCCACAGGAACGTCTGGCACGTTTTCTCGCAGGCGGGCGCGCGATTGGCATCCATCGTTCTTCCCGACGGATTCACGCCACTCGACATCGGTGCCGACTACGTGCTCGGCGTGAGTTACGACGACATGAGAAACGAGCGCGTCGAGATGTACGCGCTGACGCGACGGTAGAACGCGCCGCGAGACCTCACTATCCCCTCACGCAGTTGACGCTAGAGCTGACCGAGTATCTGCCTGTGGTGGTGAATCAGGTGCCCGGCGTAGTCCACTATGACGTGCTCGATTGGCTTGGGCTGGCCATCACCGATGACCGTGCTCACGTTCGCTGACGCGAGATCGAAGTTCTCGATGATGTGCACGACATGGCGGTTGAGTGCGATCCAGAGCTCGATGATCTCCTCCCACGTCCGCGACTGGTACGCCGCAGTCCGCACCCACTCGTCCTGCTCATAGCCGGGCGTCACGAGCATCCCGTTCGTGAGGTGCGCGGGAATCTGTGCACGAACGAAGCGCTGAACGTTGTTGGCAGCGCTGTCCACGAGATGTCCGAGGATTTCCTTGCGCGACCACTTGCCGAGCACGGTGGGTTGCGACGCATCGGCATCGCTCATTCCGCGCAGTCGTGTTTCATCCGCGAGCGCGCCGGAGATCGCGGCGGCCGCACCGGCAATGGTGGGGTCGGACAGGTTGTGCGAGTACGTGGTTGTGATGGGCATGGGGTAGAATAACCAACCTGTCCCGGTTGACGTAGCTTCATCAAATCACGTCTTCCGGAGAACGAACATGCGCGCTGCGCTGCTGAGCTTCGCCATCGGCGTTTTCGCGTTGCACACGACGGCCGTTCGCGCGCAATCATGGACGCTCGCCGCAAACGCCTCCGTGATCATCGGGTCGGAGGATCGCGGGCCGGAATACCAACTGAGTCAGGTCTCGTTGGTGCGGCGGCTGTCCGACGGTCGCATTCTCGTTGTGATGGGTCCCGACATGCGGTACTTCGACGCATCGGGGAAGTACACGGCGAAGGCCGGCGGTCGCGGTCAGGGTCCGGGTGAGTTCCAGTATGTCTCCGCGCTGTACGTGCTCGCGGGCGACACGCTCCTTGCGCAGAATTCCCGCGCGAAGGTCTGGCTGAGCAGGGACGGAAAGTTCATCCGGCAGGAAATACTGACCCTTGACCCGCTCATGAAGAACGGATGGTTCGCCGAAGGAGCGATGCTTCTTCCCAACGGCAACCTGCTTTCCCCGCAGTATCAGGAAGAAAGGCCGGGTTCGATCCCCACCGGACTGTATCGCCCGGTACTTCGTTACACGCTCCTCGACGTTTCCAAAGGCACCATCATCCCGCTCATCACGAGCGGCGGCCTTCGGCAGATCACGCATCCCGGCGGCCGCGGCGGTGGCGTGCAGCCGTTTACGCCGCACGCTCAACAGGCCATCGGCGCCGACCGCCTGTATGTCGGCGACAACGACACCACGTTCGTCAGCGTGTTTACCCTCGACGGCAAGCCGCTTGGAACCGTCACCGTTGCCGACAAGGCCGTGCCGGTCACGGCGCGTGATCTCGACGACTACAAGAAATCCACGCTCGAATCGATCGGGAACAACGCCGAGCGCCGCGCGCGTTTCGAGCAGAGCTGGAATGAAGTTCCCAAGCCCGCGCGCTTTCCATACTGGTCAACGGCTATGGTCGACAAGACCGGGAACCTCTGGGTCTCCATGCGCGCCACGCCCGCGCTCCCGACCGAATGGCGCGTGTTCGATCGCGCCGGAAAGCGAATCGCGACGCTCACGGCGCCCGCTCACTTCAGCATCAGGGAGATTGGTGCCGACTACGTCCTCGGCGTCGCGGTGGACGACGCCGGGATCGAAAGCGTTCGCATGTACGCACTGGTGAAGCGATAGCCGGTTCGGTTACGGCCACGGCACCGGTGTAACGACCAGCGTCTGCCCGGCCGTGATGACGATGCCGTTGAAGCTCTGCGCGGTCTGTCCAACCGCCGTTCCCGTGAGAATGACGTTGTACGTTCCGGGCGCGAGCCCCGTCAGCACAAAGCGACCGTTGTTGCCGATGCCGGACGTCGTGACGGCGCCGGTCACGGAGTTGGTCGCCGTCGCAGTCGCTCCACCGATGTATTGGCCGAGGGTCGACGTCACCAGTCCGCGGATCGTTCCCGCATCACCGAACGTGACCCAGCCGATGTCGCTCTGGCCGCCGGACGACGCGGTGACAAGCGCGCTCCCCCTGTAGCCGGCCACGGCCGACGGTACGACGGTCACGGCGCCGGTGGCGCTGATCGACACGTTGGGGTTGCCTGAGATCGCCCACGTGATCGGAGCACCGGCAATGGTAGCGCCAAGCGCATCCTTCGCGGACGCAAACGTTGAGAAGTCAAACGAGTTGTTCAGCGTGGAACTCGCAGCCAGGTAAATCGACACACTCAGCAGCACACTGGCCACGTTGAGCGGCGCTTGTGTCACCTGCATCCGTGCGAGCGCACTGATGTTCAATCCGCTGCTGCAGAAGGCGCGCAGCGTCGTCGTGCCTGCAGCCTTCCCGGTCGCTGTTGCCACGAGACCGCTGCTGGTGACGGACGCAATCGGCGACGCATCCATCAGGAACGACAGCGGGCAACCGTTCGCGGTGGGCGCGCCCGCCGCGTCGAGGAACGTCGCCGTCGTGGTCACCGTGCCGTTCACTCCCGTCGTGAGCGTCCAGGGTGTCAATACGATCGTCGCGGCAATGTTGCCGAGCGACACGCATTGGAGCGGCGCGTCAGCAGTGAGGTTGATGCCTTGAGCGGTCGCGGGACCGACTGCATGGACGTTCGACGTACCAATCGCATTGCACGTCGCGAGTCCGGTGGTTGCATTGATCGATGCGATCGTGATTCCCGTCGTGATGCTCCAGGCGGCGGTCGTGAACTGCGGCAGCACCGCGCCAGCCTGATTGCGAACTTCAATGCTGTATTGCCTCGTCGCGCCGATCCCAACGGTGCCCGTCGCGGGGACTGCGGTGAGGGTCATCGTGGCCGGAACGTTGCTGACCGCGTTGACGGTGACGGCGATCTGATTGCTCACAATGCCTTCCGCCGACACCGTGATCATCGCGGGCGTGTTCGCGGGAGTCGGGGCGAGACCGGTGATCTTGCCGGCAGCGTCGACTGAAAGGATGGTTGGGCTGGAGCTGAGCCACGCGTACGTTGGCGCGGTCTGCGGTCCCCCGGCGGCGAGCGTGGTCACCGGCGCGGCAAACGTGTGCTGGTCGCCGACGGTGACCGAAAACGATGTTGGCGTGAGTGCGATCTGATCAACGCGCGTCCGAATCGTGACTTTGACGCTGACGTCCGCGGCATCCTCGTCCTGCGCGACCGCCCAGACCGTGATCTCGACCGAGCTGGCGTTGCCCGGTATCGGAGTGAGCGCCGTCACCGCCCCGGTCGTGGGCTCGATCGAGGCGTACACATCATCATCGAACCCCAGCGTATACCTGATTTCACCGTCGATGACGTGTGGCGGAGTCTGCTTGTCCGTGATACGCGCGGTAAACGTGGCCGTCTGCCCTGCCCGCATGTCGGATGGGTGCGCCGTAAACTCGAGGAGCGTGTCTTCATTCCCGGTGGCGTCGGAATGCGAACCACACGCGGGCAAAATCATGGCGCAATTGACGACGATACCGATAAGTGAGAGTGCGAGGCGATGTTGCCTCGCAAACGCTCGAATGGACGAATGCATGAACGGACCACCGGAAGGAGAGGAATAGCGCACCCATCAAGCAGGCGTACCACGCATCAGCGGGGAATCACCCGAACGAACTAGTCCGAAGTGACCAGCGTTCCCGCGGGTGTGCTCGCGCTGAGAACGACGCATAGGTTGATGCAACACGCGGTGATTCTGTTTCGCCGCGATTCGATACCTGGAGCACATGGCGGATTCGTTTGTCTGGAACATCGATCCCGTGCTCCTGCGCATCGGACCGCTTTCGGTTCGCTACTACGGCATTTGCTTCGGGCTCGCGCTGGTTACCGGCTTTGCCATCTGGTACACGCGCGTGCAGCGCTTTGGTGAGTCGCGCGCGTTTGCCGAAGACTTCCTCTTTTTCGGCGTGCCCGGCGTCATCATTGGCGGGCGGCTCGGTTACTGCCTGTTCTACGCGCCGAAAGTCTTTCTTGCACATCCGTGGCGCATCTTCGCGATCTGGGAAGGCGGCATCGTCTCGCACGGTGTCGCCATAGGACTTGCCGCCGCCCTGTGGGCGTTCAGCCGCAGGCACCGTGTCACTGTCCTTCGCCTTGGCGACTATTTCGTACCAGCAGCCGCGCTGGCGGTCGGGTGGATCCGGGTCGGGAATTTCTTCAACTCCGAGGTCATCGGACAACCCGCGTCGGTTCCCTGGGCCGTGGTGTTCGCACGTCATGATCTCCGGCCGCGTCACCCCGCGCAACTCTACGATTTGTTGATCGGCCCCATCACCTGGCTCGTGCTCCATGCGCTCGAGAAACGCAACATTCGCCCCGTCGGCTCCGGCCTGATCGCCGGCACCTTCCTCACGTGCTACTTCGGCGTTCGCATCTTCGTCGAGCAGTACAAGGACTTCTATCTCGAACAAGTCCGCGCCCTCCCGCCATTCAGCAGCATCGAGCATTGGCTTGGCGTTCCCGTGCACACGGGACAGTGGCTCAGCATTGTGCCACTCGTTGCCGGCACGTGTCTCATCGCGCGCGCACTGCGATTACCGCACGCTCCCGCAATCCCCCGTCCGATAACGGAGACTCCGTGATTTCAACGCCGAACGACGACACCACACCCGGACGCGCCCACGCGGCACGGCTTCCGATCCTCGAGAACGAGATTGAGCGCACGCTCAACGCCGAACGCGCCGCACTCATGGCGGACGCGGGCCTCGGCGCGAACGCCGTGAGTCATTTCCGCCGCCCACGCGAGCGAGCGGTCACGCGATCCGAGCGCGGCCGTGTCACGCTCTGGTTCGGCGGGCTCACCATGCGGCACGAGCAACTCATTCTCGCCGCGCTCGAAGGCCTCGGGTACAACGCGGGTGTCATCGCCACGCCGGACAAGGCGGACTTTCAGGCGGGCAAGGAGTTCGGCAACAACGGCCAGTGCAATCCCACGTACTTCACGGTCGGCGCGCTGGTCAATCATCTGCGGCGCATGCGCGACGTCGACGGCGTGCCGCTCGACGACATTCTCGACAACCACGTCTTCATTACTGCCGGCGCGTGCGGACCGTGCCGGTTCGGCATGTACGAAGCCGAGTTCCGGCTTGCGCTGCGTAACTCGGGATTCGACGGATTCCGCGTCGTGCTCTTCGAGCAGAAAGGCGGCCTGGATCAGGCGAGCGTCGAGGCGGGCATCGAGTTCAACCTGAACTTTTTCATCTCGCTGCTCAACGGTTTGATGATGGGTGACCTGCTCAATGAAGTCGCGTACGCCATTCGTCCGTATGAAGTGCGTCCCGGTCAGACCGACGGCGTATTTGCGCGCTGCCTGCTGTCGAGTCAGGAGGCACTCCGCGAGAAGGACTACGACGCGATTCACGCCGGCGCGCTCGCGGCGCTGCTGTCCAGAGTCACGCCGGTCAACAGTGCCCTGGCCGCTGCCACGTTTGTCGATCAGCTGCGGGGCACCCATTACACGGACGTACTCGCCGGGTGCCGCTCGATGATCGACGATGAAATCGAGGTCGACTACCTCCGCCCGAAGCCGATCTGCAAGGTCACGGGCGAATTCTGGGCGCAGACGACGGAAGGTGACGGCAACTTCCACATGTTCCGTTTCCTCGAGGGCGAGGGCGCCGAAGTGCTCGTTGAGCCGGTCACGACGTGGATCATGTACATGCTCAACCAGTCCGTGAACGTCGCAAAAGACCGGGCCGGACTCGTGTACGACGGGGGCACGGCCCCGGCGAGCGGCATCCGCAACCGGGTCGGCGCCGAAGTGGCGTTCCGAAAGAAGATGTTCAAGCTGACCCTCGCGCAACGCCTGCTCACCCGTGAGTACGAACGGATGCGCAGTGCGCTCGGCGAAATGGCGCACGCGCTCGTCGATCAGCCTGAGCTCCAGCGCGTCGGCCACCCGTACTACAACAGCCGGGCGGGCGGTGGCGAAGGTCACCTCGAGGTGGCGAAGAACATCTACTACAGCAACAAGGAGCTCTGCCACATGGTGCTGAGCCTCAAGCCGTTTGGCTGCATGCCGAGCACACAGTCCGACGGTGCGCAGGCCGCGGTGACATCGCACTTCAAGGACATGATCTACATCCCCGTCGAAACATCCGGCGAGGGAGACATCAACGCGCACAGCCGTGTGCAGATGGCCCTGGGCGAGGCCAAGGGAAAATGCAAGGAAGAGTTTCGCCGTGCCGTGGGCGAGTCGGGGTATTCACTCGCGGAGTTGCGCGCGTTCGTCGCGACCCGGCGTGCGCTTCGCCGTCCCGTGCAGGACATTCCGCGTCGCGCGGGATACGTGGGACGGGCAGCGCATTTCGCGCTGCATGTCGGCTCGTTGATGCGAGGCGAGGGCATCGTGCCGGACGCGGCACGGGAACTGAACGCGGTCGCCTCGTGATCGCCCACGAGGACGATCGCGACGCAGTGGAGGCACCGGCGACACGTTCCTGCAGCAGCGGCGGCGGATGCGGGAGCAAGAGCGCGGCGCAGGAGCCGACGCTGATCCAACTGGAAATGTGCGCCCCAAGGCCAAAGGTGCGCATGCCTGGATCACGCACGGCGCCGCCGGTGTTCGCCGGGACGGCGCAATACCCGCAGGGATTGCTCATCGGGCTCGACGTCGGGAGCACCACGGTCAAGTTCGTCGTGGTCGACCCCGCGACTGACGAGATCCTGTGCAAGGACTACCAGCGGCACGAAACCCGGCAGCCCGAGAAGTGCGTTGAGATGCTGAACGTCATCACGACGCGTTTTGCCGGCGTGCCGACACATGCGTTTCGCGTGTTCGTGACGGGATCAGGCGGCGCGTCGATCGGCGCGCGCATCGGGGCCAAATTCGTGCAGGAGGTGAACGCCGTCAGCCTGGCGGTCGAGCGCCTCTACCCCGATGTCCAAAGCGTTGTGGAGCTCGGCGGGCAGGACGCCAAGATCATCGTCTTTCACACGGACCAGTCAACGGGGCGGAAGAAGAAGAGTCCCTCGATGAACGACAAGTGCGCCGGCGGCACCGGCGCGGTGATCGACAAAGTCACCGCCAAGCTCGGCATCGCCGCCGCGGATTTGTGCAGGATGGGATACGCCGGGCTCAAGTTGCACCCGGTTGCGGGCAAGTGCGGCGTGTTTGCGGAGACCGATATCAACGGTCTGCAGAAGCAGGGCGTGCCCGCCACCGAGCTGATGGCGTCGCTCTTTGAATCCATCGTGCAGCAGAACCTCGCGGTGCTCACGCGCGGGCACACTCTGCGTCCCCTCGTACTGCTGCTCGGCGGACCCAACTGCTACATCGCCGGTCTGCAGGAATGCTGGCGTCGCAATCTCGTCGCCGTATGGGATGAACGCGGCGTCGAGTACGACAGGAACACTCCGCTCGAAGAACTCGTTCTCGTGCCTGCGGACGCGCAGTATTTCGCGGCAATCGGCGCGGTCGAATTTGCCAAGGGTGAGCTCGCCGACACGCCCGACCTCGGCGTGTTTCGCGGCCTCGAAGAGCTCGAGTGGTACCTCACGGTGGGACGTGTCGAGGAAAAGCAGGCGGCCGGCGGAAAGGGATTGTGGTCCACGCGCGAGGAGCTCGAACTGTTTCGCGCACGCTACACGCCGACGCCGTGGGTTACTCCACGCGTCGAGCGGGGCGCAGTAGTGCGCGCGTTCATCGGCGTCGACGGCGGCAGCACGAGCACGAAGGCAGTGCTGGTCGACGAAGCAAAGAACGTCATCGCCACCTCCTACCGTCTTTCCAGGGGCAATCCCATCGAAGACACGATGGACGTTGTCGGCGATCTGCAGCGGGCGATCGAGGAACAGGGCGCGACGCTGGACGTGCTTGGCGTCGGCACGACGGGGTATGCAAAGGACGTGCTCAAGGACGTGCTGCGGGCCGACGTCGCACTCGTTGAGACCGTCGCGCACACGGAAGCTGGACTGCATTTCTACCCTGACACCGACGTGATCGTCGATGTCGGCGGACAGGACATCAAGCTCATCGTGCTGAAGAACGGTCAGGTCAAGGACTTCAAGCTCAACACCCAGTGCTCGGCGGGGAACGGGTACTTCCTCCAGAGCACCGCGCAGACGTTCGGTTACTCCGTCAAGGAATTCGCGGAGATTGCCTTCAGCGCGCAGTCCATGCCGACCTTCGGGTACGGGTGCGCGGTGTTCATGCAGTCGGATATCGTCGACTTTCAGCGACAGGGTTGGGCGCCGAACGAAATCATGGCCGCGCTGTGTGACGTGCTGCCGAAAAACATCTGGCTCTACGTGTCGCAGATTCCGAATCTCGCCAAATTGGGGCGCCGTTTCGTCCTGCAGGGCGGTACGCAACACAACCTCGCGGCGGTGAAGTCGCAGGTGGACTTCATCGAAAGCCGGTTCCGCGGATTGGCGGAACAGCCGGAAATCGTGGTGCACAAGTTCTGCGGCGAGGCGGGAGCCATAGGGTGCGCGGTCGAGGCGCATCGCCTGTACACCGAACGCGGTCACCGGACGTCATTCATCGGACTCGATCTGGTGCAGACGATTGCCTTTCGAAGCACGCGTTCCGAGGCAACGCGTTGTTTCTTCTGCAAGAACAAGTGCCTGCGGACCTTCATCGACGTGCGTACCGGTGGCGCTGCAACGGCGGCGGCGGTCGACGTCGCGCCCGATCAGCAGGACATTGCGCGGACAACCGTCGCCCGCGCCAAGGCCCGCGCGCCGTCGAAAGTGCCGCTGCAATCAGGCGAGCAGCGGTTGATCATCGCGACGTGCGAAAAGGGGACGGTCGAGGACATCGACGCCATGAAGGAGATCAAGGCGGGTATCGATGCCGTCGGCGAGGCCAATCCCAATTTTGCGGCCATTGCTGCGCGCGCGGCGTTTGCGCCGTCGGGCGTGGCAAGCGTTCGCGACGAGCCGCCGGCGGCCGCACGATCGTTCTGGCCACGTTCCAGGCACGGGGCCACGCGGGCCACGGCGATGGCGCGACGGGCAGCGCTGCGCGTGGGAATGCCGCGCGTGCTCAACATGTATTCGCTGGGACCGTGGTTCATGGCGTACTTCGAATCCCTCGGATTGCAGGCGCGGAATCTCGTGTGGAGCGATCACACGAGCGACGAGCTCTACAAGGCCGGCGCAAAGCGTGGCGCCATCGATCCCTGCTTTCCGAGCAAGATCGGTATTCCGCACGTCCACAACCTGCTCTACAGCAAGCATACGGTAGAGCGCCCGCTCGACGTCATCTTCTTCCCGATGATCGACAGCCTGCCGACGTTTCTCGAAGGCATCGTCGACAGTCGCTCGTGTCCAACGGTGACGACGACGCCCGAGGCCGTGAAGGCTGCGTTCACGAAGGAAAGTGACCTCTTCGCGGAGCGGAACATCCGGTACCTGGACACGTTTCTCAACTTCAGCGAGCCGGCGCTGCTCGCGCGTCAGATGTTCGGCGAGTTTCAGGAGATGCTGGGCCTCTCCGAAGGGGAGAACGCGCGCGCGTGCGCGTCGGCATGGAACTACCTGAACACCCTGGAGCAGAAACTGCGCGATCAGGCGCGCGACGCACTCGGCGTTCTCGAAGCAACCGATCAGGTCGGTGTGGTACTGCTCTCGCGACCGTACCACGAAGATCCCGGCGTGTGTCACGAGATTCCGGAGGAATTCCAGAAACTCGGCATTCCGGTGTTCACCGCCGAAGTGCTCCCGCGCGATCCGAAGATTCTCGACCGATTATTCGGCGACGAAGTGCGCGCAGGCGCGATGCGCAGCGCGCTCTCGATCGAGGATGCATGGAAGAATTCGTACAGCGAGAACACCAACCGCAAGGTCTGGGCCGCGAAGTACACCGCGCGTCATCCCAACCTCGTGGCGCTGGAGCTCTCCAGCTTCAAGTGCGGCCACGACGCGCCGATCTATTCCGTGGTCGAAGAGATTATCGAGCAGTCGGGAACGCCGTATTTCTGCTTCAAGGACATCGACGAGAACAAGCCGACGGGCGCCATTCGGCTTCGCGTGGAAACGATTGCGTATTTTCTTCGGCGTCACCGCGAGGGACTCGTGGACCGCGGCCGCAAGATCGCGGACATCGAGCGCACGATCGCACGCCGGCGCATCGAACTGGAATCACTCGGGCAAGCGACTAATCACCCTTCCTGCGCACCAGCGTGAGAATCGTGTAGACAGCCACGGGCTCGTCGTTCTGATTCCTGACCTCGACGTCCCACGCGATCACACCCTGCGGGGGCCCGTCCGCGGGCGTTTCTTTCACCGTCTTCTGCTTGACCGTAAGGCGTACGCGAATCGTGTCGCCGGGATACACCGGCTTCGTAAAACGGAGATTCTCGAGCCCGTAGTTCGCGAGCACCGGACCAAATGCGGGATCGACGAACAATCCCGCCGCGGCTGACACGATGAAGTACCCGTGCGCCACGCGCCGCTCGAAGATGCCCTTCTGCGCATCCGCGTCCGACATGTGCGCGTAGAACTTGTCGCCCGAGAGCTCCGCGAACTTCTCGACGTCGTCGAGCGTGATCGTGCGCGTGTCCGTGATCAGCGTGTCGCCGATCTCCAATTCCTCAAAGTACCGGCGGAACGGATGCACGCCACCCGTGTTCTGCGCGGCGCCCTGGAGATATTCGTGTACAACCCGCGTGAGCGTGGTCGGCGAGCCCTGCAGCGCGGTGCGCTGCATGTAATGGAGCACGCCGCGTGGTCCGCCCATCTCTTCGCCACCGCCTGCCCGGCCGGGCCCACCGTGCACGAGCTGCGGCATCGGCGAACCGTGTCCGGTTGATTCCTTCGCGCTGTGACGGTTGATCATGAGCAGCCGGCCGTGATACGCGGCGGTCCCCAGTGCCACGCTCCGCGCCACGGCGTCGTCGTTCGTGAAGAGCGACCCGCAGAGTGAGCCCCGGCCTTTCTTCGCGAGCTCGATCGCCTCGTCGAGCTTTCTGTACGGCATGACGGTGTTCACGGGCCCAAACGCTTCGACGTCGTGCGGCTCGCTCGACGCGAACGGATCCTTCTGATAGAAAAGCAACGTGGGGAAGAACGCACCCTTCCTTGCGTCGGCACCGACGACATCGAACGAATCGGGATTTCCGTACACGCGTTCGGTGACGCGCGCAATCCGGCTCACACTCTCGCGCACCGCCTCGACCTGCGCGCGACCGGCCAGGGGTCCCATCCTCACGCCGTCGACCGCGGGATCACCAAGCTTGATCGCGTCGAGTCGCTTCGTGATCGCCGACATCACGTCGCCGACGACGTTTTCCGGGACGAACGTACGCCTGATGGCCGTGCACTTCTGCCCGGCCTTGGTGGTCATCTCGTTGGCAACCTCCTTGATGAAGAGATCGAACTCTTCGGTACCCGGCACGGCATCGGGACCGAGCATCGAGTAGTTGAGCGAATCGGCTTCCTGGTTGAAGCGCACGCTGTTCTCGATGATAGACTTCGACGTCTTGAGCATCCGCCCCGTCGCGGCGGAGCCGGTGAACGCCACAGCGCACTGCTCGTCGAGATGATCGATGAGATCGCCCGCTGAACCGCACAGCAGCTGAATCGATCCTTCGGGGAAAATGCCGCTCGCGACCATCTCCGCGAAAACACTTTCGGTGAGATACGACGTGAGTGTCGCGGGTTTTACGATCGCGGGCACGCCGGCGAGGAGCGTCGGCGCGAGCTTCTCCAGCATTCCCCACACGGGGAAGTTGAACGCGTTGATGTGCACCGCGACGCCTTCGAGCGGTACGCAGATGTGCTTCGCGATGAACGTGCCGCCCTTTGAGAGCGGCTCGGTCACGCCATCGACGTGGAATGTCTCGTCGGGAAAATCGCGACGCCCACGCGATGCATACGCGAAGAGCGTGCCGATCCCGCCCTCGATGTCGATCCAGCCGTCGCGCTTCGTTGCGCCCGTCGCCGCGGACACCCGATAGAACTCGTCCTTCCTTTCCATCAGGTATTTCGCCATCGCCTTGAGCATCCGCGCGCGTTCGTGAAAGCGCATCGCGCGGAGCCGGGGCCCACCGACCGCGCGTGCGTACTGCACGGCCGCCTTGAAGTCGATGCCGCCGGTGGACGCTTCGGCAATCTTGTCGCCGGAGACGGCGTGGAAGAGGTCTGTTGCCTTGCCGGAGCCTTCCACCCACTGGCCGAAGACGTAGTTCCTGAGGCGGCGCGGAGGGCTGGATTTGTCCAGCGAAACGGGGAGCGGAGCCGTAGCGGTCATTGGAGCTGGAATATAGTTTCTCGCACCCTGTGCCTGATTCGCAGTTGACCCTTTCCACCAAGCACGTTGCGGCCGCGCTTCTGGCTGTCTCGATGGCGTGCCACTCGGCGCCTCCGCCATCGGCAGGCGTGACACTCGCGCCGGGCGCGGGAGTGGTCGGGGCGGGTTCGAAGGCCGCCATTGCCCAAGCCGAGCAGGAGGCGCGGAAGTTTGCGCCCGCCGACGTCGAGTTCATGCAGGGCATGATTCCGCACCACGCGCAGGCCGTGATCATGGCGCGCTGGGCCGCGACGCACGGCGCGCGCGCCGATGTGCGGACGCTCTGCCAGCGCATCATCATCGCGCAGACCGACGAGATTCGCTTGATGAGCCGCTGGCTCGCGGAACGAAATCAGGACGTGCCGGATTCGCTCTCGACGAAACACGTCATGAAGATGGGAGGCATGACGCACGAAATGCTCATGCCCGGCATGTTGACCGACGAACAGATGGCGGCCCTCGACAAGGCACGCGGCGCAGATTTCGACCGCTTGTTTCTCACCGGGATGATCGGCCACCATCAGGGCGCCATCGACATGGTGCGTGAGCTCTTCAGTCATGGCGACGCCGGCCACGACGAAACCGTGTTCCGTTTTGCGTCCGACGTCGAAGCAGATCAGTCCGCAGAGATTCACAAGATGCAGCTCATGCTGGACCAGCGGTGAGAGTGCGCGATTGCCCGATTACCCGATTACCCGATTACCCGAGTGGACGATTGAAATGAAAAAACCCGCATTCATGCTCCTCGCTCTCGTGGCCGCGTGCTCGCACGGTGGCACTTCGAGCGCGCCCGCTACTTCTTCGGCACCGGCGCCAAACGGCGTGGCTGTGACGATGTCGGGCGACGTTTCGCTCAACGCGTCGCCGGCGTTTCACTATCCCGCGAACGCGCCGGTTGCGAAACCGGATCCGCGCGTCGGACTCAAGCCCGGCGCGGCGGTCGGCGAAGCGGGAGAAGCCGCGTGGAACATGCGCACGATCTCCAACTCACCCGCGACGGAAGGCTTCGCGGGGCGCGGCGCCACGGGATCCGACCTCGCGTTCACGAGCCACTACGTCATCCAGGGCAACTACCGCGGCATCCAGATCTGGGATATCGCGAACCCGCGCGCGCCGAAGCTGGTCTCCGGGTTCCTATGCCCGGCCAGCCAGGGGGACCCGTCGGTCTACCGCAACCTCGTGTTCATCTCGGGTGAGTCCAACGGATCGCGCAACGATTGCGGCACGACGAACATCACCGACACGGTGAGCAAGGAACGCTTCCGCGGTGTCCGCATTCTCGACATCTCGGACATCGCGCATCCCAAACTCGTGACCAATGTGCAGACGTGCCGCGGGTCGCACACGCACACGGTCGTCACCGATCCGAAGGACAAGGAAAACATCTACGTCTACGTGTCGGGCTACGCGGGCATTCGCTCTGCGACCGAGATGGCAGGCTGCGTGCAGGCGCCTGCGGGCGATTCTTCCAGCGCGCAATTCCGGATCGAAGTCATCAAGGTTCCGCTCGCGCATCCGGAGCAGTCGAGAGTGGTGAACTCGCCACACCTGCTGGCCGATCTCACGGGCCGCCTGCGTCACGCAGATCCAGTGGACACGAACGCCGGCCGCGGTGGGCGTGGAGGCCGCGGCGGACGAGGCGGCCGCGGCGGCGCTGCTGGCGATACCACCGGTGGCGCGGGCGGTGCTGCGGGCGGTGCCGCCGGAGCCGCTGGTCGTGCGGGCGCCGGAGGCCGCGGCGGTGATACAACCGCCGCAGCCGGCGGACGCGGAGGACGGGGCGGGCGCGGCGGCGGCGGGGGTGGCGGCAACGGCATCGGCCAGAGCGGCTGCCACGACATCACGTCATACACGGCCATTGGGTACGCCGGCGGCGCGTGCGCGGGTTACGGACTCCTCTTTGACATTCGCGATGCGAAGAATCCCAAACGCCTCGTTTCCGTCGCCGACTCCAACATGTCGTTCTGGCACTCGGCCACATTCAGCAACGATGGAACGAAGCTCCTGTTCTCCGACGAGTGGGGCGGCGGCAGTGCGCCGCGCTGCCGCGCGTCGGATCCGCTCTACTGGGGTGGCAACGCGATTTTCACGCTCGAGAACGGCAAGCTCAATTTCAAGAGCTATTACAAGATGCCGGCGCCGCAGGCGGACAACGAAACGTGTACCGCGCACAACGGGTCGCTGATTCCCGTGCCGGGGCGCGACATCATGGTGCAGGCGTTTTACCAGGGCGGCGCAACGGTATTCGACTGGACCGACCCTTCGCACCCGATCGAAATCGCGTTCTTCGATCGCGGTCCGGGCGGCGGCTACTGGTCCACGTACTGGTACAACGGACTGATCATTTCATCCGACGAGCAGCGCGGCATGGACATCGCCGAGCTCGTCGCGAGTCCGTATCTGTCGCAGAACGAGCTCGACGCCGCGAAGACGGTCAAGTTCGATCAGTTCAACACGCAGGAGCAGGTCCATTACACGTTCCCGCCGAGCTTCGCGCTCGTGCGCGCGTACCTGGATCAGCTCGAGCGAAACAGCGGTCTCGCCGCGGCGGCGATCGCCTCGGCGCGCGCGGGCCTGACCAAAGCCGAAAGCGCGGATCCCGCCGGCAAGTCTCGCGAGCTCGGTGCGGTCGCCAGCGCGCTGAACGCGGCCGTGGCAACGTCGGCAGACAAAGGCCGCGTCACCCTCGCCGCGAAGGCGGCGCAGGATCTGGCGAAAGCCAGGTAGGACGCGGCGACGCAGGACAGAGAAGCGAGCGCGGCAACGCGCTCGCTTTTCTCTTTCTACGGAAAAATTGCGTGCGCGACCGCGGCTTCCGTCCGCGTGTAGATGAGCAGCACCGCTGTCACGTCGAACGCGATGTGTGCGACGATCGGCAGCCAGAGCTCGCGGCGGAATGCATACAGCGTACCAAACACGAGCCCCGTGATCAGCGCCTGCTCCGCGCCCGCAAGTCGCTGGTCAAAGAAATGCGCGAGCGCGAAGAGGAGGCTGGATCCGAACAGCGCCACCGTCGTGGCGCTGCGTGACTCGGTGATCACGGCGCGAACGCGATTGAACAGGAACGCGCGGTAGAACAGCTCTTCCCCGAACCCGGCGGCGAACACGATCGTCGCGAACATGCCCGGAAGCGCGGCGGCATTGCCCGCGAGATCGGAATACGCCGCGTTCTCCGCCGGCGCGCCGATGACCGGCATGATCAGACCCTTGAGCACGAGCTTGAGCGCAACGCCGATCGCAATGCCGGCGATCACGGTGAAAGTCCAGCTTCGCGGCCGGCCGAGCCCGAGCGCCTTGAGCGGCGTGCGCGACCACGCCGCCCAGACAAGCACCGCGAGCCCGGCGACGATCGGACCGCCGAGCGCCGCAACGACAACCAGCAGCGACGCGATCAGTGCGCGCTGATCAGCCACGGCCGCTACTTCTTGCCAAGTTTCTGCCGAAGCTCGGCGAAGAAATTGTCGACAACCACGAGCGGCGTGTCACCCGCGACAGCGCCTGCCTGCGAGCGAATCGCGATGAATCGCTGATCGTCGGGCGCGACGTCGTACGAACGATGGTTCTCGCCGCTGCGAATGCCCGCCATGGTGAACAGCACCTTCTCCTCGCTCATCGCGAACGCGACGCCGGGCAGGCGCTGCACCACGGCCATTCGATTCTGCGAATCGCGAAAGAACAACTCGTGGCCGCTGTGCGACCATACGGGTTCGCGCCCTCCCTTCCTCGACACCTGCCACTTCGCCGACGATGCGTCGGGGAACGGACGCACGTAGATCTCGTACTGGCCCGATTCATTGGACGCGTACGCAACGAACTTTGCATCCGGCGACAGCGACGGCTCGACCTCGTCGAACTTCGTCGTAACAATCGCGACGGCCACCGTGTCCTTGCCCGGGCGCCACGCGACGATGTCGCCTATCGGGGCCGAGTTGATGCGAGCGACTGCCCACGCACCATCGCGCGACCACTCGACCTCGTTCACAGCAGTCTTCGCGGAAAACACTTGCGTCGCGGGTGCGCTGCCGTCCGCCCGCTTTGCGAACGCAGCCAGAACGCCTTTCGAGTCGGAGGTAAACAGCACGTCGTGACCGAGCCCCATCCAGGCCGGGCGCGCGTTGTTGCGGCCGTCGAACGTCAGTTTTGAAAACGGTCCGTGGTCCAGCTGTTTGATCCAGATGTGGTTCTCGGCCTCCGCGACCGTGAGCGCGAGGAGTTTTCCATCGGCGGAGACCGCCGGATTTCGGAACGGCCCTTGCCAGTCGGGATCGACCGCCGTGACCTTGCCGTCCCGGGTGATCCATACGGGCTCGAATTGCCGGCTCCCGCCGCCACCCATCGCGTAGATGAGCGTGCCGTTGTTCGATAGCGCGATGTCCGATGTCGCGAGCACTTCGACGTCGACGCCCTCGAGCAGCGGCGTAGCGGGGCCGGTGAGCTTCAGACTCTTTGGATCGAACGGCGCGGCAACGAGCGCGCCATCCGCGCGCACGACGATCAGATGTCCCGTCGGTGACCAGCGCGCGATGATTCCTTCGAGAAGCTTCGTGTGCTTGTGCGTACGAATATCGATGACGGCGATTTCGGACTTGCTGGCATCGTATTGCACATCGTGCTGGACCGTCACCACGAGCCCGCGGCCGCCGGGCAGCCATACAGGTTGGTTATGCACGATTTCCTTCGTGCTGCTATCCAGACTCGAGACGCGCTCGAGCTGGCCGCCCCGCTCGGCGACGCGCAGGATGCCGCGGTTGTCGACACCTGTCTCGCGCGATCCGCCCGACAGGTAGATGTACCCGTCTTCGCCCCACGCGCCGCCGCCGCGGACGATGCCCGTGTCAACAAGAGTTGTCGGGGGCTCGCCAGTCAGCGAGATGACCTTGAGCCGGCGATCCCACGTGAGGAATGCGACTTTGGATCCGTCGGGCGAGAAAAACGGCTGATGCGCCTGCTCGGTTCCGGGAATGATCTTCGGCGCCAGCTCGTTGCGATTGAGCATCCAGAGCTTGGGCGTGCCGTCTTCCGCCGTAGCGTAAACGAGCTTGCTCCCGTCGGGCGAAATGGCGATCTGGCTGCCGAAATCGTTGCCAAGCCCGTTTTCTATGGGAAGCGGGATACGCGCGCGATACGCGATCGTCGGTGCCGTCATTGCCGGTGAGCGCGTCCATCCCCAGGCTGCGATCGCGGCAAACACGAGCGTCGCGGCGGCGAGCAGCGGTGCGTATGATCGCCGCTGCTGGGCTGCGAGCGCGCCCCTCGCACTGGTATGGGCATGCGTCTGCGCGGTAAACCGCGCGTCCTTGAGCGCGTCGGCAAATGCGTGTGCCGTCTCGAATCGGTCCGCGGGCAGCTTCTCGAGTGCCTTCGCGGTCGCCGCCGCGACATGCGGCGGCACCGAACGACGAAGGTCCGTCACCGGTCGCGCATCGTCGGTGAGGATCTTCATGACGATCGCCTGCGCCGTTGCTCCCGTATGCGGTGGTTCGCCGGTGAGCATCTCATACAACACGCAACCGAGCGAATAAATGTCGGATCGCGCGGTGAGCTCCTTGTCCGCCGTCGCCTGTTCGGGACTCATGTAGAACGGCGTGCCGAGCGAGAGACCGGTCTCGGTCATGCGTCCGCCGGCCGCCGCGCTCACCGCGAGTGCAATACCGAAATCCGCAACAACGGGCCGGCCGTCGTGCAAGAGAATGTTTTCCGGCTTGATGTCGCGGTGGATCACGCCATGGCGATGCGCGTAGTCGAGCGCGTCGGCGACATCGCCCGTGAGGCGCACGGCCTCGTCGATGCCGAGCTGGGTGTCCCGTTTGAGCTTGTCACGCAGCGTCTCACCTTCCACGTACGGCATCACGTAATACAGAAACGTGCCGCCGTCGTCGCCGCCCGTGGTGCGCCCGCTGTCGAAGAGCGGCAGGATGTGCGGATGCTGCAGCGCCGCCGTCGTCTTGATTTCCTGCACGAAACGCTCGGCACCGAGCACCGCGGCGAGCTCGGGACGCAGCACTTTTACGGCGACCTTTCGGTCGTGCTTGAGGTCGTGCGCCAGATACACCGTCGCCATGCCCCCTTCGCCGAGGTGGCGTTCGATGCGGTACTGGCCCGCGAGTGCGACGGTGAGTCGTTCTGTTTGGGTGCTCATGTGGCCGGGTTGCGCAGCCACGACGATACGATTTGTGATGGCGCTCCGCCAGAGGAACGCGCGCGAGGGAGCATTCAGCGCAGCACGAACTCGCGTGACGACAAGATGGGTTTCGCGCCGGGCTTTGTCATCGAGACTTCAAGTGTGTACGACCCCGCGGGCAACTGTGCGATGTTGACGATGACGCTTCGCATTTCGACAGGAACGGCGCCGTTGATGACGCGCGTGGGATGCCCGCGGTCCGGCTCCTTCCACGAAAACGTCACCGCGTTCGAGCCACCCGACTTTCGCTGTACGCTGATGGTAACCACGACCGAATCGCGCTGATTGAACCCGTAGGCTTCCCAATACACCCCGATCGCGTTGGTGCCGGCGGACATCGTGGTCGAGCCGCGCATGAGCGTGATCGCGGAATCGGCGTCGAGCGGGAGCTCGGTGACGTTCGCCGGCACGACGAGCAACACGGGGTCCGACATGGCCAGCGTTCCGACGGCCATCGCCGAGAGAGGTTCCGGCGGCTTGGCGCCGAAGCGGGATCTCGCGCCGCGCTTCTCTCCGTCCCACGGGATCTCCGCGGAAACGAGCAACGGGCCGCGCGGAAGCGCGCCGAGGAACGTCAGCCTGTCGTGCGCTCCAACGCGCTTGTCGCCAATCCAGCGGAAGACATCCGGGTGCGGCGACGCAATAAGCACCGCGCGCACCGTGTCGCCGAGTTTCCGGTCGAGGTCCGTCTGCGCGAGGTTGGTCGCGTACGCGATCAGCGTCGTGGTATCGCGCCTGAGAAACGCGAGCTGCTGGTCTGCGAGCGATATCAGCGGGTGAAGAGGAACGTAGTGCTCGTCGGGCCACCATTTCATCATGTCAGCCCCTTCACCGCCGGGCCCGTTCATCGTCCAGTCTGTGGTCTTGATGCCGAACGGATCCGTGATCATGGACCACGCGGGAATGGCGTGCACGCGGCCGAGCGAATATTCGAACGTGCTCTGCCACCCTCCAACCTTTCGCGCTTGTTCGATCGGATCGGGAAGCGGTGGACCATCAGGCTGCGGCGCGTACAGCAGCTGCACGCCCCAGCTCGGAGGGCGCGGTGCAGGAAAGCGGATTGGACGCGGCGCCGTGTCCTTTGCCATGGAGGCGTACGCGTAGCTCATCCACCCGTATCGCGCGATCATCTCGGCGAGCGCATCGCCTCCGCCTCCCGGCATCCAGTTGAATCGTTCATCTCGTCCGGTCGCTGCGTGCAGATCGATGAGCACCCGGCGACTGAATTGCTCCGTGCGCCGGTCGTTGCCAGGCACGCTCCAGAGAGGATCGGCAAGCCACCAGGTGGTGGCGTTCAGGGAATCGCGCCCGGCGCAGCCGGCTTTGACATACGCCTCCTGCGCGTCGCCTGCGAACAGCATGCCGATGTTGGAGTACCGGCACCGCTCCGTCTCCGGCATGAGCGCAACGCTCGCCGCAAACAGAGAATCCGATTCGCGGATATCGCCGCGCAGATTCTGCACGTACCCGCGGAGCGCGAGGCACCACCACCGGTCCGCGGCACACCCGCGCGCGGCGCTCAGCGCCCCGGCGTAGTCTTTCGCGTCGACGCGGAGACGCACCAGCTGGCCGATCGTGGCGTTGTTCTTCGGATCGCTCTGCAACGCCTGCTGAAACTGCGCGATGAGAAGCAATCGCTGGCGCTGAAGTGCCGCACGGTACTTGGGCTCGAGAGCGGCGTCGATGCCCGAACGTTCGTCGGGCAGGTGCGGACCGGTGAGGTAGAAATCACCCGGCGGCAACCAGTTCGGACACACGAACCGGCGCGAGTTCACCTGGCTCGCAATCATGCGCTTGCCGAGCGGCACGCCCCAGGCGAGCTCGGGAACGACCACCTGCGCCGTATCGAAGCCCACGTAGCATTCGAAATCCGCGAGTCGCGGATCGACGGGCTTGATGAATGTCGGCCCGTCCGGCGTGCAGCGGAAGATCGTCGACATGCAGTTGTGCGGCGCCACGCGTTTGAACGTCGCCGAATCCAGATCGTAGTACGCTGAATTGCGCGTTCTCTCGCTTGCCGCCCAGTACGCGCCCCACAAGTCGAAGAACTTGCGTTCCGCGGCAAACGCCAGGGCAACCGGCGGGTTATCGGCGTTAACACCCGAGAGCAGCGAAGGCACGAGCGACACGAGTCCGCTGCCGAACGAGTTCTTCCAGTTCAGAGGCTCGTGTCCACCCGCAAACTCGCTGTACGCAACGTCGTACCCTTTCGCCACGAGCGCCGCGCGGAACGTGCGATTTGATCCGAGCAGATTGAGCGGCGGGAAGGTCTCGAACAGTCCCGCTTCAAGGAAGAACTGGATGGGCTTCTTGTCCGTGGCGGCGATCTGCTTCGCGAACCATTCGGTCTGCGTCGAATCCGGCGGTGCCGCCGGCCAACCCGGATAGAACCAGTACGAACCCGACTGCGAAAGAACTTTTCCTATCGCCTCGGGGTGGCGAAACGCCGCACACGCAGCGGCAAGCCCGCCAAGGCTCGAGCCGGACGCGACCACGTTCGACGGATCAGTGCTGACGTGATATGTGGTGCGCGCGTAGTCGACCACGTCCTTCGCCAGAAAATCGCTGAACGAGTCCGAACACCCGAGCTCCTTGTTGCGCGTGTCCTGATCGATGTTGTCCACGAACACCGCCACGAGCGGCGTGATGCGCGACGTCGCCAGCAGGTTATCGATGATCGTCGGCACGGGAACGCTCGTGCGATAATCCTCGCCGTCGAGCGCGATCAACAAGCCGTACGTGACGCCTTTCGTCGGATAGCCGGGGGGCGTGTACACGCTGATCTTCCGCCGCTGTCCGAGGATCCTGCTCGGAATCGCGGCGGGCATCACGCGTCCATGCGGATTTCGCGCGACCGGATGCGTCAGATTTGACCGGGGCGCGAGCGGCAACTCGAGAACCGACTTGTCCGCGTCACGCGACGGTGGATTGAGCGAATCGATCAGCTCCTTGCCGCCCGGCGCCTCGAACGCGTACGTGAACCGCGCGTTGGCGAGAAAATCCGCCGTGAGATACCAGATCTCCGTTCCCGGGACTCGCGTGAGCTGATGGTGCGTCGCCGGCGGCAGCATTGGGCCGATGAGCTGCGGCGCGGCTCCCTCGGTTGCGCGGACGACGAAGGTGACGCGACGCAGCTCCGGATGGGTCGGTACCTCTTCGACGATCGGCTCTTTCCGGTTCATGTAGAGCGAATTCCAGAACGTCTGCACCGCGTTCGGCGTGCCCTTCTCGACGTCCCGAATGAGCTGCGCCATGCGCGGACTCACTGGCGTCCCGCTTGCCGTTTGTGCCGAACTGGTTGTCGCCGCGAAGAACCCCGCGACGAGCAGCAACGCAGAGAATCGGTTCACGGGCTCAGGTCGTCGGTCCGAGTGGCTGCACCAAGGCCTTCGCATGCGTCGCCTTCTCGTCCGCGATGCGATGGTAGCCGAGGGATTCGTAGAAAGCGGCGGCTTCGGCGGTCACGGCCCGAAGCCGCAGCCGCCGGTACGCGGCGGCTGCGCGCGCTTCGAGGCCGCCGATGAGCTCGCGTCCGATGCCCGACCGCCGGTGGCGCTGCGCGACGTACACGTGCCTGACGCGCCCGAGCCCGGGTTCTCGGAGATACGGATCCGGCGTCACACCGCCAATGCCGACCAGCACGCCGCCGTCGTACGCGCCAAGCACGAAGCTCCCGTCCGCGTCGAGGTAGCGGGCGTCTTCCGCGACGAGCTTCGGAATACGCTTGAGGAAATCGAACCCTTGCGCGGCGCTCTCGGCGATCAGCGCGTCGAGTCCCTGGAGATCCGGTGCCACGAGCCCGACTTGAGCCATGACGGATCATCGGCGGACAAGGCCGCCACGGCAAGGGCCGCGAGGCTCGCCGGACGTTCACGAGTACCATACCTTGTCTCCATGAAACGCCATCTTCTGACCGCTGCTCTCCTCATGGCCTCCAGCCTTCCGTCAAGCGCGCAAACCGCGCAGCGTCCCACGCCGATGGTCCTCACGGTGAGTGGTTGGGCAGACGGTGCGCTGATCCCGGTCAAATTCACCCAAGCCGGTGAGCAGGTCTCTCCGGAGCTCAAGTGGACGAACGTTCCGGCGGGCACGGTTTCGTTCGTCGTAAACATGCTGGACCCCGATGTCTCAATCCAGCGCGGCACGGAGACTCAGCCGCACTGGATCGTCTGGAATATTCCTGCGTCCTCCACCGGCCTCGGCGAAGGCGTGAAAGCGGGCGGCGAATTGCCCGACGGAATGCGTCAGATCAGTGCATCGGGGCCGCAGTACCGTGGTCCCGGCGCCGCCGCGAACGGTCCGCTCCATCACTACACGTTCGAAGTGTACGCGCTCGACACGAGGATCGAGGTTGCTGCGTCCACAAACGCCCAACCGGTTACCGCCGCGCTCGAGACCCGCGCCGCGGTCATGAAAGCGATGCAGGGGCACGTGCTCGGCAAAGCCGTGTACGTCGGACTGTTCAAGCGGCCGGAGTGACCGTCCCTCTGATCACGTTTGATCACACGTAACGGGCGGCCGTGACAAGGCTGGTGTAGAATTCGGCCCCCTCAATCGTGAGCACGAGAGCATGCCCGGCGTCGAGACCTATCTGACCTTCAACGGCAACTGCGCCGATGCAGTGCGATTCTACGAGAAGACGCTCGGCGCGAAAATCGAGATGATTTTCACGCACGGCGAATCTCCGATGGCGGACAAGGCGCCGCCGGAGTTCAAGAATCAGATCATGCACTGCACGCTGTCGATCGACAATAACAAGCTCATGGCATCGGACAACATGCCGGGCGCGCCATACAATGGGATGCAGGGCTTTACCCTGTCGCTGTCGTATCCCAGCACCGCCGAGGGAGAGAAGATCTTCAACGCACTCGCGGAAGGCGGCAAAGTGAACATGCCGTGGCAGGAAACCTTCTGGGTCGAACGCTGGGGAAGCGTGACCGACAAGTTCGGCACGCCGTGGATGGTGAACGCGGGCAAGTCGAAGATGTAGACGAGCGCCGGCGCTCAGAGGTCGAGCACGTAATCGATGAACTCTTTCTCGTGCCTGTACCCGGCGCGCTCGTACAGGCGCCGGGCCGGCGCGTTGTGCGGCTCGGTTGTCAGCACGACGTACTTCGCATCGGTCGCGACTGCGTGCTCCTTCGCGGCGGCGAGCAGCGCCGCGCCCACACCGCGACCGCGTGCCGACTCCGACACAAAGAGATCGTTCAGCATCCATACGCGCCGGCAGTGCAGCGAGGACCACACGGGATAGAGCTGCGTGAAGCCGACCGCCTTGCCATCGAGCAGCGCGATCCACACGAGTGACTCCCCGCGCTCACGCCGTTCTCTGAGAAATTCGCGGCTCCGCGCGAGATCGGGCGTCACGCGGTAAAAGGCTCGGTATTGCTCGAAGAGATGCGCGACGGCATCGTCGTCTTCGGCGGTCGACCGGCGCACGATTGGGGTGACTGTCATCAGCAGACACTACCGCGTGAGCTTGACACGGAGAAGGCCGCGGGGCGATAACGTCTGATCATGCGCGATTTCCAGTCGGTTGCCCGTGCGAGCGCCACCGCCCTGTCCGTGCTCCTCGTCGTGAGCGGATCCGTGGTGCTGATCTTCGGCGTCGTGAAAAGCACGGGCGCCTGGCGGCCTTTGGTGAACGGTACGATCACCATTGCGGCGGGTGTCGTGCTGTTCCGCGCGGCGCGGTACGGCCGCGGGCCCGGCTGGCTGGCCCGCTTGTTCGAGCTCTAGATCCGCGCCGTGCTTGACCCCGTCCCGGGCGCGCCCAATCTTCCGGTCCTCATCCCCGGCCGGAGTATTTCGTGCGCCATACCCTGAAAGCGCTCGCATTTCTCTTCTGCATCGCCGCGCCCCTTGCCGCGCAGCAGCATCGCTTCACGCTCGATGATTTCTCGCACGTGAATCGCGTGAACGACCCGCAGATTTCTCCCGACGGCAAGAGTGTCATTGTCGTCGTATCGAAGCCCAATCTCGACGAAGATCGTTACGATCCCGAGCTCGTGCAGATCGATATCGCGAGCGGAAAGTCGAAGACGCTCGTGACTGGGCTGCCGGGACTTTCATTCCCGCGTTATTCGCCCGACGGCCAGACGATCGCGTTTCTCGCGAGCGTCGGAGCGACCGGACCCGCGCTCTCGGTGCCGGGTGGGAATGGGCGGCTCCAGATCCACGTGATGAAAGCCGGTGCTGCGCCACGAATGATCACGAACGCCGCGTCGGGAGTGCAGCAATTCACCTGGTCGCCGGACGGAAGCTCCATCGCGTTCGCCGCCATGGACGTGCCCGAGAAGAAGAACGGCCCCGAACGCTTCAACGATTCGTTCGAAGTCATGGTCAACGATGATTTCCTCACGAATGCCGACAAGTATCCAACGCATCTTTGGCTCGTGTCCGCCGGCGGTGGCGGAGAGAGGCGGCTGACGAACGGCAGCTGGAGTCTGCCGGTGAGTCACCCGCCAGGCCCGCCTGCGTCGGCAATCACGTGGACGCTCGACGGCGCCGGAATCACGTTCGCGCGCCAGGAGAGTGCACACGGGCGCGGGAACGAGCTCTTCACCGTCAACGTGAAGGATGGTTCGCTCACACCGCTCAAAAAGTCAGGACGCAACCTGAGCGGAACGTTCCCGATGTATAACGCCGCGACGAACACGCTCGCATTCATGTCGAACGGCGTGTCGGTATGGACGCCGAGTGATACGGCTGGACGCCCGATCACGCGCGACATCGATCACGGCATGGACCGCGCGCTCTGGATGCCCGATGGAAAGTCGATGCTCGTGGGCAGCAACGACTCGATGCGCGTATCGCTCTACATCCAGCCGGTTGACGGCAAAGGTGCGAAGCGACTCGAGCTCGGGGGCGTGAGCCCCGCGAATTCGTATTACGTGGATATGATGGTCGGGAAGAACGGCGGCATCGCGTTCACCGCGAGCTCGCCGACGCGGCCGTCGGAGCTCTACTACATGTCGTCGCCAGACGCGGAGCCCAGGCGGCTGACCGACGTCAACGGCGCGACCGCCTCGCTGTCACTCGGCAAGACGGAAATGATCGAGTGGAAGAACGACAAGTTCTACGAAAACGGCACGCTCACGTACCCGCCGGATTTCGATCCGTCGCAGAAGTATCCGCTCGTGCTCGTGATTCACGGCGGACCGCGCGGCGCGTCGCTGCTCTCGTGGAGCTCGCAGGCGCAGCTTCTTGCCGCGAAGGGCTGGCTCGTGTTTCAGCCCAACTATCGCGGGAGCGACCACTTGGGCAACGCGTACCAGAGCGCGATCCGCAATGACGCCGGCGCCGGCCCGGGGCGCGACGTGATGGCCGGGATCGACGCGATCAAGGCGAAGGGCATCGTCGACATGGCGCGCGTTGGCGTGTCCGGCTGGTCGTACGGCGGCTACATGACCACGTGGATGATCGGGCACTACGACATCTGGAAGGTCGCGGTGGCGGGTGCCGCAGTGACCGACCAGCTCGACCAGCAGATGCTCGGCGACGGTGCGAACCTCCGCGGCGAGAATTCACCGTGGGTGAACAAGGACGCGATGGACCGCATTCACGAGCAGTCGCCGATCAGTTATGTGTCGAAGATGAAGACGCCGACGCTGATCATGTCGAACGTGGGCGATTACCGCGTGCCAATCACACAGAGCTACAAGCTGTTCCACGCACTCAAGGATTACGGCGTGACGACGCAGTTCATCGCGTATCCGATCGCGGGACACAACGCCGCCGACCCCGTGCGCCAGCGCGACGTGCAGCGGAGATGGATGGGGTGGCTGGAGCAGTACCTGGGCGCGGCGGGGGCGACACAGAAGCCCTGACTGCCGCTGAAAGGCGGGAACTGCGTGAAGGCTGTACTGCGTGAAGGCGGTACTGCGTGAAGGCGGTACTACGTGAAGGCGGTACTACGTGAAGACCGTACTACGTGAAGACCGTACTACGTGAAGACGGTACTGCGTGAAGACGGGACTGCGTGAGAACGCCGTTCGCCTTCACGCCGTTCGCCTTCACGCCGTTCCGCCTTCACGCCGTTCCGCCTTAACGCCGTTCCGCCTTAACGCCGTTCCGCCTTAACGCCGTTCTGCACTTCGAACTCGCCGAAGCTGGGCCGCACCTTCGCTTCCCTCGCGGGTACCACGCTCTCCACAGCGTCTTCACCCGGAGGGATTCATGGGAAAGAACAAGGCAGCGTTCGGCATCTATAGCACGACCGACCAGCTCCGCGCCGGCGTTTCGGCACTCGAATCGGCTGGTTTTCGGACCACCGACATCTCGGTGCTCTACCCGGAATCACTCGGCACCAAGGAGCTGGCGACGGAGAAGCACTCCAAGGCGCCCGAGGGTGCAACCGCTGGTGCCGTGACCGGCGCGGTGGTCGGGGGTGGACTCGCGTGGCTCGCGGCGGCCGGTACCATCGCAATTCCGGGCATTGGTCCGCTGCTCGTGGCGGGACCGCTCGTTGCCGCCCTTGCGGGCGCCGGCGCCGGCGGCGCGGCCGGAGGCCTGATCGGCGCGCTCGCGGGCATGGGAATCCCGGAGTTCGAAGCGAAGCGCTATGCTGGGCGCCTCAAGGACGGCGGCATTCTCATGTCGGTCCACTGCGACGACTCCGACTGGGCGGACAAGGCCAAGGACGTGCTCGAGGCGACCGGCGCCGTGGACGTCGCGTCAACGACAGAGGCGAAGGCCGACTACCAGCCGTAACGACTCGGGTCTTGAGGCAGAATGCGGGATGCCCGGGCCGGGCATCCCGCTTTTTTATTGCGCTCCCGCAAGAAGGAAGCGCGTCACGCGCGCAACGTACTCCTCGGGCTGACTGAGATGCGGAACGTGGCCGGAGCCCGGAAACACATCGGTCTCGGCGCGTGGCATGTGCCGGGCAATGAGCTTCACCACAGTCGGGAAGAACGGTGGGCTCGTGCCTCCATGCGTCAGCAACGCGGGCGCCGGAAAGGCGCCGAGCTTGTCGAGGTCGAGCCTCAGCGCGTCCGGATCACGGGTCTCGTCGAGCCACGTCGACGCGTTGAACGTGAACGTCGCCCGCTGTGTTGCCGAGAGTTTTTCCCAGCCACCGGGGCCGAACGCGACGGTGTCGACAAAGCCGCGCGCGCCCCCTGCGTCATCCCCCGCTTCGAGAGTCTTCACGACCGCGCCGACACGCTCCGCGACGGCGCGCAACGCATCCGCTGCTTCGGGCACATTTTCGAGCAGGCGAAAGAGCGGCGGCTCGTGCGCCACAAGGCTTTCGAAACGTTCGGGCTGCTGCGTCGCGAGCTTGAGCGCGATGGCCGCGCCGAAGGAATTGCCGGCCACGTGCGCCTTGCCGTCGCCGAAATATTCGATGAGCGCGGCGAGGTCGTCGACATCCTCCTGCGCGTACCCCTGGCCCGCAGGGCGCTCGCTCTCGCTGTGTCCTCGGCGGTCATACGTGAGCACACGAAGCGATTTCCCGAGCAACGGGGCAACGAAATCCCAGTTGTGATGGTCGCCCCACGAACCGTGAACCATCACGAGCAGCGCGCCCCTTCCCGTCAGCTCGTAGCGAAGCCGCAGACCATTGATGGTGACGAACGGCATGCGTTCAAACTAGCTGAGTTCTTTCGCCGCCAGTTTGAGGAAATCGGCCGTCGCGCGGACTTTCGGATCACGCCGGTGGTCGGGATGCATGACCAGCCACACATCCTGTTCGCCCACGGCGTCGCTCACCTCGGTCAGATCCGGGTACTGTCGGGCCATGAACGCGGGCAGCATCGCGATTCCCGCTCCTGCGCGTGCCGCGTTGAGCAGCGTGTGCGTGCCGTTCGATTCGAGCGCAACTGTCGCCGCCGCCTTGACCGGCTGAAACCATGCGGCGCTCTGCAGAATGTTCAGTGACGCCGGGTAGGTGAGCAGCGCATGCCCGGCCATCGCGTCGGCATCAGCGATCCGCATCCGCTTGCGTCCGATCAGCGCGCGCGACGCGTAAAGCCGAACGGAGGTGTGCGCAATGCGCGCCGTTACCAGCCCCACTTGTTGCGGGCGCGGCGATCGGATCGCGAGCTCCGCTTCACCCCGCGAGAGGTCGAGTGTGCGCGTCCCCACGAGAATCTCCAGCTGAATCTCGGGATACCTGGCGCGAAAAGCCGGCACGTGCCCCGCGAACCAGTCCGACGCGAATTCCGGTGGCATGCCGACGCGCACCGTCCCCGCCAGCCGCCCCGTTATCTCCCGCACGCCCACGCCCATCGACAGCGCGGCGCGTTCCATCGCCTCGGCCATTGAGAGAATGCTCTGCCCTTCCGCGGTCAGCACGTATCCGCCCACTGTTCGGTGAAAAACCGGGGCGCCAAGCTGCGCTTCGAGTGCGGCCAGACGGCGGCTGACCGTGGTGTGCTCGACCCGGAGCCGCCGCGCAGCGGCGGCGGCGCGGCCGGCCCGGGCGACGGCGAGAAAGACCCGCAGGTTATCCCAGTCGAGTTGTGCGTTTTTGCGCATCATGATGTGCAGAAAACTACATTCGCCGCAGGGTCCCGGGAGCGCATTTTGAGTGCGACAGGCGCGGCAATCCGACTCAAGGAGGCTCCCATGGCGGTCATGGTCGTTGCAGACGTCCCGAACCAGACGCAGCAAGGTTACGATGGCATGCTGGCGATGCTCGAAAGCGGCATCCGCAAGGCGCCAGGTTTTGTCATGCATTCCGCGCACGCAACCACCGACGGATGGCGCGTGATCGAAATCTGGGAATCGTCCAGGCACGCAAGCGAATACTTCGCGCAGTACGTTCACCCCAACCTTCCACCCGGCATCAAGCCCAGGCGCACCGTGCAGGAACTGCACAGTCTCGTGAGACCATGACGCGCTCCGTATGATGCGCGACGACTGGAACGCGGTCGCCGCCGCGTGGAACGCGCACTACGACACGTACGTGCGCGATCTCCGCGGTCTCGCCGACTGGTGCGTGAACGCGGCTCGCGTGCGGTCCGGCATGCACGTGCTCGACATCGCCGGAGGGTCAGGCATGCCCGCCTTCGATCTCGCGCGCCGCGTCGGACCCGATGGCCGCGTCACCAGCGTAGACCTCTCGCCGGACATGATCAGGCTTGCGGGCGCGCGCGCCACCGGGCTTGGGATACGGAATCTCGCGTTCGCCGAGATGGACGCGGCAGCGTTGAGCTTTCCGGACGGCACGTTTGACGCCGCAACGTTCTCGTTCGGTCTCATGCTGTGCCCCGATCCCCCGGATGTGGTGCGCGAGATGCGCCGTGTGCTCAAAGCCGGAGCGCGCTACGCGATCACCGTGTGGGCCAAACCGACGCTCAACCCGTTTCTCGCCATCGCCGGACGCGCGGCACTGGAGGTGCTCGAGCTGCCGAAGCCCGAGCGCACGGACCCAGGACCGTTTCGGCTCGCGGATCAGGAGGCGCTCGAAGCAACGCTCCGCGATGGCGGCCTGACCGACTTCACGATCGAACAGAAGGAGTTCTCGATCGCCTATGAGTCCGTCGATGCGTACATCGAGCTCTCGAAGAGTCTGTCCCCCGGACTCGGCACAAAGCTGCGCGCACTTCCTCCCGCACGCGCGTCCGCGTTCGACGCGATCGTGCGGGAGGCCGTTCAGCCGTACATGAGCGACGGAGGACTCAGCTTCCCCTCGACAGTGAACTGTGTCAGTGGGTCCGCCCACTAGCCCACTAGCCCACTAGCCCTTCATTTCATGATCCGGGTCCGCTCGATGACGAACGTCGATTCCGGCGTGCGGGACACAAGGTACACGGCACCGGCTTTGCCGAACGCGGCAATCGCTTTTCCCGCCGGCACGCGCACGCGCTGAAACAACACGCCCTTGGCGTTGACGACGTCGTACACGACACCGCTGTCGGCGACGTTCCCGGGAATGTTCGGCAGGATCCAGACATTCCCATCCGAATCGGCGAGAACTTCCGAGGCGGCGTTGGGCGCGATCAATACCGTGGTGTAACGCTCAACGGCCTTCGCGTACATGTACGATGCTGTCGAGTCCAGGTACACCCACGGCTTTACCCTGACGGCCCCGAGAGTGTCGCGCAAGTAATTCGACGCGACCTTTCGATACCGCACGTCGAGCGCGGTGTCGAGCTGGCTCTTGCTCTCAGCCGCGAGCTGCGCCCAGTCATACGGAAGCTTGTCCGAGGCACTTCGCGTGCCGTTCGCGCGAACCCACTCGATGTGATAGTCGTGGCCGCGAACGATCGCCACCGTGCCATCCGGAAAGACGGTCCATGCGTCGCGGCTGGGCACGATC
>DASRAP010000414.1:0-10044 GCA_035638155.1 Gemmatimonadaceae bacterium | reverse complement strand
GTGCGAGCGCGAACGGAGATCGTTGTTCAGTAGGTGATCTTCCAGGCGACGAGGTACCTAAAACAAATCACAACAGGAAAGCGCCGCGCAGAGTACACGCGGCGCCCTCGCTATCCCCTGTCGCCTATCGCCTATCCCCTGTCGACTATCGACTACAACTCGGCATCGTCGGATCAGGCCCCGCGATCGCCGGACGATCCTTCCGCGTCGCGATCGCCATCATGATGTCGTGAATGAAGCGCCCCACGCGCGCCGCGTGATCGTAGTCGATGTACTGCGGCTCGTCCGTCGGTTGGTGGTAGTCCTGCGCGTAGCCAAGTGAGAAGTAGGTGACCGGCACGTCGTGGTGCACATAGTTCACCTGGTCGCTTCGGCAAAAACGGTTGAGCGGATTCGCCGCAACTTCCCACGACTTGTCGATCGCCATCACTTCCGTCCGGTTCGCGTTCACGGAATCGATGATATCCCCGAATTCGCGTGACAACCGCCGCGCGCCGAGCATCTGGATCGACGCCGGACCACCGAACTTCACCTGCTCCGTCCGGCCCTTCCCCACCATGTCCATGTTGTGCGCCGCGACGACCTGCGTGAGCGGTACCGTCGGGTGATCCGTGAACCACTTGGAGCCCTGCAACCCGGACTCTTCGCCCTCGTGGGAAACAAAAATGATCGAGCGCTTCGGTTTCTCCGTCACGAACTTCTCAGCGATCTCCAGCATGACGACCGTGCCCGAGCCGTCGTCGTCAGCGCCGTTCATGATCGAATCGCGGCGCGGCGGACGGATACTGCGCGCCCGCGTGATGAGTGAGTCGATGAGGTGCTGCTGAAACTCCGTAGGACGGCACACCGGATCGTTGGCGCCCTGGCGCCGCGTGATCGTGTTCACCGCGCGCAACGAATCGTGATCGACACCCGTCGCGTTCGTGCCGACGTGATCGTTGTGCGCGCCGACGAGCACGTATTCCGCCGCGAGCGCGGGATCAGAGCCCGGCAGAATCGCGATCACGTTGCGCGCCGGCGTCTTCGACATGCGCCACTCGTAGCTCCACGAACCGCTCACCGGCTGGCCCGTTGCGCCGATCGTGAGTTGATCGACGGGCTTGCCGAAGATCTGCTGCGCCGCGGCCGCCGAGATCGTCGCTCCGGCGGGCGTGGAACCGGCCGCCGACGTGTTGATCGCGGGCTGCATTCCCATGCGCCCGGCGAAAACGCCGTTCACCGTCGCGGCCGGCGCCTGCTCGAGGCCGATAACCAGTACTGCCGCTGCACCCGCCGACTGTGCGCGGGCATCCTGCGTACCACCCCCGGCGCCGCCCGCACCACCTCGTCCGCCCCCGCGACCGCCCGCGCCACGTCCTCCGCCACCACCACCGCCGGCGCCACCGCGCGCCGCAGCGGCGCGCGCCGTGCTGTCACGCTGCGCGGCCTCGACCGCTGCAGCGGCGGCAGCACCGAACTTGTCCGGCACCGAATCGCAGCGCGGCACGGATGCGCCCCCGCGGCCGCCACGACCGCCTCCCGCGCCGCGACCGTTTCCGATTTCCACTGCGGAATCCGACGTAGCGGCGATGAACACCGCGACCTTGCCGCGAAACACCGATGGATCGAGAAAAACCGAGTCTCCCCAACGTCCGGCGAATACGGTTTGCAGATTCGAGAAATCGCCCTTGGCGTTCAGGCCATTCGCGGCAGTGGGCGCAGTCGGGATCCAGTCGGATTTGGCATGGAGGATCGTTGCACCGACCTTGAGCTGCGACATCGCGCTGTCGAATCCTGTGGGTCCGTACGGCAGGTTCTGAAAGTACGTGCCGTTATCACCTGCGGGTTTGAGGCCGAGGCGCTTGAACTCGCGCGCGATGTATTCCGTGCCCTTGTAGTTGCCGGGCTCGCCGATCCGGCGCCCCGACATGGAATCGTCCGAGAACTGATACAGGCGCGTTCGGAGGTCGTTGGCCGTGATTTCCGGCGTGGTCGGTCTCGGCGCCCAGGTCTTCGGGCCTTCGTCGGGCCAGACAACGCCGCCCGCCGCCGGCTTGGCCGGCGGCGCCTGCTTCGCCTGCGCGGGGAGAGCCGGCGCGAGCACCGCGCCGAGCAGAATTGTGGTGACGACACGGGACACTGTGTGGCTCCTCGGGTTGTGCATCTTTACTATAGTTGAGACGCCTCGCCCCAAAGATAGAGGCTGCCTCGTTCTGGAGTGACCTGGAGTAAACATGGCATCGACGCGACGCGACTTTCTGCACCGTTCGGCGGCCGTAGCGGCTGCGGCCGCACTGAGTCCAATACCCGCTTCCGCGCTCGAATCCGCGCCCGACGCCAGCAACGCACCGCCGCCCGGAAACGCTGTCATCCGGGCATTCGAAGAAAAGCTGATGCGTGCGAAACCGGTCCCACTCACCAGCGTGCGCGTGACCGGAGGCCCCCTCAAGCACGCGCAGGAAATGGACGCGAAATACCTGCTCGAGCTCGAGGTCGACAGGCTGATGGCGCTGCCGCGGAAGGCCGCGGGCCTCGCGCCCAAGGCGGAACCGTACGGCGGCGATCGCGGGCCCGGTTGGGACGGACCAAACCGCAATCTCACCGGACACATCGCGGGCCACTACCTGTCGGCCGTCAGCATCATGTACAGCGCGACCGGCGACGTGCAGTTCAAGGATCGCGCGACGAAAGTCGTCAGCGAAATGAAGGAAGTGCAGGACAAGCGCGGCGACGGCTACCTCGGCGCCATCGCGACCGACAGAAACCAGAACACGGGCGCGCCGTCGCGCGATGGACACGAAGTGTTCGCCGAGATTTCCAAGGGCACCATCCGGTCCGGCGCGTTCGACCTGAACGGCATGTGGTCGCCGTGGTACACGCTGCACAAGACGTTCGCGGGCCTGCGCGACGCGTATCGCCACACCGGCAACAAGATGGCGCTCGATGTCGAGCTCAAGTTCGCAGGGTGGGCGGCGAGCATCATCGATCCCATGAGCGACGCGCAGATCGCGCGCATGCTCAACACCGAGCACGGCGGCATGAACGAGGTGCTCGCCGATCTCTATGCGGATACCGGTGACCGGAAGTGGCTCGATCTCTCATATCGTTTCGAGCACCACGCATTCACAGACGAGCTCAAGCGCTCACGCGACAACCTGAGCGGGAAACACGGAAACTGTCAGATCCCGAAGCTCATGGGATCGGCGGCGCGCTACGGCTACACGGCAGACGCCGGCGACCTGCTCGCGGCGACGTTCTTCTGGGATCGCGTGGCGCAGCACCACAGCTACGCGACCGGCGGTCACGGGCTCGATGAGTACTTCGGCGATCCCGACAAGCTGAGCACGCGTGTGAACGGCCGCACGTGCGAATCGTGCAACGAGTACAACATGGTGAAGCTCACGCGCCGGCTGTTCTCGTTCCGGCCAGACGGCCTTTACAGCGATTACCACGAGCGCGCGCTCTTCAATCACATTCTCGCGTCGATGGATCCCGAGGATGGACGCACGTCGTACATGGTTCCCGTCGGGCGCGGCGTGCAGCAGGAGTATCAGGTCATGCTGCAGAGCTTCACGTGTTGCGTGGGCACGGGAATGGAAAGTCATGCGTTGCACGGCGACGGCATCTACTTCGAAAGCGAAAACACGGCGTGGGTGACGTTGTTCGTGCCGTCGACGGCGAAACTCGCCAACGGCCTCGGCCTGGCGCAGGAGACCGACTTCCCGGACGGTGACAACGCGAAGATCACGGTCACGGCGGCGCCGGCAAAGGACGTCACGCTGATGGTGCGGCGCCCGGCGTGGGCCGGCGACGGATTCCGGATCAGCGTGAACGGTGCGAATGTCGACGTCCCGCCGCTCGCGAGTCTCCGTGGGGGCGGCGCGGGAGGACGGGGCAACGGTATCGACAGCATCTATCCGCAGCCGAGCTCCTTCGTGGAGATCAAACGCACGTGGAAGTCCGGCGACGTCGTCACGCTCGCGCTCCCGAAGGCCGTGCATCTCGAGCCGACGCCGGACAACAAATCGGTGACGGCAATCATGTGGGGCCCGCTCGTGCTCGCGGGTGATCACGGGCCGGGCGGCGGACGGGGGCGCGGGAACGCAGGCGCGCCCGCGATTCCTGCGCTCGTTGCGGGAGACCGGCCGGTCACCGATTGGGTCGTGGCGAACGGTTCTCGTCCAGGTGATTTCAAGGCGAGCGGCGTCGCACGCGTTGTCGGCGAGTCCTCGACCGGAGATTTGCCGCTCGCGCCGTTCTGGCGCACGCAGCGGAAGATTTACAGCACGTACTTCGACGTACTCACGCCGCAGGAGTTCGACGCCCGCGCGTCGGAGGCGACCGCCGAGAAGGCACGGCGCGCGCGCATCGAAGCGGCGACGATTGCGTTCATCCAGCCGGGCGATCCCGCGGCGGAGCGCGACTACACGTATCAGAGCGATCCCGCGGAACGCCCGGTCACACGGACGAATGGCCGCGGCAGCCGCCAGGGATCAGGGTGGTTCTCGTACAACATTCCCGTCGACGGCGAGAACGAAGGCAGTCTCGTGCTGACGTTCCTGAACGAGGCCGGCGCGGATCCGGTGAACGGCAACTTCGAGATTCTCGTCGACGGTACGAGCGTCGGGCGCTTTCAGCGAAACGCGACCGCGCAGGGATTCTTCGACACGATCTTCCCGATCCCGTCGAGTCTGACCAGAGGGAAAGCGCGCGTCACGGTGAAGTTTCAGGCCCCGGCGAATGGACGGATTGCCCCGATCTTCGGCGTGCGGACGATTCGAGGAAACGGAAGCTAGGAAAGGTCCCAGAACTCCCCTGTCAGCCCGTGTCGCGCGAAGAGCGCGTTCGCTTCTGCAGGCGTCCGTTTGTGCCAGGGCTGCGCGAGGTAGTTGCCGTACCAGCTGCTCGCGAAATTCCACAGCGCCGCGACGGACATCGTCGCGCCGCGAGGCAAAGCGTGTCGCTCGCACCAGCGTTCGACGTCAGCGTCGGAGCGAAACGGCTGAAACGTCGAACACGCGAACACAACGTTGTCCCACCACCGCGCGGGCGGCGTCGAGAGGTGAAAGATGTCGGCGCTCTCCTCCGCCCCCAGACCGCGGCGAACCGCGTATTGCACGGTCTCCGATTCCCCGCCGTAGCGCGTTGTGATGACGGCATCGGAGTCGACCGCGGCCGCGATCCCAAACGCGCAGTACAGGCAGTTGGCCCAATAGCCATGCCGGGGCGTCTCAACCCAGCATGAGCCTGGCGCGAGTGCAAACGGGTGCACGACCCATGGCACCGCTGTCCCGGGATGCAGCAGGAGCGAGTGCGTCGCATGCAGCCGGCGCAGGTGGTTTTCGAGCGTTGGGAGGTCACAGCCCACGCGTGTCGCGAGGGCGTCGTTTGACGGTGCGTAGCCAAGCTCGGCGATCGCGCGGGTCAGCGCGCCACGCACCTCGAGGTCGTCCGCAGACAGCGCGATTGTCATTCCTACATTCTGGTGTGCGAACGCCCGGAACGCGACCGCTTGAAACACGGGCCATGGTGCGCGCGTTGTTTGGGCAAGCGCCGCCCCCTCCACCGCCGACATGACCCCATCGTCCGACCGCAAGGCTCCGCCCTTTGGCAACTGGCTATGGGTCGCGGCAGGTGTCGCACTCGTGCTCAGCCTCACGTCGTGGGGCGAGTACGTGCTGTACCCGTTCAAGCTCTTCACGACCTGGATCCACGAAACGAGCCACGCGATCACGGCATTGCTCGTGGGTGGCTCCGTCGATTCGATCACGATTGCGCGCAATACGAGCGGCCTGACGAGGAGCCTCCTGCCGCCGAGCCGTATCGCGCAGGGTTTGGTGTCCTCCGCCGGCTACATGGGCGCCGCAATTGCCGGTTGCCTTCTCATCGCCTCCACTCGCGTTTCGAAACGCACGCGCCCGATCCTGATCGTGCTGGGCGCGCTCATGCTGCTCACCGCGGCGATCTGGATCAGAAACGGGTTCGGCTTCGGCGTGGTGCTCGCGTGGGGCATCGCGCTCGTGCTCCTCGCGCGCTACGCGAGCTCGGACGTCGCACGTTTCGTTGTGAGTTTTCTCGCAGTGCAGGTCGCGCTGAATGCGGTGTACGACATCCGCATTCTGTTTCTCATTCAGGGTGCGCCGACCGACGCGGCGTCGATGGCGTCGCTCTTTCTGCTCCCGGCGTGGTTCTGGGCGGGCCTCTGGATGCTGCTCAGCCTCGGACTCCTGGCAGTGACCCTGCGGAAGACAGCAGTGCGCTGACCGTCACGCGTCTCCGACGCCGAACACGCCGCCTGGATCGATCGCCTCGGCAATCGTCTGCATCGCGGCGCGAACCCGCTCGAACTCGCCGGGCTTGAGCAGCGCGGCGTAACGCCCCTCGATTTCCTCGACGAGCACGAAGACGCGCGCGAGCATTTTCGTTCCCTTCGCCGTGAAGCGGACGAGCGTGACCCGGGCATCCTCCTTCGAGCCGGCGAGTCGCACGAAGCCCGAACGCTCGATCGCGCGCAGCAATTGGCCCGCGGCCTGCCGAGTAACGCCGGCGCGCGCGGCCAGCACGCTCACGGGCGTGCCCGCAACGTCGAGGTTGGACAGCATGGAGGGAAACGCAGGTTGAAAGTCCGGGAACTCCTCGTGCATGCGTTCGACGATTTCGCGATGGTAGATGCGGGAGATTCGCATCAACGGCCGGTAGAGGCGGCTGTTGCGATACGCGCGAAGCGTGGCAGGGGTCGAGCGGACGGTCGGCATGGCCGGAATGTAGGAAAGGTCCTTGACAAATAATAGGAAAGCTTATTTCCTATTGGACCGCTACCGGAGCCGGCCATGAGCACTGCCACGACCCTCGCAGAGAGCAATTGCGCTCTCGGACGCCGATTCTTCGCCGAACAGGACCGCTTGCGCGGCGGCCCCGCGCCGGAGCTGTGTGCGCCGGGGTACGAGGCCACGATTGGCGGCATGACCACGGATCGCGCCGGCCACGAAGGGTTCGCCACGGGGTTTTACGCCGCGTTCCCCACCGTCCGCCACCGGATCGAAGAAGTCTTCGCGACGGATGACCGCGTCGCCGTGCGGTTCACGCTCGCTGCACCTCACCAGGGTTCGTTCTTCGGCATCCCCGCGACCAATTGCGATGTGAGCATCTCCGCAAACGTCATTCTCGACGTTGCAGATGGCAAAGTGACGAGATTGCGAGCGCTGTTCGATGAGGCGGGGCTGCTGCGGCAGATCGGGGTGCTGCAGGGCTGACGAGACCCGCGTCCCTCAGCGGAACAGGTGCGCGAGCTCGAGCTCGAGCCCGGGAACGACGCCTTGGCCGGTGAGCGTTCCGCCGGCAGCAATCGCCTCTTCGCTTCCATCCGCGCCGTACACGCGCGCTGAACGCGAGTGCGGATCGATCTGCCAGACAAGCACGGTCCCTGCAGCAATCCAGTCGTCGACCTTCTCGCGAATCTCGCGACGTGTGTCCCCTGGCGACGTCACCTCAACAGCCAGATCCGGAGCGAGGGTGAAATACGCCACGGGCAGCGGACGAGGAACGCGATCAGTGCGAATGAACGCCACGTCCGGCGCACGAACAGTATCCGGACGGGTGAATAACCTGAAGCCGGTTTCAGCGGCGAGCACGATTCCCAGCGCGTTGGCATCGACGTACACGCTCATCGCGGTGAGCACCCGCGCCGCGACACTGCCGTGCTCGCCTCCCGCGGGCTCACGCACGACCAACGCGCCCCGTACCAATTCAGTACGCTTGTTCGGCAGGTTGAGGTAAAACAGCTCGTCGGCCGTGATCAGCGCGCTCGGCATACGCGAGTATATACGAATTTCCGTTCCATGGAAGTACAAGAAACCTGGGCGTCAGCGAGCCGTCAGTCCCTCGGCCTGGTGTCCGCGCTGTTGTCCGTTGCTCGGAATCAGTGTGATTCAGCAAGCGCCGGTTCGAGCGCGGCGAGCGCATCGGGGAGATCGAGCCGGCCGTAACCGAGCCTGAACCTGTCCGCCTCGACCGGCGCGATGTCGCTGTGAAACAGGCTCGCCGGCAGGAGCAGCACGCCGTGCTGCTCGACCGCGCGCCGGCAGAACTCTTCGACGCCGTCCGCGCCGAGGTAGCGCGGAAACATCACGCACCCACCCTCGGGCTCGTACCATTCGAGCCGATCCGCGTGGGCGGCGAAAAACGCGCGCACGCTTGCGCGATTCTCGACCGTGATCGCGCGATTGCGCGCCAGCAAACGGTCGCGGGTCCGTATGGCGATCGTCGCAAGCACCTCGCTCGGCGCCGAACCGCAAATGGACAGGTAATGCTTGACGCGCTCCATCCGGCCGAGCACCGCGTGATCGCGGCATGCGATCCATCCAATGCGAAGGCCGGGCAGCCCGAGCGCCTTCGACGTCACGCCGAGCGAGAGCGCACGGTCGTACAGATCCACGGCGTGCGGCAGCGTTCGCGCCGGATCTGCCTCGATCCCGCGGTACACTTCGTCGCTGAACAGCCAGAGCCCGCGTCTCGCCGCGAGCTCAACGATCTCGTCGAACACTCCCCGCGTCGCAACGGCTCCCGTCGGATTATTCGGGAAGTTGACCGCGATGAGCCGCGTGTTCGGGCGAATTGCCGCCGCGATGTCGTCCGGCGAGACTGACCAGTTGTCCGCGGCGCGAAGCGGGACACCGGTGACGTCGCAGATGGTTGCCGGGATCGTCTCTGCAGATTGATACGCCGGCACCGTGACGACCGCGTGGTCGCCCGCGCCAAGCAGCGCGTGCATCGCGCAGAAGATTCCTTCCTGCGCTCCGGTGAAGCACAGCACGTCATCCGGCTCGGCGCGTTCGTACCAGCCCGCGATTGCACTCCGGAGCTGCGGCGCACCCGGCGTCTGCGTGTACCCGAGAGGCAGCGCGTTCCACCAGGAGCGCTCTTCGTCATTGGCGAGCGACAGCAGCTCGGACATGGGCAGTGACTGCATGTCCGACCCTGCGAGGTTGTGGCGCGCGGTGAACTCCCAGCGGCCGAAGTGGGTCTCGAGACGGAATTCGGGGAACACGAGATCTGAGGCGATAGATTACGCGATCCGGAATTCCGGTTCGCCACCCGCCCGCCGACAATCGCGCTCGACGTGTTCAGCACCTGCATTCATTGTCATTCCCCGCTCGGGCGAAACGAGCTCATCGAGCATTTTCCGGTGGGGCGGCGTCTCGCGTTCGACGCCGCGAAGGGGCGGCTGTGGGTGATTTGTCTCAAGTGCAAGCGCTGGAATCTCACACCGCTCGAGGAGCGATGGGAAGCGATCGAGGAGTGCGAACGGCAGTACAGCAGCTCGCGGCTCCGAGCGTCGACCGACAACATTGCTCTTGCCCGGCTTGCGGACGGCTCGGACGTGGTGCGCATCGGCGCACCGAAAGCGCCCGAGATGGCGGCGTGGCGCTACATGCGGGATTTTCGTCGTCGCTGGCTTACGAACGGGATTCCCCTCGCGTTCGTTGCCGGCGGCGGTGCACAAAGCATTCAGTACGCCGCGAGCGGGTCCACCAACTTCGCGATGTTGCTCGCTCCATTCGCAGTCATAGTCGCCGGCGCGACGTTTCGGCACGCCAGAACGCGGGGCTGGGCGGCGCTCCCGACCGGCGAAGTCGTCTCCATGAAAGGCTTGTTGCGCCGCGGCCCGCGCATTGAGCCTCGCGGGAATAGCTGGGGCATTCGTCTTGGCGCCAGCAGTGACGCGCCAGCGTTCGGCGGTGATCAGGCTGTGCCCACGCTGCGCGCCGTGATGGCGGCGCGCAATCTTGCGGGTGCGCCGAGCCGGGCAGTCAACGACGCCGTGCAGCACCTGCAAGACGCGGGGCACCCGGAACGCTTCATCACGAGGCTCGCGCGCGCGACGGAACGCACCGGCATCCAGGACTATCCACCGGCCATCTCGATGGCGCTCGAAATGGCGCTGCACGAGGACTCGGAGCGGCGCGCACTCGAGGGCGAGCTGGAGTTGCTCCGCGACGAGTGGCAACTCGCGGAAGAGGTCGCGCACATCTCAGACAACATGTTCCTGCCGGACTCTGTCGTCGA
>DASRAP010000413.1:0-2813 GCA_035638155.1 Gemmatimonadaceae bacterium | reverse complement strand
GGAAGCACGCCCCACGCGTTGTGAGATTCCGCGTCGGTCCAGAATCCGCCGATCCTCGGATCGGCGACGAGGTCGCGATCCGTGAAGAGCGGAAAGACCGAGAACACTTGCCTGCAGCTGTCCGCCCGTGCTGCAAGCGTCAGGACGAGCAGCAGCACGATGCGGCGTGCGCGAACGTTTACGTGTCCTGAGGCTGCCGGCCTGCTCATCGTTGCCGCTCCGGTTGGATCCAGCGGCTTGTATTACGGCGCCGCGGCGGCGCCGTCAAGCCGGCTAGTGCGATCCTCGCAGCACGCCGACCACGAGCTCGATGACAATCAGCGCGACCACGGCGATCTCGAGCAGCTCGGCGCGCGCCGTCTGCGCTTCCGCATTCAGCATCGCATAGGTCTCGCGCAGAATGGCGAGCTTCCGGTCGATGCCCGATCGCCACGCTTCTTCACGGAACACATCGAGCGCCGCCGCATAAACGCGCGCGAGGTACACGTCGTCGGTGACCTTGAGCGCGTTTTCCACTCGCTCGACCGTTTCCGTGATGTCCGCAACACGAGTCTGAAGATCCGTGAGCAGTGCGCGGAATCGTCCCGCCAGCCTCGGACTCCGGCGTGCACGTGCCGCCTCGGCGCGGTCGTATAGCGCCGGAAGATCAGCGTCGAGCCGCTGGTCGTACATGCGGAGCTCGAGCAGCTGGGCGTTGGCGAATTCGAGGATGTATTCGACGTCGCGATCGTCCGAGCGCGGCTCGACCACGAGCGCGCTCTCCCAGGTGAGGACAGTGAGATCGTCGTCGTAGTACGAGAAGCGGTGGGGCATGAGATCCGCCCGCGCGCCCGCGGAGAGCCGCGCACCGTCGCCAAGGAGGAGCGTGGCAACGGCCTCATCGCCAAGGAGCTCGCTCGCGGATCCGCCCGCGCCCGAATGAACGAGCCGGTCGACCCGGCATATCGTGTATGCCTCGGAGAGCGGCGCGATTTCGGCGCGCTCGATGGCCGGCGCAATCCGTGCGGCCAGCTCCTGCAGCGCGCGGTCGAACACCGCGGGAAGCGTCGCGTGATTGTCGACGGCGGCCGCGAACGCTGCGAACGCGGCCCAGTCGAGTGACCGCGGCGCCGTCACCGCAAGTTGCAGGGAGCAGACGCCGAAATCGAAGAGATGCGCCGACACCGCCGCGCGCAACACACGGTCGCCGACGGTAAGGTCCACGTCCGTGACCCGTGCCCGGAGCGGCGGGTTCCGGATTTCGATCGCGCGTGCCTCGAGCCGCGAGGGACGCACGCGCGTCCGTTCGCCAAGCAGATCGGCCGCGCGGTCCAGCGCAATCGCGTACCCAATGTCGTAGAGGCGATAGACAGTGACGCTGCCGTCGACGCAAAGCGGTTGGGGCACTGGGGGCGCGGTCACGGGCAGAGAAACGCTAACACAAAGGGAAAAGGGAAAAGGGAAAAGGGACGAGGAACGAAGAGAAAAGGACGAGGGGTGAGCGAGCAAGGAGTCACTTGCCTCTCAACCCTCGTCCTGTCCCCTTTGATCTTTGTCCCCTTTTCCCTCTTCCCTTCACTCTTTTCAAGGAGCGGGCGACCGGACTCGAACCGGCGACGTCCAGCTTGGGAAGCTGGCATTCTACCAACTGAATTACGCCCGCGAATCCCGGAATGTAATGCGCAACATGGCTTGCGGGAGTAACTGGAGCGCCGTAGCGTGCTTCGCCAATGCTCGTTCGGCTCCAGGATGTCCGCTCGTCGTTCGCGCGCGCGGCGCGCGCGTTCCGCCGCCGGCCGGCGTTTTTTGCCATCGCCACGAGCTCGCTCGCGATTGCGCTTGGCCTGGCGACAACCGTGATCGCACAGATCGACTCGCTCATGCACCCCGTCCAGGCGGTCCGCGAGGCCGAGCGTGCGTTCACCGTGCGTCTGTTCGGCTTTGGGCGGGCAAATGCACGGCCGCGCAACGAGGACATCGAGGCAGCGCTCCGATCGAGCGGTGCGTTCGAGAGCGTCGTCCTTTACGGTTATCGGTTCGAGCAGATCGAGGTTGGTCCCGGCGTGGTCAGTGTCAGCATCACTCTCGCCGGCCGCGACTACATGGACCTCGTCGGCATGCGCCTCCGTCTCGGCCGGCTGTTTGAGACGGGCGAGACACAGGAATCGCAGGTCGCCATCGTGACCGACCAGTTCTGGCGCCGCTATTTCGCCAACGGCACGTCACTCGCCGGGGCCACGTTCGCGCATCAGAATCGCACGTACCGGGTGATCGGTGTTGCGGCGCCGGAGTGGGCCCAGACCGGCACCGACATCTGGATTCCCCGTGCTGCGACGCGCGACGCTCGCGCGTTCGCCGAGGCGTACGTCGCGCGGCTCAGAAATGGCGTGGCCCCGAAAAACGCGCAGGCCATTCTCACCGCTGTGGCGGACCGGTGGGTCGCGGCGTTGGGCCAAGGGCGTCAGCGATTCCGGTTCTTGATGTGGTCAATGAAGACCGACCCGCTCCATCTCGGCTCGTTCCAGATCGCGATGATGGCGGCGGCGCTCTTCATCCTTGTCATTGCCTCGGCGAACGTTTCAGCGCTCATGCTCGCGCGCAGCGTCACGAACCGGCGCGACCAGGCCTTGCGACTCGCGCTCGGCGCGTCGCGCCGCCACCTGCTGCAGGATGTCACCGCGGAGATCGTGATTGTCGCTGTCGCGGGGGGTGTCGCCGGCATCGTCATTGCGTTCGTCGCGATGGGAATCATGGTTGCAGTGACGCCCCCCGAACTCGGCTGGCTCGGATTTGTCCGCCCGAACTGGAGTCCACGCGTATTCCTCGGCCTCTTT
>DASRAP010000412.1:0-4002 GCA_035638155.1 Gemmatimonadaceae bacterium | reverse complement strand
TGGTCCCGCGCGAAATCCCGTCGATCCCTCGCGTGTGCCCGGGGGTTCGAGTGGCGGCTCGGCAGCGGCGGTCGCTGCAGGGATCGTCGACATCGCGCTGGGATCCGAAACCGGCGGCTCGGTGCGCCAGCCAGCTTCGTTTTGCGGCGTGGTCGGGGTGAAACCGACGTACGGCCGCGTGAGCCGGTTCGGGCTCGTTGCATTTGCCTCGTCGCTCGACCAGATCGGCGTCGTGGGGAAGACAGTAAGCGACGCCGCGCGCGGGTTGCACGCGATCGCCGGCGTCGACGCGAACGACGCCACGAGCGCCGACGTCCCGGTCGACGATTACCCGGCGGCCGCAACGCGCAACTTGAGCGGCGTGGTCATCGGCATGCCCGCCGAATACTTCCCGGACTCTCTCGACCCGAGCGTGCGCGCCCGGTGCGACGCCGCCGCCGACGCGTTGCGTGCCGCGGGCGCGACGATCCGGCCGGTGTCGCTGCCGCACACGGAGTACGCGATTCCCGTCTATTACATCATCGCGCCGGCGGAGTGCTCGTCGAACCTCGCGCGGTTTGACGGCGTGCGGTACGGCGTGCGCACGGAAGGCGACGGGCTGCGCGGCATGTACGAAGCCACGCGCGGGAACGGATTTGGCGCCGAGGTCACGCGGCGCATCCTGCTTGGCACGTACGTGCTTTCGCACGGCTACTACGACGCGTACTACCGGAAAGCGCAGCAAGTGCGTGCGCTGATTGCGCGGGATTTCGCGCAGGTGTTCGCGTCCGGGGTCCACGCGCTCTTCACGCCGACGGCGCCGACGCCCGCATTCCCGCTCTCCGCGATCACCGATCCGTATGAGATGTACATGTCGGACATCTTCACGGTGACAGCGAACCTGGCAGGCATCCCGGGCATCTCGGTGCCGATCGGGCGTGTGCGCGGGCTTCCGGTGGGCGGACAGATTCTCGCGCCGCATTTTGCGGAGCAGATGATGTTTCGCGTGGCGTTTGCCCTTGAAGCCGCGGGGCTCGAGGCATGAACAGCGGGCAACGGGCAACGGGCAACGGGGGTCCTGCGGCCTGGGAGATGGTGGTGGGGCTCGAGGTGCATGTGCAGCTCAAGACCGCGACGAAAGCCTTCTGCCGCTGCGCCACATCCTTCGGCGATCCGCCGAACACGCACACGTGTCCCGTGTGTCTGGGCTTGCCCGGCGCGCTCCCCGTTCTGAACGCGATCGCGGTCAAGCTCGCCGTGCACACCGCGCTCGCGCTCGGGTGCACGGTGCACGAGCGGTCGGTGTTCGCGCGCAAGAACTATTTCTATCCCGATCTCCCCAAGGGCTACCAGATCTCGCAGTTCGACCAGCCGCTCGCGACGGGCGGTGTGCTCGACGCGGACACTGGCGGCGAGCGACGGCCCGTGCGCATCACGCGCGTGCACATGGAAGAAGATGCGGGCAAGTCCGTGCACGACAGGTTCGCGGGCGCGACCGCCATCGATCTCAACCGCGCGGGCGTTCCGCTCGTGGAGATCGTGAGCGAGCCCGACATTCGCTCGTCCGCTGAGGCGGGCGCGTACCTCCGTCTGCTCAAGCAGATTCTCGAATACACCGCCGTCAGCGACGTCTCGATGGAAGAAGGGTCGCTGCGCGTGGACGCGAATGTGAGCGTGCGCCGTGCCGGTGACACCGCGCTTGGAACCAAGACCGAGGTCAAGAATCTCAATTCGTTTTCAGCGGTTGAGCGCGCGCTCGATGCGGAGTTTGCCCGGCAGACGGGCTCGCTCGAGCGCGGCGTCCCCGTCGAGCAGACGACCCTGCTCTGGGATGACCACCGGAGCGAAGTGCGCCCCGCGCGCTCGAAAGAGGGAAGCCACGACTATCGCTATTTCCCCGAACCGGATCTGCCGCCGCTCGTGCTCAGCGCGGAGCTGATCGAGAAAGCGCGGCGCGCGCTGCCCGAGCTCCCGGCGGCGCGCAGGCAACGTTTCACGGAGGAGTACGGTGTCAGCGCGCAGGACGCGAACGTTCTGACCGCGACCATGTCGCTCGCGGACTATTTCGAGAGTATCGCGCGCGCGGCCGGCGACGGGAAAGCCGCGGCCAATTGGGTGACCGGCGAAGTGCTGGCGCTTGCGCGTGATGAGAAACGCGATCTTCGGACGATCAACGCCGCGCCGCCGGTGCCGGCAGAGCGGATCGCGGGCATCATCGCGCTGGTGAAAGCCGGGGAAGTCTCGACGTCGGCGGCAAAGCAGATCTTTGCGGCGCTGCGGCAAGCGGACGAAGACCCGCGCACGACCGCGGAACGCCTGAACCTGCTCCAGATCAGCGACGACGCGCAGCTCGTGCGCTGGATCGATGATGTGCTCGCCGCCAATGCCGCCGAAGCGGAGCGCTTCGTCAACGGCGAACGGCGCCTGCAGGGCGTGTTCGTGGGACTCGTGATGAAGAAATCGCAGGGACGTGCGGATCCGCGAAAACTCGCTCAGTTGCTCGCGTCGCGCGTGCGGACGTAGAGCGGCGTCGCGAGTGTGCGCGCGTAGGAGAGCGACGTCTCGGGAAGCTTGAACGCGCGGAGCGCGCTCAGGTTCGCGCCGATGGCGCCGCTCCCGCCATGGAGCGCCGACCGCCGAACGATCTTCGCGTCGCGCAGCGCGTGTGCGCCCGATGGGTCGAGGCGGCACGCTTCCGAGCGATTGTCGCGCGTCAGAAAATCGACGATGTAGTCGAAGCTGCGCGCGAGGTGCGAGGCGACATCGCTATCCTCGAGGTCCCACCGGCTTCGCTGCAGCATGAGGTTGAACACACGCTGCCAGCTGTCGTTGTCCGCGGCCCGTACCATCCCACGGAAAATGCGGCGGTTCGTGCCGGTGCTGAACAGCGTCGGACTCAGAATCTGGTCGAGGTGCGCGTCCGCACGGCTGTGGTCGAGCAGGATGATGTCGCGCGCGCGTCGGGCGGGATCGTCGGGCAGATGCGTCTCGAAACGGCTCTCCCAGTACGAATGCCCGATGCTCGACGTGGTGGCCGTGCGCGCGAGCTGCAGCGGCACGAAGAAATTGTGCGCGACCGAGTCTGCCGCGAGATGCGACAGGTATCCCAGCCCGAACGTGCGCAGCGCGTCGTCCGTTGCCCGGTCGCGGATCTCGAGCCCCACGCGCCACGAATGACAGTGCCGTCCCTCCGGCGCGTATTTCTTGGCGATGCTCGTGTCCGCGGCGATCGAGCCGTAGATGAAGTCGAGGGGATGCTTGCGCAGAAGCGCCGCCACGCCCGCGGGGAGGAGCGAGAGGTTGCGCAGAATCGCGTCGGACAGAAACACGTGCGTACCGGGCGTCCAGGCCCACGCGGTGTGCGGTGTGAGTGAAATGACCACGACGGCGGTGAGCGCCGCGACTCCGATGGCGGCGCCCCGCGACACTAGCGGTGGCCTTGCGCCTTTCGGCGCAGGCGAGGCCGGGCGGGGATGTCCGGGGCCACGGGAGCGGGCTTTCCCTCGAGCTCCCGGGCCACGCGGCGAGGCCGTTTCCGGAACGCGCCGACGCCCGCCTTGAGGCCGCGAACGGCGGCGATCGCATTCACGAGTCCATGCTGCGCGGACGACTGCACGGTTTCCACGGCGTCGCTGAACTCCTCGACACGGTCGGCAATCAGGCCGATCGCCCGGCGTGCCCGTGCGCTGGCGTAGTCCACCGTCGAATGCACGGATTTCACGTCGCTCTTGATGCTCTCGGCAACCTGCGTGACGTTCTCGGCAATCTTGTTGGCGTTTTCCGCCAGGTTTCTGATGTCCTTGGCGATGTCGTCGAGGGACGTGTGCGCCTTTTCGAAGGCGGCGCGCGCCTTGAGCGCCGCGAAGATGACGCCGCCGAGCAGCGCATAGACGAGGACGAACGCGCCGAGCTCGGCGATATCGAGCACCAGCCGGAGCCCGTGCGCCCCGGCCGAGACCGACACGACGGTGTCGGCCAGACCGCGTCCCTGTGCCAGCACTTCGGGAAGGAGCTGATGCACGA
>DASRAP010000411.1:0-3308 GCA_035638155.1 Gemmatimonadaceae bacterium | reverse complement strand
ATTCCCCAGAGGAAATACGTCTGATCCTTGGCGTCGTCCGCACCGCGATACAGCACACCGTCCGCGACGCGCGCGTAGTGGCCCGTCGCGACGAAGTCTGCATCGATGCGTGCCGCGGTCACGACCAGGTCTCGAAACTTCGTGAACGTGTTGCAGCGAACACAGGGAATCGGCGTGCGGCCCCGCACGTACTCGGCCACGAAGTCGTCGATCACGTCGCGCTTGAACGGTGATTCCAGATTGATGACGTAATGCGGAATACCGATCCGCTCCGCCACCCGGCGCGCGTCATTCGCGGAGTCGAGCGAGCAGCATGGGCGGTCGGGCAGCTCCGTGCCATCGCTGTGCAATTTCATCGTGACGCCGACCACGTCGTACCCTTCGCGCGCGAGCACCGCCGCCGCCACCGAGGAGTCGACGCCGCCGGACATCGCGACGACGACGCGCGCTGTCATCCGACCGCGACTCCGCGCGCCTTCGCGGCGAGCGCCGGCAGAATCTCGGCGACGCGCTGGATGTCTTCTTCGTTCGACAGCGAGCCCAGCGAGAGGCGCAGCTGGGCCGCCACGAGATCCGGTGCGACACCCATCGCGCTCAGCACGTGCGACGCGCCCACGCTCCCGCTCTGGCACGCGGAGCCGCCGGAACACGCGATGCCCTTGAGGTCGAGCGCCATCAGCATCGACTCGCTGTCGGTGCCCGGAATCGAGATGCACATGACATGCGGCGCACGTTCCGCTCCCCGTGCATGGATCACCACGTCCGGGATCTTCGCAGTGATTGCGCGCTCCAGCGACTCACGCAGCGCACGCGTGCGCGCACACTCCGCGTCGAGCTCCGCCAGCGTGAGCTCCATGGCCGTGGCGAGGCCCACCGCCATCGCAACGTTCTCCGTGCCGGGGCGCCGGCCGCGGTCCTGCGTGCCCCCGAAGAAAAGCGGCGTCAGCGGCGTCCCACGCCGGAGAAACATCGCGCCGATGCCCTTTGGGGCGCCCAGCTTGTGCCCGGAAACGGAGAGGAGGTCGAACGCAATCTTGCGCACGTCGACTTCGACATGGCCGAATGCCTGCACCGCATCGGTGTGAAATACGGCTCCCCGTTCCTTCGCAATGGCGCACAGCTCGGCCACCGGCTGAACGGCGCCGGTTTCGTTATTCACCCACATGACGGTGACGAGCGCGGTCTGGTCGTCAATGAGATCGCGCGCCGATGTGAGATCGACGACGCCGTCGCGCGTGATCTTGAAAAAGCGTTCTTCCGCGCCTTCGGTTGCCGCCTGGTGCACGGAGCCGAGCACGGCCTTGTGCTCGATGGGCGTGGTAACGATGGCATTGCGCCCGCGCTCGCGGAGAATGCGCCAACCGCCGAGCACGGCCAGGTTGTCCGCTTCCGTGCCGCCCGACGTAAAGACGATTTCGTCGACCTGCGCACCGAGACAGCGCGCCACGCGTTCCCGCGCTTCATCCAGCGCGGCGCGCGCTTCACGGCCCCAGCGATGTGTGGACGACGGATTACCGAAGCGCGGCCCGAAGAACGGGCGCATGGCTTCGAAGACTTCGTCGCGCACGGGCGTCGTTGCCGCGTGGTCGAGATAGATAGGTGCTTGTGTCACAAAGGAAATATAGGGCTGGAGGGCTAGAGGGCTGGAGGGCTGGAGGGGAAAAGCCGTTCCCTCTAGCCCACTAGCCCTCTAGCCCTCCAGCCCTTTACGAATCATTCCGTCATACTCATCAATCGACCGCGGCCAATCCTCCTTGAGGAGACGCGAAAGCGCGCGATCGGCCAGCAGCCTTCCGCCCGTCTGGCAGGTCGCGCAGTAGTTGGTCTCGTTGTCGGCGTAACGAATGCGCTGCACGGGACTGCCGCAGGCGGGGCAGGGAAGCTGGTAGCGCCCGTGGACGGCCATTTCGGGGCGGAACGCCGTGACTTTTTCGGGCCACGCGTCGCCGGTTTCCGCGCGGAGGCGCGCGGTCCATTCGGCGAGAATGGCAATACACGCCTTGTGCAGGCGGTCTACCTGAGCGTCGTCGAGCTTCCCCGTGAGCATGAGCGGCGAAAGTTTCGCGCGGTGGAGGATCTCATCGGAGTACGCGTTCCCGATGCCGTCGAACAGCGTGGGGTCCGTGAGTGCGCGCTTGAGCGTATGCGACGCCGACCGCAGGCGCTCGGCGAACTGTGCTGGCGTCGCGGACACCACGTCGAGTCCGCCACGATCGAAACCGGCGAGCTCGTCGGGTGAACCGACGAGATGAATCGATGCGCGCTTCTTCTTCGACGCCTCTGTCAGTAACAGCGTTCCGTTGTCGAAGTCGAACGCTGCCAGGAGAATCTTTGCGCCTTGTCCCTTGGTCCTTGCGGTCCACTTGAGTCGCCCAGCGACCATCAGGTGGATCACAATGGCGCGCCCGCCGCCGAAGCCGAGCACGAGCCGCTTTCCAATGCGCGACGCACCGGTCACCGTTCTGCCCTCGAACTCGCTCGGCGGAGGCGCGACGCTCCGCAACACGAACGGCGACCTGAACGTGATCCGCTCCAGCGTCCGGCCTACGACGAATCGCTCGAGTGACTCAACGTAGACGGTGATGTCGGGGAGCTCAGGCATTACCAGAAAAAAACGAAATGCAAATACAATTTGAAGCGCCAAACTCAGGTCCGAAGTTTGAAGGCAGAGCACTCATGCCGCGCCGCCTTTCTTGAATCTTCAAATCTGAATTTCAACTTCAACTTGCATTTGTATTTCGGTTTTGGCAGTCAGTAGGTACTCACTCCCATCGCCACGACGTCATTGATCATCACGGTCTCGGACGTCCAGAACGGCTCGCCGTATTTGACCCGGATGAGCGAGCCATAGTGCGCCGCCTGATGGCGGACGATCTCGTAGAGCTGCTCGCCGTTCGGAAACACTTCACCCGCAGCGATCGCCTGATCGAACTGCGACGAATAGCACTTGATGGCTTCGAGTTTCTGTTCGAACACATCGGTGATGTCGACGACGAACGTCGGTTTCTCGTAGTCCTCGCGGTACGCGATGGTGTGAATCACCTTGCTGGGACGAAACGCCGGCGTGACCGGATCCACTTTTGCGAGCCCCGCGACGAAGCAGGCATCACGAATGAGCTGCGTCGCCGCCGTGTGGTCGGGGTGCTTGCCCTGCGGCGCCGGCGCGATCACCACCCTGGGCTGCAGCTTGCGGATCATCCGCGCGAGTTTCGTGCGCGTGTCGGGTGTGTTGACGAGCGCCGCGTCGGGAAACTCCATGTTCTCGCGCGTGACCACGCCCAGCACGCCGGCGGCGCGGTCCGCCTCGG
>DASRAP010000410.1:0-2135 GCA_035638155.1 Gemmatimonadaceae bacterium | reverse complement strand
GCCTACAACGGCACGACGTTCCACCGCATGGTTCCGAACTTCGTCATTCAGGGTGGAAGCCCGGGCGCCGATGAATACGACGGCGCCACAGCCGCATTCATGCGTGACGAAATCGGCCTCGCGCGAAACGCGCGCGGGTCGGTCGGCATCTCCACGCGCGGCCTGGACACGGGCGACGGCCAGATCTACGTGAATCTCATCGACAACTTCCGTCTGGATCACTCCTACACGATCTTCGCGCGGGTCGCGAGCGGCATGAACGTCGTGGACCGGATTCTCGAGGGCGACGTGATCGAATCGGTGAAGATCGAGCGCAAGTGAAGGACGTCGCCGGCGGCGCGCCGCCTGTCCCGGTCACACCGCGCACCGCGATCAGCGGCGACATCTGGGGCGGCATCTCCGCGATGCTGGTCGCGCTCCCATCGGCGATTGCGTTCGGCGTGACGATTTTTGGTGCGCTCGGTGGCGCGTATGCCGGGCGGGGCGCACTGGCGGGAATCCTCGGCGCAACCGCGCTCGGGCTCGTTGCCCCGGCGCTGGGCGGAACGCAGCGCCTCATCACGGCGCCATGCGCGCCGGCGGCTGCCGTGCTCTCCGCCCTCGCGCTCGGTTTTGTCCAGCAGGGCAACACGGCGGACACCGCGCTCGTGATGCTCGCGATCGTCGCGACGCTCACCGGACTGATTCAGATCGCGTTCGGGTTCGCGGGCATCGGTCGCCTGATCAAGTACATGCCGTTCCCGGTCGTGAGCGGTTACCTCACGGGCGTAGGGCTCATCATCATCCTTGGCCAGTTGCCGAAGCTGCTCGGTGTCGCGAAGGGCGTTCCGCTTGCGCACGCGCTGGTCACGCCCGTCGAGTGGGAGTGGCACGCGCTCGTCGTTGGCATGGTGACCATGGTGGCGGTCATCGCCGGTCCGCGCGTCACGCGCGCCGTCCCCGCCACGATCTTCGGGCTGGTTGCTGGCATTGCAGCGTACTTTGTGCTCGCCATTGGCCACCCGCCGCTACTCACGCTCACGGGGAATCGCTCTGTGGTCGGCCCGCTGGGCGTCGAGGCCGGCGTGTTCACCGATTTCGGCAGCCGGATTGCCGCGCTTCGCACGATCGACCTGAGCCAGCTCACGACACTCCTCGTCCCTGCGGTGTCGCTCGCGGTGCTTCTCTCCATCGACACGCTCAAGACGTGCCTGGTCACGGACGCCATCACCCGGTCCAGGCACAACTCGAACCGTGAGCTCGTGGCGCAGGGGTGCGCGAATCTCGCGTCGACCTTGGTCGGCGGCGTTCCCGGTGCGGGAACCATGGGCGCAACGCTCGTGAACATTTCGGGAGGCGCGCGCTCGCGACTGTCGGGAGTGATTGAGGGCGTCGCCGCGCTCCTCGCCCTCGTCGCGCTCAGCCCCCTGTTGGCCTGGATCCCAATGGCGGCGCTCGCCGGCGTTCTGATCGTGGTCGGCGTGCGAATGTTCGACCGTCACAGCCTGCAGCTGCTCAAGTCGCGCGGCACGCGACTCGACTTTGCGGTGATCGTCGCCGTGGTCATCGTCGCCGAGACGGTGAGCCTGATTGCGGCGTCGGCGGTCGGTGTGGGCCTCGCCATTCTGCTCTACGTCCGAGAGCAGACGCACACGAGCGTCGTGTGGCGGCGTGTGCTGGGCAACGAAATGTTTTCGAAGCAGGTGCGCGTACCCGCGGAAATGAAAGTCCTCGAGCGCGAAGGCGCGGCAACGGCAATCCTCGAACTGCAGGGCGGCCTGTTCTTCGGCACGGCGGACAGCCTCTATTCTTCGCTGGAGCCTGAGCTCACGACGCGGCGGCACGTGATTCTCGACCTTGGCCGCGTGCAATCCCTCGACACGACGGCGGTGCACGTGCTCGACATCGCGGAGGACACGCTGCGCGCGAGCGGAGGAAAGCTGTTCCTGTCGCGGGTCCCGCGCGCGCTTCCCACGGGCGCCGACGTCGGCGACGTGCTCCGGCAGTCCGGGATCCTCGACCCGGGTCGCGCGCGCGTGTTTCACGAGCTCGACGCGGCGCTCGAGTGCGCCGAAAACGAGATTCTGTCGAGCGCGCAGGTGGCACGGGGCCCGGAGACTCCGCTCGAGCTTCACGAACTCGCCCTTTTTGCGGGG
>DASRAP010000409.1:0-8995 GCA_035638155.1 Gemmatimonadaceae bacterium | reverse complement strand
CACCCAGAGCTCGCCGTTGGTCGAGAACTTGAGATCCCTGAGCGGCGGCTTCGTCCTCGGCACGCCGAACGGCGCCGTCGCCCGCGACATTTTGAGCTCCGCGAGCAGCTCGTCGAAACGCTTGATCTCCGTTGCTTGCTCTTCGGCTGTCGGCTCGACGCCAGTTGCCGCCTGCTGCAGCAAATGCAGCTGCTTTCCCCGGAACGCCGTCCACGAGATCGCATAACGCGAGCTGATGGCCTCGGCGAACTCACCATTCGGCGCGAACGCGATCAGCGGGAGTGGCGCGAACGGCTGATAGAGAAACCGCCCGACAACGCACCCATCCCGGCAGCTTGGGTTCGGGGGCATGCGAATGTACCGCACGCCGACGCTGTCTTCGGGAGGCGCACCCGTCGTATCGGCCACACCGGCGTTTCCCTGCGCGTCAATGCTCGTGAGGATGCGCTGATACTGATTCGCGTTTGGCGCGTTTACACGGCCAATTTCGATGACGTTGCCGGCGGCATCGAACACGATCGGATCGTGGATGCCCCGCCCGTGCTGCAGCATGCGCCGCGTTGTGCGGAACTCTGCCTTGCTCGCGCCGACGGCAAACGATTGGTAGCGGAAGTTGCCTTCGTCGCGCGTCCAGAACAGACCATCGGGCCCGAACGTGACGGCACCGAGATAGGTAAACTCGCCGGGCCCCGATCCCTTGCCGCCGAATTTGAAGAGGAACTTCCCGTCAGCGCTGAACACACGAACGGTGTTGTCCTGATTGTCGGCGACGTAAATCCGTCCGTCGGGACCAAGCGCGAGCCCCGTCACGCGGCCGAACGTCGCCTCGTCGGGCGCGTCTTCGCCACCAATGGTGAGATCGACTGTCCCACGGAGACGAGGGACCGCCTGCAGCGAAGCGACTACGAGAAGTGACGCGAACAGCGCAGAATGTCGAGGCATGTCCGTTCTTACGCTCCGCTCTATGCGCCCGTTGCGCTGCGTGCGCGCGCACCGAGCCGAACCGCTCCGAGCTCGCCGGCAAGACGCTCGAATTCAGGGGCCGGCCCGCGCCAGCGCAGCGCCTCGACGTCCGCGAACAGCGGTGCATCCGTGCGAAGTGTCGCGAGCGTCTTGAAGAGCAGCGCGTGCTCGCGATGCTCACCGAGTACCTCGGCGGGAAACGACTCGAGTGGCCCATACTGATTGATCAAGCGCGCCGCCGTCTTGCTTCCGATGCGGGGCACACCTGGATAGCCGTCGGCGCTGTCGCCCACGAGCGCGAGATAATCGGGAATGCGCACCGGGTCGACGCCGAACTTCGCGCGCACCGCCTCTGCGTTGCGAATTTGCCCGCTCTTCCTGTCCACCTGTACGACGCGGTCACCCACGACACTCTGCGCGAGATCCTTGTCCGGTGTCCAGATCGAGACGCGCTCGACGCGCGGATTCTGGGCGGCGAGAAACGCGGCTGACGCGAGCGCGTCGTCCGCTTCGAGCTCCACCATTGGCCACACCGCGACGCCCATCGACGCCAGCGCTTCTTCCAACGGGTGGAACTGGCCCCAGAGCGCGGGATCGATGCCTTCGCCCGTCTTGTATCCGGGCCAAAGGTCGTTCCGAAATGACTCGATGACATGATCGGTGGCAACCCCGATGTGCGTCGCCCCGCTCTCGATCATTTGCAGCACGGTGCCGAGGACGCCCAGCACGGCAGCCCACGGCTGGTCCGCGCCCTCATTGAAGCGGCGCGCCCCGTAGAAATGGCGAAATAACTCGTAGGTACCGTCGACCACATGCACGAGCATTGGAACAAAAGTTCCACCGCGGCACTCGCCCATAGAAGGGGGTACAAGGAGGGAACGAGGAGGCCGGGGCCCATGAAAGCCATCGTCTCAGCATCGCTGGTCGTCACAGTGTTCTGCGCGGCAGCGGGTGCGCGCGCCCAATCGCATGACAACGGGAGTTCCGCGGGAATCGACACGACGGCCCACATCGTGGCCGGCAAGTCGTACGCGGCGGGCCCGACGTGGAGATTCTTCTTCGGCAGCACGTGGCGCGACGTTTGGACCACGCCCGTCGAAGCGCCGGTCCTTGATCTGGCGCATTTCGGCCACGGCCTGACGCCGTTCAAGCAGGGCGGAAATCAGAGTCTGACCCTGCATTTTCACGGCGCCGACGGCCGGCATTACGTCTTCCGCACGGTCGTGAAGCGAATTCCGGCAAACTTCCGGAAAGACCTCCAGGACACTCCGGTCGGCGGAGTGGTGATTGACCAGCAAAGCGCGACGCATCCCGCTGGCGCGCTCATCGCGGACGTGTTGCAGCGCGCGGCGGGCATTCTGCACGCACCCCCGCAGCTCGTCGTGATGCCCAACGATCCGAAACTCGGTGAATACCGCAAGGACTTCGGGGGCAAGCTCGGCTATGTCGAGCTCAAGCCCGAGGATTCCGACGGTGAAGTGTTCGCGGGCGCGAAGAAGATCCGCGATAGCGACCACATGGTGCAGGCACTCGATAAGAGCCTCGCCACGCGGCTCGATGCGCGCGCATGGCTCAAGGCACGTCTCTTCGATGCGGTCGTCGGTGACTTCGATCGCGGCGCGGACAACTGGGATTGGGCGTGCTATGACGAGGGCCACGTGCAGACGTGCAAGCCCATCGCGCGCGATCGTGACTGGGCATTTCTGCGCTCCGACGGCCTCATGATGCGCGGCGTACGCATGGCGTTTCCCCGGCTCGGTTCCTACGACCGCACCGGTGACAATGTCAAGAGCGTGACGGCAATGACGCACGAATTCGATCGCACGCGACTCGTCGGGCTCAGCAAGCAGGACTGGGACAACGTCGTTGCGGAATTGCGCGCGAATCTGTCGGATGCGGTCATTGACTCGGCGCTGCGTGCACAGCCGGCGTCGTACCGGTCGCTCGAAGATACGAAGCTCATTCGCGACGGCATTCGTGCGCGACGCAACTCGCTGCCCGCGCTTGCCGCCGACTATTTCGCGCTCGTGAATTCCTACGCGAACGTGTTCGCGGCGGACGACGATGATCAGGCGGACATCGATCGCCTGCCGAATGGTGACGTCCGCGTGCGCATTGCGCCGAGCGGTGACGGCGCGGGGTCCGTGGTCTTCGACCGTACGTTCCGCCGCAGTGAAACGAAGGAGATCCGCGTCTTCCTCGAAGAGGGCGACGATCGCGCCGTCGTACGTGGCAAGGCGGCGAACAGCATTCTGGTCCGTGTGATCGGCGGCGCGGGCGACGACGTGCTTGCGGACTCCTCATCGGGCGGGCGCACGTACTTCTACGATGCGCACGGTCACAACCGTATCGTCAAGGGACACGATACTGACGTCGACGAACGGTCGTACGCGACGGTGCAGCCGGGTACGCTCGAGTCCCGCGAAGACAGCACGAAGCGCGAACACCGCAAGGTGCAGGAGGAGCGGCCCGGGCGCTTCGAAGACCAGCGCACCGACGCGTTTGAGGTCGTCAAGCCAAATGGTCCCAATCTTCCGCACGACTGGGGCGCAAAGACGTCCTTCCACCCGAGCGTCGATTACCACCAGGGATCGAGTGTGATCCTGGGCGTGGGCCTCTCGAACACGCGCTATGGATTCCGCCGGGATCCGTATGCGTCGCATCTCAGCGCAAAGCTCACGTATGCGCCGCTGGCGCCGACGCCAGGCTGGGGACTCGAACTTGGCGCGCAGTGGTTCGCGCCCAACTCGAACCGCTCTACGATCGTCGAGCTGCGCGGCGCGCAATACGACATCCAGCACTTCTTTGGGTATGGCAATGCGTCGCCCACCGTCGCTGATAGTTTCGTCCGCATCCAGCGCGACGAAGTGCTCGCGAACATCGCGAGCCAGTGGCAGCTCGGCTCGAACGCGACATTCACGTTCGGTCCGACGTTCCGGTACGTGAAGCCTGACGTTCCAGGTACCGTTCCGCTTCCGGCCGACTCGAAGGAGCGTGACCCGTTTTCGGCCGTCGGCGCGCGTGCACAGTTCGACTACATGCGCGTGGATGATCCCGTGCTGCTGCACAGGGGCCTGCACGCGAACTTTACCGCGACCGAGTACGGGCACGCGCTCGACGCCACAGGCGCGTTCGGCCGTGCCGAGGGTACGGTCCAGACGTACATCCCCATCGGTCAGCCGACGCTCGCGTTGCAGGTGGTCGGCCAGCGGGCGTGGGGTCCGTTCCCGATCCATGAGGCCGCCATCATCGGCGGGCGCCACACCATGCGCGGCTTCCCGTTCGGCCGCTACACGGGTGACGCCGCGCTCAGCGGGGCCGCGGAGCTGCGCATTCCGCTCTTCCGGATGACGCTGCTCACCAAGGGCCGCCTGGGGCTGATCGGGCTCGCCGACGCCGGTCGTGTGTGGATGGACGGCGTGTCAGACGGCTCTCTGCACAAGTCGTTCGGCGGCGGACTGTCGTTCACAACCGTGTCCCGCGTCGCCACGGCGACGTACGCGCACGGCGACGTGAACAGGTTCTATCTCAGGCTCGGCTTCCCCTTCTAGCACCAGCGTTCAACCGTTGTCAGGTCGGTGAAACCGGCCTGACACGCTGGGGACAGGACGCATCATCAAGTGAGCGCCCGCGGCTCGATGGTAATCAGCGCAAATGACACCGAGCGCGATGCGTTCTGTAATCTGGCGGACAGATGAGCCGCGTCATTTCGACGGCACTGTATCGGTCAGCGCGCGCATGAACATGATCAGCGCGCGCTGCTCGGCATCGGTAAGGCGGAGCCCGTCGGCTCCGAGCGTCTGGTTGGGAAGATTGATTCCGATGCCGGCGCCGCCGCCGCCGTTGTAGAAACGCACCACTTCCTCGAGCGTGCGGTAGACTCCGTTGTGCATGTAGGGCGCCGTGAGCGCGACGTTTCTGAGCGTCGGCGGTTTGAACGCAAACCGGTGCAGCGATGCGTGCGTCACGCCGGCGCGGCCGCTGTCGTCATCCACATGGGCCTGCTGCCACACCGGCGCGGCCGGTACCCCGATCACTTCCTGCTCGGTTTCCATGTACACGGGCGGCATCGCGCCGTTGGTGAGCGGAATGAAGTGGCACGTCGCGCACGCCGCCTTTCCGGTGAACAGGTTGAAGCCGCGGCGCTCCTCGGCCGTGAGCGCCGCAAGGTTGCCGTTCATCGCCCGGTCCGCGCGTGAATCGAGGGCGATCAACGAACGCACATACGCGGCCAGGGCCATCCGTATGGACCGCGTCGTGATCTCGGCGTCGGGGAGGCCGGCAAACGCAGCCTGGAATTGCTTCACGTAATCAGGATTCGCCTTGACGCGACCCACGATCGCCTCGAGGGACGAGCCCATCTCCGCCTGGCTATGCACGACGATCGCGACCTGATCCTCGAGGAACGGGGCGCGCATGTCGCTGAACTGCGATGTCTGCAAGCCGGCGTTGATGAGCGTCGGGGTATTCCGCAAGCGTGTGCCCGGCGTCAGCCGTGTGCTCGTGGCCAGGCCGTCGGTGAACGCGTGCTTCGGATCGTGGCACGTGGCACACGTGCGGCCGCCGCCCGTGAGAATGGGATCAAAGAAGAGCTGGCGGCCGAGCGCCACGCGCGGGGGCGTCGGCCGCGGCGCCCACAGCGGACGAACGGCGTCGACGTCGAACGCATCGCGCTGAAAGAGTGTCGCCGCGGACGCCCGCCAGAATCGCTCTTCCAGAGGCACGGGAATCTTCAGCGCATCGCGCACGGCGGCGATCGCACGGGCAAGCGGATTGGCGTACAGCGCAATGAAACGCAGGCGATCGAACGAATCGAACGTTCCCTCGCTCAGATTCGCATCCGCGGCTCGAAGCACACGTGCGAGGGAGTCGGCCATTGCCGGCGCCACCTTGCGAAGGTCGATCTGATAGAACGTCAGCGCTTCGCGCACACCATCGATGGCCGCACGGGCCTCCGACATCGACGCTCTGCGCACGGGCGAATCAAATCCGACGATGCCGAGCGTACAGATGCGCGCGATCTCGATCCGCAGTGCGTCGAACACTTTCGCATCGGTGCCCTCGTTCTCACGAACGGCGTCACGCGCACGATCCACGCGCTCGCGCAGGTTCTGGATTTCCGTGCGGAGGGCCCCGACCTTGGCTGAGGGCAGCGTGGGATAGAGCAACCCTTCCACGACCTGAAAGCCGGTCGGTGGAAAGATCGATTCCCGGCCTTCATCCAGGTTCACCTGCGGGACGGCAGCCCCGTTGAGCTCCATCGCGGAGATGGGCGCGGTATACTCGAGGAGGTACTCGAGCCGCTTGTATTGTACGCGCGCACGATTGAATGCCACACGCGTCGCCGTGACACGGGCAGAATCACCCGGAAGCGCGGCGGCGGCTTTCTCGAGTGAAACGGAGGCGTCATACAGCGAATCAAGACGCGCGAGAAAGCTCGTCTGCACGCGCGCGGCCCGGACGTCAGCCATGCTTGTCTCGTGCGGTCCCCTGCGTGCGGAGATAATACCTGCGGCGAACGTGAGCCCGGCGGCGGCCGAAAGGAACGCGCGCGACGTCAGTGACACTTTCCGCCGGTCTCGTCCCAGACCCGTCCGTCGGAGTCGACGAAGGCGGAACGGTATTCCTTCGCGCCGAGCGTGAGCAGGAGAATCCCCGCGTGCCCCTGAATGCGCGTGACGCTGTTCGGCTGAATGGTGCCGAGACCACGCAGATCCTCACCCCCGGTACCCACGACATACGACGGAATTCCGCGCAGCGTGTCGAGCACGCCCTGCGCCGTCATGGGCAGAAAGCGCTCGTAGTGATGATCATGGCCCGTGAGCACGACGTCGACGTTGTTGTCGTACAGCACCTGCCAGAGCGGGATCATGTGCCAATCGCTGCCGTGCCACCCCGAGCTGAACCGCGGATGATGCCAATACGCGATCGTGCAGTCTTTCTTGTGATCGACGAGATCCTTCGCCAGCCACTCCATCTGAAGCTTTTGCTCGGTCGAGGCAAACGCGACGTCGACGATGAGCTCGCTGTTGAGAACCACGATGTGCCACTGGCCAACATCGTAGCTGTAGTAGCCGCGCCCTTTTTCACCGGCTGCCGCGCCGAAATACTTGTAGTACGGGTTCGCGACGTCCGTGAGATACTCATGATTCCCGGGCGAGGGATGCATCTTCTTCATCATGCGGCGGTTGGGATTTCCCCACGACGCCGTGAAGCATTCCGCGAACTGCTGCTCCGTGCCGGACCCGTACGCGTTGTCGCCCAGCGTGAAGACGGCGTCGTCGACCTTGGCGATGCTGTCGGCCTTGAGGATGCTGTCCGCGATCTTCGCCGTCGCTTCGGCGAGCCTCGACCCGCAGCTGGCGATGTCTCCGACACCGAGCAGGACCGATGCACCTGCGATCTTGACCGCTTCGGCCGGCGCAGTCGCGGGTGGAGGCGTGGATTGAACGCGCGGCGGGATGAGGGAACAGCCCTGGAGGCAGACCGTAAGGGTCCCACCGGCGAGCAGGAGTACCACCCAGATGAAACGCAGCGCCCGACGTGTCATTGGAAGAGAAGTCCCGTGTTGATCAACGTGCCCGCACGCAGACGGCCGTCGACAAGCGCCACGTCGAACGTCGTCGGGTTATGCATGAGGCTCACCCAAAGCCCCGCGCCAAACGCGGTGTGCCACCGGCTGAATGATTTTCCCATATACACCCGGTCTGCGTCAACGAGACCGACCACGCCCGCTTCGACCGGCACGAAGAAATCGAAGCGCGTCACCCGCACCCGGAGCTCGCTCGAACCATAGAGAAATGCGTCGCCTGCGAAACGCTGGGTGTCGTACCATCGCACGGTGGAGCCGCCGACGAATGCGGACTGCAGGAATGGAAAGTCGCCGAACAGTTTCTTGCCGCCGCCGCGCAGCGCAAGCATCGGCCTCGTTGGCAGGGGCAGTATCAGATACACACCGCCCGCAAAGCCCAGTTCCTCGTACCTGGAGCGCACGTCGAGCATGGCGGGGGTGATCGCGACACTGACGTCGAGGATGGTCCGCCATGAAGGTTTCAGGAAATCGTCACGCGCTTCATGGTGCACGGTGAGCCTCATCCCCGCCTGCCGGAAAAAACCCAGACCATAGGGCTGCGCTGCCGTGTCAGAATCAAGGCTCGACTGCGAGAACTGCACGAATGGGCCAAGGGAAATGTCACCCGTTGTGCCGAGAGAATACCCGACCGTGGGCGAATAGAGCATCTGTCGCTGCGGAACGCGCGTGAACCCTGTATCGAGGACCGCCGTGCTGTCGGTGCGCGCGCGCGGATAATAGAGCTGCTCCAGGCCGGAGTACCGAAGCCGATGCGCGAGATGCCACGGAGAATGTTCGAATCGCTTGTCGGACGTCACGCCAATCCGTATTCCGCCGATCGCACTCGCGTAATCGATGTCGAGCCCCACGTGACGCGCGTAGGGAAAGCGATCGAACCCGTACAGATACCGGTCGAGCGTGAACGTCGGAACAACGCCGAGGTTGCGGTCGAACCGCACGCTGAGATGCGGAAACGTTCGCGTCCCGCGATCGGGGGGCGGCGGAATGATGCGTCCATCCGCGTCGATCCACGGTACGCGACGGAACGACGTGTCGGGGCCGTACGTAGCCGGGCGCCCGTCGCGCCCGTCGTAGAACAGCGTCGGCGTGCGATCGCGCCCGACGACAGACGAGTCGACCAGCGTGTCACGCCCGTTGCCGCCGATCACCCGAACGAGGATGCTCTTCACGACCGCGCCGCGGACGATGGCGGTGTCGTTGCCGCCGTGCAGATACACGCGCAGCTCCGGCGTGTCCGCCGCGTCAAAGCGTCGCGAGAAATACGCGGCGCCGTCGCGTGTCTCGAGTCGGACGTCGACGTACTGGTCGCCGACGCGCGTCACCACGGCCCGGTCATCGGCGTCCGTGCCGTGCACATCGGGCACGTACGCAACGCGGCGATAATACTTGTCGGATGCGACCGTGAGCAGGTCGCGGCGCGCCGCGAGGATCCCGGCAAAA
>DASRAP010000408.1:0-2113 GCA_035638155.1 Gemmatimonadaceae bacterium | reverse complement strand
GCCGTCGCTGGCGCTCCGCGTTCGCGCCGATCGTCCCGTCTGCTTTGGTGAGTCCGGCCTCCGGAATGTCGAGCAGCGACGCCTTCTTTTGCGACACCATCCAGTCCGCGAGATCGCTCTTTCTGTCCGGTCCCTTCGCCGTGCCGATCGAATAGAGATCGAGCATGTGCGGCGACGCCTGTGCGAGCGCGCCCCAGCAGTCGGCAAATCCATTCCTGTCCGCGTCGTCGGCGCCGCGATACTCGCACTTACTACACTTCGCGCCGAGTTGAATATGTGGCCAGAAAGTGGAGAGCGGCGCATCGAGCAATGACTCGAATCGTGCGGCGGCGTCATCGACATCGCCCTTGAGCTGCGCCACTTCTTCCGACACATCGACGATGGTGACGAGGTCGAGCGAGCCGAGCACCGCAGAGTCCCCGATGTAGCGCGCGGTCTGCACGCGCACGGTGCCGTCCGCGGCCTGCTGCTTCACGAGCTCGAACAGTATGGGGATGTTGTCGATCTCGGCGACCTTGCTCTTATCGACGAGCACGAGGTACGGCGTGATCTTCGCGCCCGGCATCACTTTCTCGAGTAGCACAGTTTGAAACGCGACGTCCTCGATCTTCTCGGCCCAGTCTCCGGACACCGGATACGGCGCGCGCTTCCCGCGAAGCGCTCCCTTCGTGCCGTCCTTGAGACGCGCCTGGTGTTCAGCGCCATCGAATGACTTTGACTTGATCTCGAGCAGCCGGATGTTGTTGCCGTCCTTCTCGATCACGTCCACGCGCGCCTGCCGCCGGCCAACGAGCAGCGTCGCTTCGAAGAGGCGCACCTTGTCCTGCGTGAGGTACTCCATGGTGCGCGTGAAATCCGCGGCCACGTCACGGCCGTAGTCGAGCTGGATTCCCTCGCCCAGCCGCGCCTTCGCGAGCGCCTCCACCATGTAGCCGCCGTCGGCGAGGAGCGCGAGATATGGATTCCCGTCGCGGTTGTCGGGATAACCGTTTTCGCGGAAGTACAGCTTCGCGTCGCAGGTGCGCGCGAGCTTGAAATCGGATTTGGAGAGCGTGCGGGTGGTGGCGCTCATGTCATGAAGCCTAGTCTGAGTTCCATCGAACGCTACGCTGGGGGTCTGACAGTGGGGTCGACAGCGTGATCACCGGGCCAGGTGTTTTTTTGGCACCGAGACCGCCACGAATGAAACGGAAACGACAAGCAACAACCTGAGTAGACCTTGGAATTGCGCTAGTTCACTATATGCGCTAAAGTGAACTAACGGATCTTCAAGGTTCAGGATGCCCGGACGGCGCGTCTCCCTGGTATGGCCCCACGACCCGACGCTGTACGCGCCGCCGAAATACCGGCGGGCGTGCCGTTACGAGGCGTTCATTCCGGATCCCCTTCGGACGCTGCGCGCCGACCTCGAAGCGGAGACGGCTGGGCTCGTCTCGGACGCGGAACACGCGATTCGCAACCTCAACGCCGTCTCGCATCCCGCGCTCGTGCCGCTCGCGCATCTCTTGTTGCGGTCCGAATCCATTGCGTCCTCGAAGATCGAAGGAATGCAAGTCGGTGTCCGCGAGCTCGCGCGCGCGGAAGCCCGTATCGCGACGGGCGACGCCGCGGGGCCGGCGTCGCGCGAGATTCTTGCGAACATCGCTGCAATGAACATCGCGGTGCGGCGGGGCGCGGGGGCCCGGCAGTTCACGGTCGCGCACGTCCTGGACATTCATCGGCGGCTGATGGCGGCCTCGGCAAATCCGCGTACCGGCGGGGTCGTGCGAGCCGACCAGAACTGGATTGGCGGCAACGACTACAACCCATGCGGAGCGGACTTCGTGCCACCGCCACCGTCGCACGTGCGCGCTCTTCTCGAGGACCTTTGTGTAGCGGTCAACACCGACACGCTGCCGCCGATCGTGCAGGCGGCGCTCGTACACGCGCAGTTCGAGACCATCCATCCGTTCGCAGATGGGAATGGGCGCACCGGTCGCGCATTGATTCACATCGTGCTCAAGCGCCGCGGCGTTGCGATCTCGTATGTGCCGCCGGTCAGCATCACGCTCGCGATGCACCGTGCGCGGTACATCGATGGCCTGATGCGATTCCGGGGGGAGGATGTCACTGG
>DASRAP010000407.1:0-19225 GCA_035638155.1 Gemmatimonadaceae bacterium | reverse complement strand
GATCTATGCGCATCAGTTCCACGCAGCTCCCGGGCGGCGGCATTTCACTCAGCCCGGTCATCAATCCGCTCGCGACGCTCGATGACTGGGCAGTGCTGCCGGACGGCACGATCGCGATTCTGCGCGGCCTCGACTACCACGTGGACTGGATTGCGCCGGATGGCTCGCGCACGTCGTCCGGCAAGATGCCGTTCGACTGGAAGCGACTAACGGATGAGGAAAAGGCCGCGATTGTCGACTCAACCAAAGCGCAGCTCGACCGGCAGGCAAACGGCGGCGCGATCGTGAATCCGCTCGCGTCAGTACCGGGCCACGACGCGACCGGTGCGCCAAGCGGGCACAGCATGACGATCATGCCGGTCACGACGAGCGACGGCGGGCCGCCGCCGAAAATGGAGGCGCCGCCCAAGGCCGGCGTACCCGAAGTCGTGTCGCCAAAGGACCTCCCTGATTACATGCCCCCGGTGCTGAGATCTGGAACGATGAAAGTGGATGGGCGCGGCAACATCTGGGTGCTGCCGTCCACGTCCACCCAATCGGCCGGTGGCCTGCTGTACGACGTGATCAATCGTGCGGGGCAGATCGTCGAGCGTGTGCGGCTTCCCGCGGGCCGCGCGCTCGAAGGATTCGGATCGAATGGAACGATTTATCTCAGTGTTCACAGCGCCGAAGGAACCAGACTCGAACGCTACTAACCGACAACGACAACCATGAAAAAACTCGCACTCGCATTCGCGCTACTGCTCACGGCTGCTACGGCTGCGCAGGCGCAACGTTCAGCAGCCGTTCCGGACAGCGTGAAGAAAAAGTTCGTCGGCACGTGGGAAGGGAAATACTTCTCCGATCACGCTGGTGAAAACACGCTCAAGCTCGTCATTGCGCGCGACACAGCGTGGAAGGCGACGATGGACATCACTTCCGACATGAATCTGCCCACATCGTCGCTCGCGTCGTTCAAGGTCGACGGCAATACTGTGACGTGGACCCAGGAGCTCATGGGCACGACGTGTGAATCGTCGGGTGTGCTCGTGGCCGGCACGCTCAAGGGCGAAATCAAGTGTGGCCCGGGCTCGATCGGGTTTCTCCTCGTCAGGAAATAGCATGTCGGAGCGTATGGGTGGCACGGCGGTGTTTGTCGTGTTCGGCGCGCTCGCGGGCGCGATGGTATTCGCGCACGGGACCGATACAGGGCGCCGGATGATCAGGGGCGTGCACGGGCGGATGCGAGCGCACCAGGAATCGCCGGCGGCGGACAGCTCATGTGCCACGCCGCGCGCGGCCGACACCACGATCAAACGGCTGGGACCGGTCACGGTGAGAGTGGTGCGTGACTCGGCCCAGCCAAGGGGTACCGGGTGCCCTGACTCGGGCAAGGTCGCCAACGCGAGGTAGGGAATCGCAGGAAGCGGCGCGCACACAGTTGGACTTTGTGTGCGCGCTCCACATCTTCGGAGCATCCCGAACGCTTCGGAGATCGCACGTGGATGATGCGAACGAGAGACCGGACGTTGTGCTGCCGCGGAGGAGCGCGACGCAGATTGCGATCGACATCTCGCGCATGGGCTCGGCGGAGGCCGCGCAGCAGCTCGAAGAGGTGGACGCGACGCTCGCCTTCGAGGTGCTGCAACACCTCAATCCGGCGGTTGTCGGCGACATCATTCCGGAGCTGAGCGACGAACGCCGCGCTCAACTGCTCGCAAAGGGGCCGGCCACGGTGGCGCGGCAGTGGTCGTTCAACCTGCAGTTTCCCGAGGATTCGATCGGCCGGTTGCTCGAGCCGCCAACGGCGGTATTCCGTCCGAATCAGACCGTGGCCGAGGTTACGGACCGTGTCCGCGAGCTCGTCAAGAAGATTCTCGTCACGTACATCTTCGTGACCGACGATGACGGGCGGCTCGTGGGCGTGGTGACCATGCGCGATCTCCTGTTCTCGGAGAAATCGGCGCGGCTCGCCGACGTCATGCTTCGCGATGTGTTCTTTCTCCGCCCCGAGACGCCGCTCCCCGACGCGATGCGCGCGGTGGTGCACAAGCATTTTCCCGTGTATCCCGTGTGCGATGAGCACGGCAAACTGATCGGGCTCGTGCGCGGCCAGGCCATGTTCGAGGAGCAGGCGTTCGAGATCAGCGCGCAACCGGGGCGCATGGTCGGTGTCGACAAGGAGGAGCGCCTGGCGACATCGTGGCCGCGGAGTCTCAAGTTCCGGCACCCGTGGCTGCAGCTGAATCTCTTTACGGCATTTCTCGCGGCGACCGTCGTGGGACTGTTTCAGCATACGCTCGACCGCATGGTGATTCTCGCGGTGTTTCTGCCGGTGCTTGCCGGTCAATCAGGGAACACAGGATGCCAGGCGCTTGCCGTGACGCTGCGCGGGCTCACGTTGGGCGAATTCACGCCGGGGAGTGCGCGCGCGCTCGTGGCGAAAGAAGCGCTGCTTGGGTTTCTCAACGGCGCGCTCGTCGGGATCACGGCGGGCCTGGGGATGTTCATCGTGGCGCGCTCGCAGCACAATCCCGCCGCGCTCGGCCTCGCGGCGATCGTCGCCGTGGCCATGACGTGCAGCTGCATCGTGAGCGGCGTGGCGGGTGCGCTGATTCCGCTTACGCTCAAGCGGGTGGGTGCCGATCCGGCGACGGCGTCGAGCATCTTCCTCACCACCGCGACCGATGTGGCGAGCATGGGGCTGTTCCTAAGCCTGGCAACGCTGTTCTTGTTGCGTTAGCCGGCGAAGCCGTGATGGACTCCGAACCTAGGGAACCACCAGCGCCGCCGCGGCGATGTCCTCGACCGACATGCCGACGGACTTGAACAGCGTGATCTCTTCGTCGGATTCCCGCCCGCGCGCCGATCCCGCGAACACCTCGCCGATCTCGGCGTGAATCGCGCGCGCGGCGCGCACGTCGCCTGATTCGGCGTTCGCCGCATCGCGCGATTCCACGAACAGTTTTGCGCGCAGCATCAGATCGTCGTCCATCTCGCGCCACTCCGGACGCGTCGCGCCCACCGCACAGATGTGCGCCCCCGGCCTGACCCATGCGCCCCGCAGCGCGGGTTCCGTCGCGCTCGTCGCCACCACAATTACATCCGCACCCTGAACGGCAGACTCGGCTGACGGCGCGTTTACGACACCATGCGCCGCCGCGAATTCCGGGCCGCCACGAGGGCTGTACACGCGCACGTCCGTGAACGCCCGCACGAGCCTGAGCGCTTGGAGGTGGCTCCGCGCCTGCGCGCCCGCGCCGAGAATCGCAAGCACCGACACATTCTTGCGCGCGAGCACGTCGGTCGCTGCCGCCGAGACTGCGCCCGTCCGCATCTCGGTAATGAGTCGCCCGTCGAGCACCGCGGTCGGGACACCGGTGTCGCCCGCGAACAGCACGATCATCGCGTGGTGCGTCTCGATATCCCTGTTCGACGGATAATACGTGACGAGCTTGGCGCCGAGCCTGCCGCCGGCGTACGCCGGCATGCTGAACATGTAGCCGTTCGCGTCCTTGACCTGAATGACTGAACGCACGGGCTGAACGACTTTCCCCGCCGAGAGCGCTTCCAGCGCACGCGCCATGGCGGGAATCAGGTCGCGCATGTTCAGGCGTGCGCGGATGTCGGACTCCGAGAGAATGAGCATGCGGCATAACTTACAGCATCATGCGCTTCGACTCGATCGTCGTCGGACTCGGCGCTACCGGCTCCGCCACACTCGCGCACCTCGCACGGGCGGGGCAGCGTGTGCTTGGCATCGACCGGTTTGCGCCGCCGCATGACCGGGGGTCGTCGCACGGCGAGACGCGCATTTATCGCCAGGCCTACTACGAAGCGCCGGAGTACGTCCCGCTCGCGCTGAGGGCGCTCGAGCTGTGGCACGAGCTCGAACAGGAGACCAGGCGAACCCTCTTCATTCGCACCGGTGCGCTCACCATCGGCCCCGAACACGGCGAGCTCGTCAGCGGCGCCCTCGCGAGCGCGCGGCAACATGACATTCCGCATCAGGTGCTCGACGCGCGCGACGTCCCCAGTCGCTTCCCGGCGTTTCGCCCTCCTCCGGACACGGTGACGTTGTTCGAGCCGACGGCCGGAGTGCTGTTCCCCGAGCGATGCATCGCCTCGCATCTGGAAGTCGCCAAGAAGCACGGCGCGGAAATCCTCTCAGACGTGGAAGTCACGGACGTGGGCGTCGGTCCCAACTCAGTGACGGTGACCGTCGCGACCGGGCTGTACCGCGCCGAGCGTATCGTCGTCGCAGCGGGCGCGTGGTTGCCGAAGCTGCTCGGAATGGACTCCGCCTTTCGCGTCACGCGCGAAGTGGTGCACTGGTTTCACCCCCGCACGAGCATCGCACAGGCGCCGGCGTGCCCGGTCTCGATGATTGCACACGACGACGGACCGATTCTCTACACGCTCCCCGACGTGGGCGGCGGGCTCAAGGCGGGGCTGCATCACGCCGGCGCAGCCGCCGATCCGAACCTCCACGACGCACATGTGACTGCCGCGGAGCGTGAGCGCGTCGGCACGCTCGTGGAGCGCTTCATACCGGGTGGCGCGGGCCCCGTCGTCCGCAGCGCGCCGTGCTACTACACGACATCACCCGACCATCATTTCGTGATTGGTCCGCTCGCGCGGTCACCCCGCATCATCGTGGCCAGCGCGTGCTCGGGACACGGGTTCAAATTCGCCAGTGCGCTCGGCGAAAGCATCGCACTCCTTGCGCGAAACAAGCCGGCGCCACTGTTGCCGGCGCTCTTCTCGCCCGAAAGACTCGGGACAGCGAAGAGCTAAACGCTCACCGGCGTGCGCGAACGCGCGAGCCGTCCCGGCAGCGTGAAATAGAACGTCGCGCCCATGTCCGGTGAGCTCTCAGCCCACACGCGGCCTCCGTGGCGCTGCACAACGCGCTGGACGATCGCGAGGCCCACGCCGGTGCCTTCGAAGTCGCGTCCGTGCAGGCGCTGAAACACGCCGAACAGTTTGTCCGCGTGCCGCATGTCGAAGCCGACGCCGTTGTCCCGCACATAGTAGACGGTGTCGGCACCGTCGCGACCGACTTGGGCGCCCACCTCGATGCGCGGGTGCGGCTGCGTGCGCGAATACTTGATCGCGTTGCTCAGCAGGTTAAGCCAGACCTGGCGAACGAGAGGGCGGTCGCCGCGCGCGCGCGGCAGATTGGCGACATCGATTTCCGCGGCGAGCGGCTTGTCCTGCTGCAGCTCGTTGAGCACGTCACGCACGACGGAATTCATGTCGACGGTGGTGAACGTGAGATCCACCCGTCCGGTGCGCGAGAAATCGAGCAGGTCGTTGATCAGATCGTCCATCCGCGACGCGTTGTCACGGAGCGCCAGCAGATACTTTTGCGCCTCGGGGTCCAGTGTTGGGAGATAGTCCTCGAGCAGGATGCCGGCAAACCCGTGAATCGCGCGGAGCGGCGCCCGGAGGTCATGCGACACGGAGTAACTGAACGCCTCGAGCTCGTTGTTCACCGTCTGCAGGTCGTGCGTGCGCTCTTCCACGCGCCGCTCCAATTCCGCGTTCAGCGTTTTGACCGAATCCTCGGCTTCCTTACGTGTCGTGATGTCGCGTGTGATGACCACGCCGAGGACCTGCTGCTGTTCCTTGTTGCGGATGGGGGTGCCGCTGAAGCTGAACCACCATTCGCGTCCCGTGTCGAGCCGCCTGCCGCGGAGCTCCCAGTCGGAGATGGACTCGCCGCGAAGTACGCGGTTCACGGGCCACTCGAACACGGGCACCAGCGATCCGTCCGGCCTCCGCAGCTCGTACACGCTCGCGAAGTACGCGATGTCGCGCTTCATCGCATCGGTGTCGGGAAAGCCGTTGATGCGCGCCTGGGCTTCGTTCACGAGAAAGAACTTCCCGTTCATGTCGCACACGGCGACACCGTCCTGCATGGATTCGATGACCGCGGCGAGCTGTGCGTGCCCGCGGCCGAGGGCATCCAGCGCTTCCGCACGCTGAACGTCGAGCGCGTTCACGCGGTACGCCGTGAGCCACACGATGAAGCCAATCAGCGTGACGTTCGTCGCAGCAAAGAGCGCGGTGCCGAGCTCGGTGGTGTAGAGCCCGGCGTGCTCCCCCTTGAGCCTCAGCCATCCGGCGAGAATGGGCAGGATGATCGTGAACGGGAGAATCCGGCGTGCCATCAGACCTCCGGACGCCGAGCTCGTTACCGTCTGCATGAATCCGTGGTGCGGGCGCGCGGCGAGCAAGCCGCCCGCGAGCAGGACGAGGACCGCGGCGGTGTTGAACGGCATCGCGGCGTACATGCCGAAGCTGTAGAGGGCTTGCGCCCCATACAGATAGCCTTCGACCGCGATGAGGCCGATGAGCCCCGCGAAAAACGCAAAGACGGAGCTCGGATGCGTGCGCCCCATTCGCACGTCCGTGAGCGTGAGCGCGAAGCCATAAAAGACGAAGCACACGGCGCTCGCGCCGGACATCCGGCCACCATTCGCCGACGCATCCGCCGCGACGGTGTTGCCAAAGAGCAGGCGGTCGATGCCGAAATCCAGCTCCGCCACATATTCCACGAACATCATGGAGGCGACGACCACGACGAACGCCGCAAGAATGCGGGCCACTCGATGTTGCGACGAGCCGAGCTCGTCGCTGGACATGTCTTCGTCTACGAGGAGAAAGAGGGCGATCCCCAGAAGGATGAAGCAAACCGCCGACCACGGTTTCATCTGGCCGCCGCCGATGAGACCATCCTTCAGAAGCGGCATGCCGGTGGCCCAGCCAGTGAGCGCCACGACACCGGCTGCAACAGCAATTCCCGCGGAGACACGGGAGAATCGTTTGGCGCGTCGAATGGGCATCGGGACCGGAGCGGCCGTCGCTCAGTATACCTCTCCGAATCCGATTCGGAGCCGCCACGGCGCCCGGTGATCGACCGCGCGGGCGGTGCTGATCCCGATGGTGCCGTTGAAAAACAACAGTGATGCGCCCACGGACGTGCGAGGATTGCCCGTGATCGTCGACGCCGGGGCAAACGGATCAATCGCTTTCGGATCAAAGGGCATGCGCGGACCGAGGCGAGCGATTGCGGCAGCGGCGGCCGGGCTCGACGCATCCGTCCATCCCGTGCTCGCGTGCACGGTGATGACGGGCGCGACACCGGGCAGGACCAGACCGGGACGCCACGGCTTCCGCTCCAGCAGAACGTGAGGCGTGCGCCAGAGGTTGATGTGGTACGCAATGGAGCCGGCGGACACGACCGCGCGATCGCCCGCGAATTGCTTGTAACCGTACCCGGGCACTCCGTGCTCACCGCCGATCTCGAAGAGCTGCTGCGGTGCCGGAGTCGACGCGAAGAGCGCGCCCGCGTTCACCCGCGCAACGAGCGTCCAGAGGCCGCTGATGTGACGCGCTTGCACTGTCAGCTCGGTACGCTGGAAGTCCAGGTCGCCGTCGCCGCGCAGGTAGGAAAGCGATACGCCGACCCCGGGCCACTGCGATGACACCAGGGCGCCGGGATGCAGCTCGATCGTGGCCGCGCTCCGCACGTAGCGCCCCGGGTCAATGCCGCGATTGGGCAGAAAGCGTTCATTGCCGAACACGCCACCCGTGCGGTGGTTCACAGCCACGTGGTCGTCGGCGAGACCAAGCTCCGCGCGCAGCAACGCGCGGCGGCGCGAATAATTGCGCGTGACCGATCCGCCGAAGGAGTAGCGGTCCACGTAGTCGTACCGGTCGCTGCCGAAGAGTGCGGCGAACGTGTTGCCGGAGTCGAGTCGATTGCGAAAGTCGTTCGTGATGTCGAGCGAGCGTCCGCCGCGCACGGCGAACGTCCATCGCCCCCGCTGGTACTCCGCGCTCGCGCGCCCGCGTACCGCATTCTCGCTCCAGGCGTAGCCCGCCGCCGCGCGAAGCGTGAGGCCCGGTGCGGCATCGCGCAGCCGGAGATTGCCGCCGACACCCGTGTACCATCCCTCGATGCGATTGAAGTGCACGAGGTCGCTCGCGTGGTCGCCCTGCAGCGTCGCGAGAGGGCGTCCGGTCGGCCGCCAGCGATCCGGACCGACGCGCTGAAAATCGTCCGCGTCGACGGCGGACGTTGCCTTGCCGACTTCCATGTTCCAGTCGTGATAGTTCCCGAGCGAATCTCCGCCGGCCGTTGTGATGCCGTGAAAGCGCACCACCTGCTGGTCCGTCGCGCCGGCGCCGGCGGTGTCGGGCGGGGTGACGACGAAGTCGCGCACGTGCGATACGATGCGGTACACGTATCGTGAGTCGCCGAGCACAGGCCACGCGATCTGCAGCTCCCAGCGCTGGTACTGCGGAAGCCAGAAGTCCTGATTCACCTCGCTGTTCACGATGTCGACGAACGAAAAGAGCTGGAGCGGCTCGATGAGGCGAGCCGGCATCACGCGTGCGAGGCGTCCCGCCTCGGGCGCTCCGCCGACGCGATAGAACGCGCCGCGCATGCGCACGATGTGCCGGCGATCGACGTCGAGCTCGATGTCGCCGCCGAACACCAGCGAGCGTGGAGGAATGCTGTCCCGCGGCTGGACATCGATATGCACGATGCGAATCGAGCGATTGTCGACCTTGATGACTTCGACAGTGTCGCCGCCGGAGAACCGGTAGAACTGATCGCGGTCCGCGGCGAGCGGGTGTACCGCGTGCAGCACGGGGGCGGAATCGCGCTTGAATCCGCCGCCGCCCGGCAGCGCGCCGACGCCGCGCGCGGCACGCGCACTGTCCGGCCCGCCCCACAGGAGCCCGATGCGGTTGCCATACAGCGTCGGGACCACCCACGATCGCTCGTAGAATCCGGCAAGCGCGCCAAGCCCAATGATCGGTGTTCGGTATCCGATGATGTGGTGCGTAAATTCGCCCGTTCTGCGATAGCTGATCTGGGCGGCCACCTGCTCGAGGGAGACCGGAACCTCACGCCCATCGGCGGTGCGAACGCCCATGGCGATCTCGCTCTCGACGGTGGCGCGATATCCGCCCAGCGTCGCGGGGACGATGGCATTGATGCGCGCCGCCTGCGCGATCAGCGCACGCAGCGCGGGACTGGAATACGTGGACGTGTCGCGCTGCGCGGCGGACACCTGCGCCAGGAGCAGGAGAGCGAACACGCCGGAAAGTTGACGCGCCGCTCGCACCCGCGACAGCTCAACGGTGCGGTTTGATCGAAACGGCGGCCGTCCCCGTCATGCCGCCACGCACGACCAGGCCGCGCGGCGTCGTGTACAGCCCAACGACCTTGACCGAGTCCACGGTGCCCGTGAGCGTGATGACGTTCTTGATCTTTCGGTTCAGCCCCTTGAGCACGACGCTTCGCCCGCGCTCGAGGATGGGCGCAAGGGGCACGCGTGCCTTGTTCCGGATCAGGAGCCGCAGCTCATCGGATTTGAGCCACGTGTAGGCGTTGATGAGATCGCTATCGGTGCTCAGGTCGTAGTCGAGATCCGGGACCATGAGGTACTCGTGCGCCACGTCGAGCGCGGGTGTGCCAACCAGCCTGAGCGTACCCTTCGCGTCGCCGGTAAAAGTCACGGAGAGCGCGATGCGCGTTCCGGAGTCGTACGTCACCGCGACGGAGCGCACCGTTACTGTGCGACCACTCTGAACGACGTCTTTACCCTTGAGCTCCTTGTCAAACACCCGGGAAATCATGTGGTACGTGAGCCGGCCGTCGACCGTGGCGCGCACCGCATTCGGAATGGAATCCGAGCCGAGCGGGGGCAGCGAGTCCACCGTGAGATTCGGCCGGTCGCCGGTGACAATCTCCGGGTTCGCGTCGAGCCCGACGTCGGCCGTGAGCAACTGACGTTCGCCGCGAATCTTTCCCAGCCGGAACTGTACCGGACGCAGCAACAGCCATACATCGTCCGCGAGCCGGATGGGGCGCTGCAGCGATGCCCACCACTCCGAGGCGTTCTTCGAGAGATCGATCTCCGACACTTTCTTGTCGATGTCGGACAAATGGGCCGTGATCGCGGAGCGCGCGGCCTCGAGCACGCGGTCGGTCACATCGAGATTCAGGATGCTCACCCGGCAGCGGTCCGCCGCGCTGTCCGATGCCGGAGAAAGCTGCGCAATGCGCGCCGTCGATTTGAGATGCCAGTCGGGTGTGAGCGTGAGCGGCGCGACGAGCTCGAGCACGATGCCGGGACTTTGTTTGTCGTTGCCGCAGCCGGCGCTCAGCGTCGGGCCGATGGGCGGCTTGTAATAGCCCCGCGCCTGATACGAGAACAGGGCACGCATGTACACTTCGCGCCCGCGCGCGTACGCCACGAAGGGGCCACGCGACGCGGCGAACGCGTAATGCTTTCGCTCGTTGTCCCCCATTTGCCTGAGGCTGTCCATCGAGCCAAACGACACTGGGATGGCGCGCTCGACGAGCGCGAGCTGCGGAGTGAAATCGTATTGAAGCGGCACGTCGAAACGCGAAACAGGGCGCTCGGGCAGCGCCCGCTCTTCCTCCTCTGCAGCCGTGGCCGGCACGGCCGCGGCGCGCGAGTCCCGCTCGTTCGAGCAGGCGAGCGCACCAACCACGAGAAGAGCGACCCGCGCGCTCAGCGGTTTCGTAAGCCCGCCTGCCCCGCACGACGGACGGGGCGCGCGATCAGCGCGAGCGGCACGTCGCGCCACCCGCGATACGTCACGCGGTTCTTTCCGTCGCCGGCGACGAGCTGGGCAGAAATGCCGCCGTCCAGGAGCACAGCGTCCGTCGCGCCGAGCGAGCCCATCACGGCGGCCATCTCCGGCACGGTGAGTCCAAACGGCACGGAACCGAACGCCGCGCCCAGCCCTTCGAAGCGTGTGAGAGCCACGATCAGCGCGCCGCTCTCGAGGCGGCCGAGCGCAAGCCGCGCATCACGATGCGCGACGTCGAGTCCGCGATTTGTTCCCTGCAATGCTGACGGAACGGCATGTTCACGAAGAATCACGGGATACGACTGAAAGGCCCACGCAACGTGCGAGGCGGGCGGCTGACCGTCGAATGTCCAGTGTACACCGCCAACCGAATCAATGGCCAAAGTCATCGCCAGCGGGCCGTGTTCGGGGGGCAGAATCTGGCGGCCGTCGAGAATCACCTGCCCCCATGGGAGCGACCGGAATTGGCCGGCGTTCACGGCGAACACCGCCGCACGTGGAGCGCGAGCGATCTTCCACGCCGGCTCGCCTTTCCGTGTCAGCGCGGTGTCGAGGCTGAGCGAGACCTGCGATGGATCGAGGCGCACGACGACGAGTCTCGTACGCCACGCCTCCCCCGTTCCCGCGAGCGTCAGCTCGGCGAGGTCGACGCCGGTGGCGACGCGCCGCCAGTGCACATCGCGGGCGAGCCGTGCCTCGCTCCAGACCGCCGGTGCCGAGTCCGATCGCCAGAACGTGCGCGGGCCGTTCTCGCCGCGAACGGCGAGCTCGGACAACGGGAGCCGCCCTTGAGCTCGAACGGCGGCGGGTGCCCACACCTGCGCACTCGCCGCCGCTCCGCACAGTACGGCCCGCCGGAAAAACCGCGCCGCGATCAAGACGTCTTGGTCAGATCCTCGATCTCGGCCTTCCGCGGCTTGAGGACCGCCGTCTCCGCCGCGCCGAAGCTCCCCGGCTTGGCCAGCCACGACGTCAGACGCTCGCGCATCTGCGCGAATTTTGCCGGCGTCACGCCCGCCGCGCGCGCCGCGTCGATGTCGGCGGTCGACTCCCCCGTGCGAATGCGCACGCTCAGCGTGTCACTCTGCTTTTCGAGGCGATCCATCTCGGCCATGGCAGCGGGGCGCGCGGGAACAGCACCGCATTTGCGTTGCGCGGCAACGGTGTCGGCATGCGGATCCATGCCGAGGAGCTTCATCATGTCAGCGTTGGCCTTGGCCATTGCAGCGGTGTCGCCCTTCTGCGCCGCTGCCGCGGCCTGCTGCGCGATCTGCGAGTACTGCTGCATCTTCGTGGCGTCGGTCGCCAGGGACATCGCCTTTTGCTGTATGGCCCCGGCGTTCGCCCGGGCGCTCTGCGAGAGTTGCTCGCTGATGCAGCTCTTGATCTTCGACGCATCGCTTTCGTACGCGTCGATCGCGCGCTGGTTCTGATTCTGCAGCTCGGCGCGCTTGTTCTGTACGGTCAGGAACTGCTGCCGGAGCGCGGCCAGATCATTGGTGCGCGTCTTGTACACACGCATGCCCTTGAGCGCGGCGTCGAGCGACGAGGCATCGAACGGATCGCCGAGCGCGGCGTCGGTTGGCGACTTCTGGCCTTGCGCCGCCTGTTTGGCCTTGTTGATGAGGCCGCCCACTTGCGCGCGGGCGACAAGCGGTGCGAATGCCACCATGGCGGCGGCTGCGAGCGAGAGATATCGCTTCATGATTCTGCTCCGGCGAGCGGGTGAGGTGAGTATCAGCACCGAGGGAGACGTTGTCAAATCGCCGCTCGGGTATAGGGGTACGCGGGCACGCTCATGCCGTTCCCGCCCAGCGCGCCCGGATTCGCACGGTCCGGTCCAGCTCATCGATCGTTTGCAGCACCTTCTGCCGGAGATCGAGCGGCAGGTTGGGGTTGTCCGACAGGTACTTTCGCACGATGTCGAGCGCGGCCTGCGACCGCTGCCCGCCAATGAACGCGCTCAGCCAACCCTGCAGAAAGAAGATCCGGCGGTGCGCCTGGATGTACGGAAGCGAGTCGAGCGCCGTCCGCAGGTACGGCAGCGTGAGGTCGGTCTGCTTGTCCGAGTTGAACGCACCAAGCGAGCCGCTGGCCCACTCTTCGTTGAGCGATGCATCGGAGAAATAGCGCGTGAAGTAATCACGCTTCACAGCAGCGCTCCTGTGTGCGGCGCCCGCGGTGAATTCACGCCGCCGCCCGTCGGGCGTCGTGTCGCGTTTTGCCTGCGCGGCGAGGGATGCATCCGCACCGGGTGCGTCGAGCTCGATGAGACGGTTTACCACTTCCCACCGCGTGGGATCGCGCACCGGCTCGCCCGCAACGGAGTCCGCGGTCAGGAGCGACGTGAGTTTCGCGAGACCATCCTGCGTCTCGGCGACGTTCATGAACGCGTCGATGTACGCGCGCCGAATGCCATATGGGCGTTTTGCGTCGGCGGCGCCGTTCCAGAACGCGGTTTCCGCCTCGCGCACGAGTGAATCGTGCGCCGCTCGTCCCGCATAAACGGTGATGGACCGCGACAGCCTGCCGAGTATGTTCGGGAAAATCTGCTCGTCGGTCTCGCGCGGAAGCTCACGCAACGCGAGCCGCGCAAAGCGGACGGGGTCGTACGTCGCGCTTCGCACCTGATCCCACAGCGCGCCCCAGAGCATGGTGCGGAGAAACGGATCGCTCACCGCTCCGAGCGCGCCGTTTTCAAGCGCGCGAACGCTCGAGCTGTCGAGGAGTGTAAGGAAGTATCCGTAATCCTCGAAGTTGGCGAACACGAACTGCGGACCGGGCAAGCCCTTCGCGCCCGCGACCTCCGTGACGTTGCTCAGCATCTCCACCGGAATGCGCACCGATGGCCGGTCCGTGTACGACAGCAGCAGCTGCGTGCGCATTGGCCACGCAGCCTGGCCGCTCATGGCCTGCGCCGGATGCTGTACGAGCTCCAGCTTCGCGATGGTGCCGCCGCTGAGCGTGACGCGCTGCTCGACGATCGGCATGCCCGGACGAAGCATGAAATTCGCGCCGAACTGATCGAGCGATCTGTTCGCCGCGGTTCCGACCGCGCCGAGCAGGTCCTGCCAGGTGGCGTTTGCGTACGAGTGGTCTTTGAGGAATTGCCGGATCCCCTGCCGAAACGCCGGTTCTCCCACGAGGTAATTGAGCTGCTTGAGCACACTCGGCGCCTTGTTGTAGACGATGGCGCCGTAATTGCTCTTGGCCTGGTCGAGATTCGCAAGCCGCTGCCAGAGCGAGTTCGTGCCGGTCGTCTGGTCCACGCCGTACGCGGCGGGCTTGTTGCCCTGGTAGAACGTCTTCCACGCGCCCGTGGTGGAGTCGAGTGCGTACTGCGCTTTCGCCGCCATGTACGTGGCGAATCCTTCTTTCAGCCACAGATCGTCGAACCACTTCATGGTGACGAGGTCGCCGAACCACTGATGCGCGACTTCGTGCAGGATGGTGGAGAATCGGCCGAGCCGTCGCGCGAGCGTGGGTTTGTCGCGGAAGATGAACGAGTTCTCGTTGAAGAAGATCGCGCCCGGATGCTCCATGCCGCCAAATGGGAACGCCGGCGCGAGCACGAAGTCGAACTTCTCGAACGGGTAGGGAATGCCGAAGTACGATTCCATCCAGCTCACCGCGCGATGATTCAGCGCGAGCAGGGTGTCGAGATCGGCCTCCTTCGCGCGCGATTTGCGGGCGTAGACGTTGATGGTGCGGCCGTCCACGGTCGATGTGGCTTTCGTCCACGGGCCCGCGGCGAACGCGATCAGGTAGGTGCTGATCGGCTTCGTTTCGGTGAACCCGACTGTGACCGGAGAGCGGCGTCCCGGGAAATCATCGCCGTGCTCCACGACACGCGGCGACCCGTTGGCCACGGTATTCCAGTCGGGCGGTGTCTTGAGGGTCAGCGTCACGCGTGCCTTGAGATCGGGCTGGTCGAAACACGGAAACAGCTGATTCGCGTCGGCGGGCACGAGCAGCGTGTAGAGGTAGTCGCTGCCGTCGGGATCGTGTGACTTGATGATGCTCGCGCCGGAGGCGGCGATGAGCGTCATGAATTCCACGCGCAGGGCGTTCTCGCCCGCCGCGAGCAGCGCCGCCGGCACGCGAATGTGCGCGCCGTTGAACGCACTCGCCGGAACGGCCTTGTCGTTCACCGTCATGCGCGCGATACGCGGCCCGCGGAAATCAACGATCGCATCGCCGGTGCCGGTTCGAGTCCAGCGGATCGTGACCTGCCCCGCCGCGGTGTCGAGCTCCTTTCGAGTGAGATCGAGTGTGAGATCGTACCGCACGTCACTGACGGTCTTTGCGCGAAGCGTCGCGAGCTGAATCGAGACCCCGGGGCCCGTCAGCGTGTCGGGCGCCTGTGCACGCGCTGCGACGGCGAATGCTGCGAAGAGAGCGAAGCGAGAAATCATTCGCAGAATCTACCGGACACCGCCGTGTGCGTCCAAACGCTGACACCCGCGGTTTTTTGGTGACGCATCGACGGCACCAATGGCCATCATTGGGCATGAAACCAGCACAACCAGACCAACCTGACGCGGACCACGCGGACTCCCGCCGGAATGCCGCTGAGAACCGCTCTGACGCGGAGCGCGCTGACTCCTGCAGGAATACCACTGAAAACGGCTTTGCTGCGGAATACGCGGCGTACGTGCGGAACACCGCCGGAGCGCCGGCTGGGGGACTTCTCCACGCCGAAGTAACGCACCGTATCCTCGGCTGCTTCTTCAAGGTCCACTGGCGGCTCGGCTTTGGATTCCTCGAGTCAGTCTATGCGAACGCGCTTGCCGTCGAATTTCGGCGCCGGAGGATTGCTGTGGAGCGTGAGGCCCCGCTCGCGGTGCAATATGAAGGCGAGAACGTTGGGTTGTTCCGCGCCGACTTCGTCGTTGAGCAACGAGTGCTTGTTGAGATCAAATCGGTTGAGCGTCTCGTTGCGGCTCACGAGGCCCAGATCATCAACTACCTCCATACCACCGGCATCCAGGTCGGCCTGTTGTTGAATTTTGGCCCCAGAGCAGTGTTCCGCCGGCTGGTGGCTACGCGACAAGCAGGTCGCGACAGAGGAAACCAACAGAACAAATAAACTCAGCGGCATTCAGCCGTTTCTCAGTGTACTCCGCGGCGGGTGTTGTTTGTCTGTCGGCTGTGCCGCCTGCTCCGTGTAAGTCTTTAGTCGACGCGCTTCGTCGCCAGTGCGCACGCTGCAAGATCGCCGGTCACGTTGAGCACGGTCGCGAATGTGTCGGGAATCGCGTCTACGGCGATCAGTAAGCCGATGCCTTCAGGCGGGAGGTGCACCGCGACGAAGAGCGGCGCGAGCATGATGAACGCGCCGCGCGGTACACCGGGCGCGGCGAATGCGAGAAACACCGCCGCGAAGGCGATCGTCGCGAGCTCGGTCGCGTGCAGTGGCACGTGGTAGAACCAGGCCACGAACAGCGCGCCGACCGCCCAGGACACCGGCGCCGCGAATTTGAACGTCGACACCGCGAGGGGAAGGACGAACCCGCTCTCTTTGCGGTCGAGCCCGAGCGCCTCGGCGCTCGTGACCAGGGCGGGGAGCGACGCGACCGACGAGCTCGAGGTGAACGCGATGGTTTGGGCGGGAAACGCCGCGCGCGCGAACCGGCCGGCTGGAATGCCGCGCAACACGCGCACCACGGGATAGAGGAGCAGGGAGAACACGATGCTCAGCACCGAATACACGGCGATGTAGAACCCGATCGCGCCCACGATCGACGCTCCCGCGTGCGCCGCGAGCGGGAGCACCAGCGCCACGATGCCGAGCGGCGCGAGCAGGATCACCCAGCGCACCAGGACCAGCATCGCGTCGCCAAGCGCGCGGAAGAACGCGATGAGCGGATCACGCGTACTCGGAGGACACCGCGTGATCGCGAGCGCGAGGAGAATCGTGAACACGATGACCTGCACCATCGCACCGTTCGCCGCCGCCGCGATCGGATTCGACGGCACGAGGGAGACGAGCCACGCGCCAAGCGTCTGCGGCTGCGCGCTCGCCACCTCTGCGCCCGCTTCGGCCGCGCCCGGTGGAAGCACGGGCGGCGCACCCTTCGGCATCAGCGAGAAGATGGCCGCCGCGAGTGGTACGGCGATGATTGCTGCGCCGATCAGCATGAGAAGGAACACCAGCACCGAACGGCCACCCAGTTTGCCGATCGTCTGGAGGTCGCTCGTCGAAACGATGGCGACGATGAGCAGCGACACCACGAGCGGAATCACCGTCATCCGGATCGCGTTCACCCACATCGTTCCGAACGGCACGAGATAATCGGCCCAGTGCAGCGCCTGCGCGTTGCCCGACGCCGCGATCGCGATCCCGGCGGCGAGCGCAACTCCCAGCGCCGTGACGACACGTGTTCCTTCTTTCATGCGTTCATGGATGTTCGCTCACATCATGAGGTCGCCGCCGTTGATGTCGAGCGACGTACCGGTGATGTATCCCGCGGCTTCAGACGCCGCGAAGCAGATGAGGTCTGCAACTTCCCGTGCGGTGCCGAGCCGGGGCACCGGATAGCCCGCGGCGAGGCGCTCCAGCAGTTCGTCCGACGCGTGCTCGTGCGTGAGCTCCGTGTCGATCATGCCAGGGCAGATGGCGTTGACCGTGATGCCGAACTTGCCCAGCTCCTTCGCGGCAGCGCGTGTGAACCCGAGGAGTCCGGCCTTCGACGCCGTATAATGCGCGCCGCCGAGCGTGCTCACCTGGCGGCCCGCGCTGGACGAGATGTTGATGATCCGGCCGTAATGCTGCTCCTTCATGAACGGCAATACCGCTTTCGTCAGCAGAAACGGCGCCGTCATGTTCACTTCGAGCGTTTCACGCCACTCGTCGGCGGTGAGACTGCCGAAACGGGTGGACCGCGCCATCGCCGCGTTGTTGACCACGATATCGACTCGGCCAAAACGTTCGATGGTCTGCGCGACGATCTGTTCGGGGAGTCCCGGCGCGGCAACATCGCCCGGCACCGCAAATCCGCGTTCGCCGAACGCGCGGACAACCTCGTCGGCGCGTGCACGGTCGCGGACGTTGACCGCAACGGATGCGCCTCGCTCATGCAGGCGCATCGCGGCGGCTCGGCCGAGCCCGCGCCCCGCGCCGGTAATGATTGCAACCCGGCCGGCGAAGTCCTGCGGCGCAGGATCGGTCGTCATCGCGTTCTCCGTTACCAGCGCGAGATGACGACGCGGCGATCGGTGAAAAATTCTACGGCGTCGCGCCCCTGTGCCTTGAGATCGCCGAAGAATGAATTGCGCGAGCCGCCGAACGGGAAGAACGCCATCGGCGCAGCGACGGAAATGTTGATGCCGATCATGCTGATCCCCGCGCGATACCGGAACTCGCGCGCCGCGCGGCCGCTGGTCGTGAAGAGCGACGTCGCGTTTCCGTATCCGCTCTCGTGCATGATGTTCACGGCATCGTCGAGCGACGATGCGCGAACCAGCGACGCCACAGGCCCGAAGATCTCGTCCTTCCCGATTGCCATCGAGGGGGTCACGCCTTCGAACACCGCCGGGCCGGTCCAGTGGCCGTCGGGATACGCGTCCACGCGCGCCGCGCTCCGGTCGAGCACGAGCGTCGCGCCTTCGCTCTCGCCGCGCCGCACGTAATTCACGATGCGGTCGCGGTGGCGGCGAGAAATCACCGGGCCCATGTCGACGTCGTCGTCGAGGCCGTTTCCGATGCGCAGCGAATTGGCGGCGTCGAGAATGCGCTCCCTGATGGGATCGTACGCATCGGCCACGCCGACCACGATGCTTCCCGCGAGACAGCGCTGCCCCGTCGAGCCGAACAGCGAATCCATGAGGAGACGCGAGACCTGATCGGGATCCGCGTCAGGGAGCACGATCATGTGATTCTTCGCCCCGCCAAGCGCCTGCGCGCGCTTGCCGTTCGCGGCCGCGCGCGCGTACACCGCCCGGCCCACGTCGCTCGAGCCCACGAACGAGATTCCCACGACGCCGGGATGATCGATCAGCGCGTCGGCCACATCGCGGCCGCCGTGCACGACATTGAGCACGCCCTTCGGAATTCCCGCCTCAGCTGCCAGCTCGACGATGCGCTGGTGCGTGAGCGGATCCTGCTCGCTCGGCTTGAGGACGAACGTATTGCCGATCGCGACCGCGTACGGCCAGAACCAGCACGGGATCATCACGGGAAAATTGTACGGCGTGATGCCGGCGAAGACGCCGAGCGGCTGGCGCACGGTTTCGCAGTCGATGCCGCGCGCGACGTCTTCGAGCGTCTCGCCCATCATGAGTGTGGGCATGCCGCACGCGTGCTCGATGTTCTCGATCCCGCGCCGGATCTCGCCGCGCGTCTCGGCGCGAATCTTTCCGTGTTCGCGCGTCAGCGATTCGGCGAGTGACTCGAAATTCGCCTCGAGCAGCGCCTTGAGCCGGAAAAGCACACGGACGCGCTCGACAACCGGCGTTGCGCGCCAGCCTGGAAATGCGCGCGTGGCAGCCTGCACAGCCGCGTCGACATCGCCGCGGGTCGAGAGCGGCGCGTGGCCGAGCAACTCTCCCGTTGCAGGGTTCGTGACCGGAAGGGACTCCGTCGCGGCGGACGGGACCCACG
>DASRAP010000406.1:0-34444 GCA_035638155.1 Gemmatimonadaceae bacterium | reverse complement strand
GTTCGACACCGCGAGCGCAATGCCGAAATCGGCAATGACCGGTTGCCCTGCCTGAAGCAGAATGTTTTCCGGTTTCAGGTCGCGGTGAATCACCCCATGCTCGTGCGCGTACGCGAGCGCACTCGCGATCGCCGTCGCGATCCGTACCGCCTCGTCCACCGGCAACTGCTTCTCACGATCGAGCCGCACGCGTAGTGACTCGCCGTCGACGAACGGCATCACGTAAAAGAGCTGCCCCGCCGCCTCGCCACTGTCGAACAGTGGCAGCAGGTTCGGATGCTGCAAATTAGCGGTGACCTGGATTTCGCTCAGGAACCGCTCGACGCCGAGCACCGCGCCGAGATCCGGACGCAGCACCTTGAGGGCGACCTTGCGATTGTGTTTTACATCGCGCGCGAGATACACAGTCGCCATGCCGCCGGCGCCGATCTCGCGTTCGACGTCGTAGCGTCCCGCCAGCGCAGTGTTGAGTTCGGCGACCGTGTTCAGACGAATCCCCATGAAGGTGAGCCGCGCAAAACGTACGCCCAAGCTTGCCGCGCGTCCACCGAATACCCAGCATTACGACTCGCATCGCACTCGTCGAGGAATCACATGTTTCACATGTCGCTTCGCCGCCTGGCGCTCAGCGCCGCCGTCGCCCTCTGCCCGCTGCCCGTTGCGCTGGTCGCGCAGGCACGCACTGCCGCACGCACGATCGAAGACCGCACCGCGGGCATGCGGAAGCTCGACGGCTACTTCCCCCTCTATTGGGATTCCGCCGGGGGCCAGCTCTTCATGGAAATCCCGCGGTTGAACACCGAGGTGCTCAACCTCGTCGGCCTCGCCTCAGGTCTCGGGTCGAACGACATCGGGCTCGACCGCGGCCAGACGCAGATCACGCGCATCGTCTCGTTCGAGCGCGTCGGACCGAAGGTCATGATGGTGCAACCGAATTACGACTTCCGTTCCTCGAGCACGAACCCCGCCGAAGCGCGCGACGTCCGCGATGCGTTCGCGCGGTCGGTGCTGTTCGGGTTCACGGTCGCCGCCGAGAGCGACAACGGGCGCCGCGTGCTGGTCGATCTCACCGACTATCTCCTGCGGGACGTCTCCAACATGGCGCCTCGCCTCACGCCGGGCACGTACCGCGTCGACGCGTCACGCAGCTCGGTGTCGATGCCGATGACCATGAACTTTCCGAAGAACACCGAGCTCGAAGCCGAGCTCACGTACGTACTGCAACAAGGCCAGGGGCCGGGAGGCACGGGCCGAGGGGCGTTCTTCGAAGGCGTCGGCTCCGTGTCAGCGGCCGCGGAAGCGGCGAGCATGCGCGTTCACCAGTCGTTTATCGAGCTCCCGGACAGCGACTACACGCCGCGCGTCTACGATCCGCGCTCCGGCTACAACGCAACCAGGTTCGAAGACTTCTCCGCGCCGCTCGGACAATCGCAGACGGTGCGCTTCATCGAACGGCATCGCCTGAAGAAGCGCGATCCGCGCGCAGCGCTCAGCGATCCCGTCAAGCCAATCATTTACTACCTGGATCCCGGCACGCCCGAGCCGATTCGCTCCGCGCTCCTCGAGGGCGCGCGATGGTGGAACCAGGCGTTCACGGCCGCGGGATATCGCGATGCCTTTCGCGTCGAGTATCTCCCCGAGGGCGTGAGCCCCCTCGACATCCGGTACAACGTCATCAACTGGGTGCACCGGTCCACGCGCGGCTGGAGTTACGGCGCGAGCGTCACCGATCCGCGCACCGGCGAGATCATCAAGGGTGTGGTGTCACTGGGGTCGCTGCGCGCACAGCAGGACTGGATGATCGCCGAAGGGCTGCTCCAGCCGTACAAGACCGGCGATGAATCCGCGCCGGAAATCCAGCGCTGGGTCCTCCAGCGCATGCGGCACCTCGCCGCGCACGAAGTGGGACACACACTGGGCCTCGGCCACAACTACTACGACAGCGACATGGGCCGGATCAGCGTGATGGATTATCCGCAGCCGCTCGTCACGCTCAAGCCCGACAGCACGATGGATTACTCGCAGGTGTACTTCGACGGCATCGGTGAGTGGGACAAGGTCGCGATCACGTACGGCTATCAGGACTTCGCGCCCGGCACGAACGAGGCCACCACGTTGCGCGGGATTCTCGACGCCGCGTGGACGAAAGATCTCCGGTATCTCACCAATCAGGATCTCGGCGCAAACCCCCGCGTCGACCAGTGGGCGAACGGCACGAATCCGGCGACGGAGCTGAACCGCATGCTGACCGTGCGCCGCGTGGCGCTCGCGCGATTCGGCGAAAACGCCATCAAGCGCAACATGCCCATGGCGCAGATCGAAGAAGTGCTCGTGCCGCTCTATCTGCACCATCGCTATCAGATCGATGCGACGGCCAATGCGGTCGGCGGCATGCACTACATCTACGCGTTGCGCGGCGATGGCCGCGAACCGGTGCGCATGGTGCCCGCGAACGAACAGCGCGCGGCGCTGAGCGCGCTCATGGCATCGATCGCGCCATCGGCGCTCGCGCTCCCCGTACCGCTCCTCCAGAAGATTCCGCCGCGACCGTCGGGGTACGGACGCACGCGCGAGCTCTTTCCGCGCTACACGGGCCTCATGTTCGACGCAATCACGCCCGCGGTGGTCGCTGCGGATCTCGTGACGTCAGCGCTGCTCGCCCCCGACCGCGCAGCGAGGCTCGTGGAGCAGCGAGCGGTGAACCCGTCGCTCCCGGGGCTCGAAGACGTGATCGACGCCTTGTACACGGCAAGTTTCGGCGCGACCGCGCGCACGGAGTACGAGGCGGAAGTGCAGCACGCGGTGGAAAGCGTCGTGATCGAGAATCTGATGGACCTCGCGGCCAACTCACCGATGGCGCAGGTACGCGCGATCGCTTCGTACAAACTCCAGTCACGCGCATCCGCGCTCACGCGTCCCCCGGATTCGCGGCTTGGCACACCCACGTTCGGTGATCGTGCGATCGCGACGGGTTTGGCGGCCGACATCAAGCGATTCCTCGAGAGGCCCGCGACGCCGCAGCCGCGCGCAATGTCCCCGGACGCACCTCCGGGAGCGCCGATCGGGGATCCGGGGTACGGTTATGACCTGAGATCCATTGGTCCGCGTGCGTCGTATTCTGTGTCGCGCATCCCGAGCAGCTGGATTCCGCGACTCGATCCCGGTTGCTCGTGGAACAGAGAGTGACATCACACCAGAGGGAGGATCGTTCGCCATGAGATTCCGTGCCATCACCGCGCTGAGCGTACTCGGTGTTTTCGCGACCGCCTGTGCGTCCGCACCCAAACACGACACGACCGCCGATACTGCGGCGATTGCCACGGTCCGGAACAACTATATGGCGGCGTTCAAGGCGGGCGATGCCGCGAAGATGGCGTCGCTCTACACGTCCGACGCGATCGGCATGACGGCCGGGCAACCCAGCACCACCGACGCGCAAGGCCTTCAGGCGGGCAGCAAAGGCATGCTTGACATGATGTCGGGGCAGGAAATGGTGCTGACGCCCACGAAGACCGAGGTCAGCGGTGACATGGCCTACGATGCCGGCACCTATCACCTCACGGCGAACATGAAGGGCGGCGGCGCGATGACGGAGGACGGGCGCTATCTCGTGGTGCTCAAGCGGCAGACGGACGGGTCATGGAAACTGGCCGCTGACATGAACAACCTCCCGACACAACCGGCGCCGATGCCGATGACGGAGCCGGGCAAAATGGATCACAGCAAGATGTCGGCGCCGCCGCAAAAGAAGGGCGGGAAATGAGATGAGCTGATCCCTACGTCATCAGCCAGGGGCGTCTACGCCATCTGGCTGATACGGTGGAGGTCTTCGAATCGGTAGCGTGAGCTCCAGAGCACCTACTCGATCCGGAGGCTTACCATGTTGCACGTTCTTTTCGCACTGTCGGCGATGGGCGCCGACACGACAACCGCAAAAGTGCGCGCGGATTCCGCGCGCGAAGAAGTCGTGATCACCGTAGCCGGTATCACCCTGCCGGGTGGCGTGGCCTACGACCACCATGGCAACGACAGCCGTGCGTACTTCACGTGGCCTGTGCGCGGGACGGCGCGCGGCTTTCGCGTCGATCTGCTTGATTCCGCGGGCCGCTCCCTGCCGCGCCTCATGCTTCACCACGCAGGCATCGCGAACTTTTCGCGCCGGCAGCTTGCCTACCCGATGGTCGAACGAATGTTTGCGGCAGGACGCGAGACTCGCCCGGTTCTGCTGCCGGACGGATACGGGGTCCCGATTGATTCGGACGCGGAACTGGGGCTGTACTACGCCCTGGTCAACCCTGCTGACACCGCGATCACGGGCGCCAGCCTGCGCGTGACGATTCGGTGGACGCCGGAGCCAACGGGCGCGCGCAAACCGACGCTCCTCTACCCAATCGGCCTTGGCGCGAACGCCGATTTCGTTTCGACGCGCATGTTCGACGTTCCGCCCGGACGTTCGGTGTCAACGGCCGACGTGGTGCTTCCCATCAGCGGATGGATTCGCGCCATGAGCGCGCACGCGCACGACTATGTCGTCGAATTGAGACTCGAAGACGTCGAGACGGGGAAGACGCTCCTCGCAATTCACGCGAACCGTGATGGAAGGGGCGCGCTCAAGTCACTCCCAACGGAGACATTCCGGTTTTCTCGGCATGGGCTCGCGGTCACCGCCGGCCGTCGCTACCGGGTCGTTTCCATCTACGACAACCCCACTGCGGACACCCTGCACTCGGGAGCGATGGCGTTTCTGGCGGGGGTGTTCATTCCGCGAGATGCGCGTGCGTGGCCGGCCATCGACGCGTCGGATCCCGTCTTCGCCGCGGATGCGGCGGTCATGCGGGGCATTTCATCCGCAGGGGCGAGCGCCACGCACCACCATGGGCAAATGAAGTAGAAGAAAGAACGGAAATGGAAACACCAATTCTTCTTATTCGCTGTCGAGCGCAGCAAGTAGTGCATCAGCGCGGGCCTTTGCGGGCCCAGGCGACTTGGGGCCAGGCCGGCCTGTCACGGGTTCCACGGCAAGAATCACCACGGTCGGCCCCGTGGCGTCGAGCACGTCGGAGAATCCGCGCTCCCACGCGTCGAGCGATTCCCAGTAGAACACCGACTGGATGCCGCACGCGCGTGCGATCGCGACGAAATCGACCGCATCACCGTTGACGCGCCCGGCAGGCGTGCCCGGTGTCGGCTGCGCGCCGGTCACTTCGTACACGCCGTTGTCGAACACCAGCACAACGAGATTCTTCGGTGCGTGCGCGCTGATCGTGACCAGCGTGCCGAGGTTCATGAGGAGCGAGCCGTCGCCCGACATTGCAAACACTCGGCGATCGGGTTGCGCGAGCGCGAGACCGAGACCGATCGATGTCGCGTGCCCCATCGCGCTCGGCACGAGCACGAGATCGCGCGCGTGCAGAGGGCCGAGCGCCATCCATTCCCGCGCATTGCCCATCGAAGAGATCACGACGTCCCCATCGCCGCGCGAGCGGTGCACGACGGCAACCGCATCGGTCACGGGCATTCGCGGCGTCACGCTTTGCCCTCCGCGATCAGTGCGCACCCCGGGGTCCCGTTACCGATGCACGACTGATAGTGCTCGCGCACGAGCGCGAGCTGTGACGGCTCCGTGATCAGCTTGTACGGAATCTTCCACGCATCGAGAATCGGTTCCGTAAAAACGAGGGACGTGTCTCCGGGCAGTGTGCTCTGATTGAGGTAGCTCCGGTACCCGATCATGCTGAGGATCGGCAGCTTCCAGTCGTGCACGATATTGCGTAATGCGTCGCCGGACTCAAACAGCCCCGTGCACTGGATGAGCACGAGCGGACGTTTTCCTCCGAAAAAGAGGCCTCCGGCGACGCCCCACGCCTCGCCTTCACGACAGACCCGGATGACCTGGAGCCCGGAGGCCGAGGACAGGGCTGCGTCCCATTGGCCGATCGTGCTGTCGGGCACGGTCACGACGTGGGTGATGCCGAGGCCGGTGAGGAGCTGGGCGATTTCGGCGCCTGAGAACATGCGACGAATCTAGGGGGCGGAAGCCTCCAATCAGCGCGGGGCCAGCCTCTATCGTATGTTGGAGGCGTTGTCCGAAACCCGCACCCGTCCCCGCAACCCGTATCCAGTCTATGTCGTTCCGCCGATCACTCCTGCTCGCGGCTCTCGCGCTCTCTCCGCTTGCCGCGCAGGCGCAGAAGAAAGCTCTCACTCAGGCCGATTGGGATCGCTGGCGTTCGATCCAGGGCTCGACGCTCTCGAACGACGGCAAGTGGCTTGCCTACACCTTGGCGCCCCAGGTCGGTGACGGCGAATTCGTCGTCCGCTCGACGGCGGGGACGCAGGAGTACCGGGTGAAGCTTGGCTACATCAGCCGGCCGAACAACACACCGGGCGGTGAACGGGGGCGCGGGGGCGCTCCAGCCGCGCCCGCGGGCGGCGGCCGTGGCGGTGGAGGCGGCGGTGGCCAGATCACCGCGGACGGCAAATACGCCTTCGTGACCACGCAGCCCGACAAGGCAACGGTCGAAGCACAGCAGCGCGCGGCGGCTCAGCGCGGAAATGCGCGCGGCGGCGCCGGCGGTGGTGCGGGCGGCGGCAACGCGGCGAATCAGAACACGATTGTCCGCATCACGCTCGCGGACGGCACGATCACGCCGATGAAGGAAATGCGCGGGTATCGTCTCGCGCCTTCCAACGGCAAGTGGATGATCTATACGCCCGCCGGTGATTCGGCGGCGGCGAACGATTCGACGGCGGGCGAAGCGCAAGCCGTGGGCGGCGGCGCTGCTGCTGCTGGCGGGGGGCGTGGCGGACGCGGCGGCGGCGGCGGACGAGGGGGCCGCGGCGGCGGTGGTGGTGGTGGTGGCGCTGGCGGCGGCGCACGCCGCACCTACGGCAACACCATCGTGCTTCGCAATCTCGAAACGGGCGCAGACGAGAAGATCGCCGACGTCAGCACCTACCAGTGGGACGACAGCACGCGGATCCTCGTGTACACGGTCGCGTCGCACGATTCCACGAAAGACGGCGTGTACATCCGCGACATGGCGACGGGACAGACGAAGACGGTGCTCTCGGGCCCCGGCAACTATCGCGGCTTCAACTTCGATCGCAACCAGCAGCAGTTTGTGTTCACGTCGGATCGCGACGAGTTCGGCAAGGAGCACGCGAAGAGCGCCATCTACTACGGCTCGCTCAAGAACGGCAGCGCCCAGGCCGTCGTGAAGTCGGACATGCTGCCGAAGGACATGCGCTTTCCGGACAATCCCAACGTCAACTTCACGCGCGCGGGCAACGCGCTCACGTTCAACATTGCGCCGCCGCCGGAAGACACGATTCCCGCGGACTCGCTGGTTGGCAAGGCAAAGTTCGATCTCTGGCACTGGCAGGATCCGCAGCTGCAGCCGCAGCAGCTCCTGCAGGTGAACCAGGCGCGCAACCGCACCTATCAGGCGCTCTACAATCTCTCGTCGAAAAAAGTCGTGCAGCTGACGACGGACACGTTCCCGTCCGTATCGCTGTCCGATGATGCGAAAGTCGGCATGTCGTCGACGGGGGTCGCGTACAACGTCGAGCGCATGTGGGGCGACGGCGGCAACGACATCTATCTCGTCGATCCCGCCACCGCATCGCGCAAACTGATCCGCAAGGAAATCAGCGGCAACGCGACGCTCTCGCCCGACGCGAAGTTCATCGTCTACTTCGACAAGGGACAGTGGTACACGTACAACATTGCGACCGGCAAGGAGACGGACATCACTGCCCCATACAAGAGCGTGCACTGGGAGCAGGAAACGTTCTCCACGCCCGACGATCCGTCGCCGTGGGGCATCGCGGGATGGACGAAAGCGGATCACGACGTGCTGATCAACGACCGGTTCGATATCTGGCAGCTCGATCCCACGGGCGTGCGGCCCGCGGTCGTGCTCACGGATTCGCTCGGACGCCGCGAGAATCTCACCCTCCGCATCATCGGCCTCGAGCGCGACCCGGAAGAGCGCTACCTCGATACGACGAAGCCCGTGTGGCTCTCGGCGTTCGACGAAGACACGAAGGAGAGTGGCTTCTACAAGACCACGCTCACGGCGCGGCGCCTGCCCGACAAGGTCGTGATGGCGCCGGTGCGCTACGGCAATCCGACGAAGGCGAAGAACGCCGACGTGTTCATGTACACGAAGAGCACGTTCGTCGACTTCCCGAACATCTACGTTGGGTCGAGCCTCACGACAGGGACGAAGCTCACCGACGCGAATCCGTGGCAGAAGGACTACAACTGGGGCACGGCGGAGCTCGTGGAGTGGACGAGCTCTGACGGCGTGCCGCGCCAGGGCATTCTCTACAAGCCCGAGAATTTTGATCCGAAGAAGAAGTATCCGATGATCTCGTACTTCTATGAGGATCTGTCGGACGGTCTGTACGGGTACGTCGCGCCGAACGGCCGCAACGTCATCAACCCGACGCACTACGTGTCGAACGGCTATCTCATCTTCGAGCCGGACATCTACTACGAGATGGGACATCCTGGACAGAGCGCACTCAAGTCGATCGTACCGGGCGTGCAAAAACTGCTCGAGCGCGGCTACGTCGATCCGAAGCGCCTGGGCCTGCAGGGACAGTCGTGGGGCGGATACCAGACCGCATATCTCATCACGCAGACAACGATGTTCGCCGCGGCAATGGCCGGCGCGCCGGTAGCGGACATGTACAGCGCATACGGCGGCATCCGCTGGGGCTCAGGCCTCAACCGGTCGATGCAATACGAGCACGGCCAGAGCCGCATCGGCAAGTCGATCTGGGAAGCGCCGCAGCTCTACTTCGAGAATTCCCCGCTCTTCTTCCTCGATCGAGTGACGACGCCGCTCTTCATCATGAGCAACGATCAGGACGACGCGGTACCGTGGTACCAGGGCATCGAGATGTTCGTCGGCATGCGCCGCCTCGGGAAGGAGGCGTATCTGATCAATTACAACAACGACGTCCACAACCCGACGAGCCGTGCGAATCAGAAGGACATTGCAATGCGCATGGAGCAGTTCTTCGACAACAAGCTCAAGGGCACGCCGATGCCGGACTGGATGGCGCACGGCATTCCGGCGAAGGACAAGGGGAAGGATCAGGTGATTGTGAGCCCGATCAGACAATAGAACGCTTTGCGCTTGGCGCTTAGCGCTTAGTGCTAAGCGAGTTAACGGCTACGGGCCGACGAGATTCCTCGTCGGCCCGTTTCCTTCCCGTTGACCGTCAAGCGCAAAGCGCAAAGCGCCAAGCGTCATTTCGCCGTCTCCACAAACACCGCATCAGGCACATTGTCCACGTGCGCGGTCACCGTCTCGTCGCCGGTTGTGGCGCCGAGTGTGAGAGTCACGGATGCCTTGCCGTTCTCGTCGGTGATGGATGTCGGCGAGCTCAGCGTTCCGCCGCCGGTCACTGACCACGTGACCGTCGCGCCGGCGATCGGATTGCCGAAGAGATCCACGATCTCTACGGTGAGCGGCGTCGAGAGCACGCTGCCCGCCGCGGCCGACTGGCCCGCACCGGTGAGCTCCTCGACCGCCATGGCAGGACCAGGGTTCGCGTGCTCGCTGAACACGACCGTATCGGCCGCGCCGGCGGCAGTTGCCTTGATCGTGTAGTCGCCCTCGGTGAGTCCGTACGTGAAGGTGACACTCGCCACGCCTTCGGAGTCGCTGACGGCCAGGTTGTCCCCCAGCCCGCTCACTGAACCACCCGAGGGCGCGAACGTGATTTCCACGCCCGCCATCGGGACGCCGCGCGTGTCATGCACTTCGACACTCAGTTGATTCGGCGCGGCATCGGCGACGCGCCCCGTCTGGAGATTGCCGGACAGCAGCGAAATTTTGCCGACCTTCTGCGCAGCCGGCACCGATACCACGTCGTTTTTGCACGCCGCCACGGCGGCAGCGGTGAACAGCGCGACGACCACGCCGCGGCGCGCGCGCGACACACGCGCGCCCGAGAGAGCACCACGAGACATCGAGTATTTCCTCGCGAATGAGTTGAATGTTGACCTGCTTGACCTGCGATTCACACGTCATCCGCGCGCGCGGAAAGTTTCCAAAGGTGCGTCGAGCGGTCGGTGTGACGTCGCCGCTGTGATGTCGTTAACGATGCGCGTGCGCATTTCGTTCACGCATCTCGCGCACTGGCAACGCGCTCCGAATTGCACCGTACGCGCGAGTGCGGAGCGTTCCGTGCGCACTACGTCCGTAGCATTCCGCAACACCTGCTACATTCACCTCACGCGCGCAGCACGCGCGCATGCGTGAACGCCCACTCAGGTGAATCCATGCAGAATCGGCGGCGATTTCTTCAAACACTCGGCGGGACGACCGCGGCGGCGGCAGCCAGCGCCGTGCCTGCGGCGGCGGCGCCACTGCACGCGACCCTGCGCGAACCCGCCACGCATCCCGCCCCCGCGGACGGCGCGTTCGACGTTTCCTGGGCCGATCGGGTCACGGGGAAATTCCGCGCGGTCTTCGATTCTCCGCAGCTCGCCGAAGGATCAGCGCTCTTCCGCGCCATTCTCTGGTGCGACGAGTACAAGCAGGTGTATGGCACTCCCCGCACCGATATGTCACCCGTCGTGGTATTCCGGCACGAAGCGATTCCCGCGGTGATGGGCGACGAATACTGGCAGCGCTACAAGGTCGGGAAGGAAACGAAGATGAAGGATCCGGGCACGAAGAAGTGGGCCGTGACGAATCCCTGGCGCGTTTCGCCGCCGGGCACGCCGGAGCAGTACGCGGCGTACAACATCGAGGCGTTCCTCAAGTCGGGCGGCATCATCCTCGCCTGCAACCTTGCCTTCGGCGAGGTCGTCGCGACCGTGATGAAGGCCGAGAAGCTCGACGGAAAAGCCGCGCGCGAGCGCGCGATCAGTATGCTGATCCCCGGCGTGCTGCTGCAGCCGTCCGGCGTATTCGCCGCGCTCCGCGCGCAGGAAGCGGGGTGCAGGTACATTCTGGCTAGCTAAGGGCAACGGGCATACGGCAACGGGCATACGGGCAACGGGCTTGCAAGGGCAACGGGCGTAAGGGCAACGGGCAACGGACCAGGGGCATGCGTACACTACTTCTTCTCTCCGTACTCGCCGTGATCACGGCGTCATGCGCGCCGTCGCGAGATGCACGGCCGAGCGATCCGCGCGACGATCTCTACGCGCCTACGGGGACGTTCTCGATCATCGCGTACGACACGGCCACCGGCGAGTGGGGCGGCGCGGTGCAGTCACGCGTGTTCTCGGTTGGAAACGGTGTGCTGTGGGCTGAGGCCAACGTCGGCATCGTGGCGACGCAGGCCATCGTCGACGTGAGCTACGGGCCGCAGGCGCTCGCGCTGCTCAGAAAAGGCAAATCGGCAAAGGACGTGGTGCAGGAAGTCTGGAAGCACGATCCCGATCCCGTGCCCTTCGACCTCAAGCGAACGCGTCCCGGCCGGGGAGGGCCTGTGGTCGATTCCACAGGCTGGACCAAGCTGGGCCGGCAGTTCGCCGTCGTCGACGCCAAGGGAAACGTCGCCGCATATACGGGACCCAAGGCGACACCATGGGCCGGCGACCGGCAGGCCCCGCACGTGACGGCGCAGGGCAACATTCTCGCGGGGCCGGGCGTCGTCGATTCCATGATCGCGGCCTACCTGCGGACGCCGGGGCACATCTCGCTTCGTCTCGTCGCCGCGCTCGAGGCGGGCGATAAGGCCGGCGGCGATACACGCGGCAAGCAGTCGGCCGCGCTGATCGTCGTCAAGAAGTGCGGCGGGGTGTGGCTGCACAACGATCAGGTGCTGCGGCTCCAGGTGGACGATAATCCCGAGCCCATCGCCGAGCTGCGCCGTCTCGTGCAGATGTCTCCGCCGGGACGGGGACGCAGCGCGAATACCACCGACGCGAAAACCGACAAAGCCTGCAAGTGAATTCAGCGGGTCCAGGAGCAGAGCCATGAAGAGACTCGTTCGCGCGATCGCAGCGATCGTGATCGTCGCGCCGCTCGCGCCACTCGCGGCGCGCGCACAGGGCGCGGCCAACCCGGCCCTGACGGTCGAGCGCATCTTCGCGTCCGGCGACTTCGCGCCCGACTTCTTCGGGCCGACACGGTGGCTGGACGACAGCACATACACTTCCGTCGAAAACGGCGCGCTTGTGCGCGTCGACGCAGCAAGCGGACGCACGACGGCGCTCGTCACCACGGCGCAGCTCACGCCACCGGGCGCGAAGCAACCCCTCGAGCTCGAGGATTATGCATGGTCGTCGGACCATGCGAAGCTCCTCGTGTTCACGAACTCCGCGCGCGTCTGGCGCGCCAACACGCGTGGTGATTTCTGGGTACTCGACCTGGCCACGAAGAAGCTGCAGAAACTCGGCGGGCCCGCGGCGAAGCCCTCGACCCTTCAGTTCGCGAAGTTCTCGCCCGACGGCAAGCGCGTCGCGTACGTCCGCGAGCACAACGTGTACGTGGAGTCGCTCGCGGATTCGCGCATCACGCCGCTCACGACCGACGGATCGGTCACCACGATCAACGGCACGTTCGACTGGGTCTACGAAGAAGAGCTCAACATGCGCGACGGATTCCGCTGGAGCCCCGACGGCGCGCGCATTGCATTCTGGCAACTCGATGCCAAGGGCGTCCGCGACTTCCTGCTGATCAACGACACGGACTCGCTCTATTCGTTCGTGAAGCCGGTGCAATATCCCAAGGCCGGAACGACGAACTCCGCGGCGCGCGTCGGCGTGGTGAGCGCGAGCGGCGGCCCGATCACGTGGATGCAGGTGCCCGGCGATCCGCGCAACAACTACCTCGCGCGCATGGACTGGGCGGCGAATTCGACCGAGCTCACGATCGAACAGCTCAACCGCCGCCAGACGGTGAACACGGTGTGGTTCGCCAACGCGCAGAGTGGCGCGGTGCGTTCGGTGTTCGTGGATCGCGACAGCGCGTGGATCGACATCTACGACGACCACGTGGACTGGGGGCCCGGGCCGTCGCTGCACTGGACGCCGGACGGCGCCGCGTTCGTGTACCTGAGCGAGCGCGACGGTTGGCGCCACGCGTGGCTCGTCTCGCGCGACGGCAACGCGCGCCTCATCACGAAAGGCGCGTACGACGTCATGAAGGTGTCGTACATCGACATGAAGGGCGGCTGGCTCTACTTCTACGGCTCGCCGGAGAACGCCACGCAGATGTTTCTCTGGCGCATCAGGCTGGACGGCAGCGGCCAGCCGGAGCGCGTGACGCCCGCGGGCGCGCGCGGCAACCACGACTACGACATCAGTCCGAACGCGCGGTTTGCGATTCACACGTATTCGACGTGGTCGTCACCGCCGGTCACCGACCTCGTCGCGCTTCCCACGCATCAGGTGGTGCGCACGCTCGTCACCAACGACCGCCTGGCGCGCACGCTCGCCGCCCTCAGGAAGGGCGACGTCGAGTTTTTCCAGACGGACGTGGGGGACGGCGTGAAGCTCGACTCGTGGCTCATGAAGCCGCCGGACTTCGATCCTTCGAAGAAGTATCCGGTGCTGTTCTATGTGTACGGCGAGCCGTGGGACCAGACCGTACGCGACCAGTACATGTATTCGCGCTACCTGTGGCACCTGATGCTGACGCAACAGGGCTACATCGTCGCGAGCGTCGACAACCGCGGCACGCCGGGTCCGCGCGGCCGCGACTGGCGCAAGATCGTGAACAACCACATGGGATCGATCCGCGTGCACGATCAATCCACCGCCGTGCGGACGATTGCGTCGCAGCGTCCGTACATCGACACGTCGCGCGTGGGCGTATGGGGATGGAGCGGTGGCGGATCGTCCACGCTGCTGCTCATGTTCCGCGCGGCGGACACGTACAAGATGGGTATGTCGGTCGCGCCCGTGGCCGACGTGCACAACTACGACACGATCTACCAGGAACGCTACGTCGGACTTCCCCAGACGGACTCCGCCGCGTACCGCGATGCGTCGGCCGTAAACTTCGTGAGCGGGCTCAAGGGCGACTTGCTCGTCGTGCACGGATCGGGCGATGACAACGTGCATTACCAGGGGACCGAACAGCTGATCAATGCGCTCGTTGCCGCGGGCAAGCAGTTCCAGATGATGGAGTACCCGAACCGCACGCACGGGATCTTCGAAGGGCCGGGGACGTCGGCGCACCTGTTCAACCTGCTCACGAAGTATCTGCACGAGCATTTACCTGCGGGTGCGAAGGGCATCGGCGCGCAATGAGGGCTAGAGGGCTGGAGGGCCAGAGGGCGGGAGAGACCTCGACTGGCAACCCTCCAGCCCACCAGCCCACTCGCCCTCCAGCCCTGCTCAAAGTCGATCGCGTTACAAAGAGCTTCCGGCAGGGACGCGAGATAATCCACTCGCTCCGCGGCGTTTCATTCGAGCTGGAGCGCGGCGAGACACTTGGGCTCGTCGGCGAATCGGGCTCCGGCAAGACGACGCTCGCGCGGTGCATTGTACGGCTGCAGCAGGTGACATCGGGGCGCATCGAATTCGACGGCCACGACATCACGGCGCTCACGCCGGACGCCATGCGTCCGCTCAGGCGTGGCATGCAGATGGTCTTTCAGGATCCCTACGCGTCGCTCAACCCGCGGCGTCGCGTGCGATCGATCATCGGCGATCCGCTCGAGATCCACGGCGTCGCCGGCGCCGGCGCGTTCACAGGCCGCGTGCACGAGCTCATGACGACCGTCGGCCTCGATCCGAAGGATGCAGAGAAATACCCGTCGGCGTTTTCGGGGGGCCAGCGACAGCGCATCGGCATCGCGCGGGCAATCGCGCTCAATCCGTCGCTGATCGTGTGCGATGAAGCCGTCTCGGCGCTCGATGTCTCCGTGCGCGCGCAGATCCTCGACCTGCTTGTTCGCCTGCAGCGCGAGCGACACCTCGCGTACCTCTTCATCTCGCACGATCTGCTCGTCGTGCGCGATATCAGCACGCGCGTGGCGGTCATGTACTGCGGCCGCGTCATGGAGATCGCGCCGTCGGCAGCGCTCTACAGCGCGCCGCGCCATCCGTACACGGCGACGTTGCTCAGGGCCATCCCCGACGCGTCACCGTCGGCTGCGCCGCCGGTACCCGTGGCCGGCGACCCGCCATCGCCGCTCTCGCCGCCCGGAGGATGCCCGTTCCATCCACGCTGCCCGACAGCGCAAGCGGTGTGCGCCGCCGAAACACCGCCGCTCGTCCCGCGGTTTGCGGATGATGCATCGCACGTGGCGGCGTGCCATTTTCCTCTCGCGGATGGTGAACGGCTCCCTTCCCCGGCGGAGTGAAATGGATAACCCGGAGTGTCAGGGTTCAGGACTGAACAGGCGCGCGTTCGTGGCGCGCACGCTCGCGGCGGGCGCGGCGCTCTCACTGCCGGCGGCGTGCTCGGTCGAAACGCGCATCACGCCGAACGCCACCTCGGGTACCGAGCCGCCGGGCCCGCCCATCGCCGCGGGTGTGCTGCCCACCGACGAGCATTTCGAGCTCACGATCTCGCACGCGCTCGACCGCATGAAGCGGGGCACGCTCACCTCGCACGCGCTCACACAGCGCTACATCAGGCGCATCGAGGCGATGGACAAGCGCGGGCCGGCGCTGAATGCCGTAATCGAGCTCAATCCGGATGCGTTGCCGATTGCCCAGGCGCTCGATGACGAGCGGAAGAACGGAAAGGTCCGCGGGCCCCTGCACGGCGTGCCCGTGCTCATCAAGGACAACATCGACAGCGCGGACAAGATGCGCACGTCGGCGGGATCGCTGGCGCTGGCGCAGAGCACGCCGCCGAAGGACGCGTTCATCGTCGAGCGACTGCGTGCCGCCGGCGCGGTGCTGCTCGGGAAAACAAATCTCAGCGAGTGGGCGAATTTTCGTTCCACGCGCTCGAGCAGCGGATGGAGCGGGCGCGGCGGACAAACGCGGCATCCGTATGTGCTCGATCGCAATCCGTGCGGCTCGAGCTCAGGTACGGGCGCCGCGATCGCGGCCGATTTTGCCACAGTCGGCATCGGGACGGAGACCGACGGCTCGATCATCTGCCCGTCGTCGATCTGCGGACTCGTCGGCGTGAAACCCACGGTCGGGCTCTGGAGCCGCTCGGGCATCATTCCGATTTCCGCATCGCAGGACACGGCGGGCCCGATGGCGCGTACCGTGACCGACGCCGCCATTCTGCTCGGCGCGCTGACGGGCGCCGACCCGCGTGACGATGCGACGCGCGCGAGCACCGGACATGCGCTCACGGATTACACGCGCTTTCTCGAGCCGGGAGGCCTCAAGGCCGTGCGCATCGGCATCGCGCGCAACCTTGCCGGCTTCCATCCCGATGTCGACGCACGATTCGCTGATGCCATCGCCGCGCTCAAGGATGCGGGCGCAACAATCGTCGATCCCGCGGACATTCCGGGCGCCGGCAAATTCGACAACGACGAGCTCGACGTGCTCCTCTACGAATTCAAGGACGGGCTCAACCGCTATTTGCTCTCACTCGGCGACAAGGCACCGGTCAGATCGCTCACCGAGCTGATCGAGTGGAACGTGAAGGAACGGGCGCGCGAAATGCCGTTCTTCGGACAGGAATTGTTCGAGCGCGCGGAAAAGAAGGGTCCGCTCAGCGATGCATCATACCGCGACGCGCGCGCCAAGTGCGTGCGCATGGCGCGCCACGAGGGCATCGATGCGACGCTCGCGAAGTATCAGCTGAACGCGATCGTACACCCGTCCAACCAGCCGGCGTGGCTCACGGACCACCTGAACGGCGACCATTTCACCGGCGGCAACACGACGTTCGCGGCAGTGGCGGGCTATCCGAGCGTGACCGTCCCGATGGGCAACGTGCAGGGACTTCCCGTGGGCCTCTCGTTCGTGGGACCTGCGTGGAGTGAGGGACAGCTGCTCCGGTACGCCTTTGCATTCGAGCAGCACACGCGCCTGCGCGTGGCGCCGAAGTACGTCACTACGATCGACTAGTCGTCCGATCTGCTGGAACTAGGGAAAGAGAACTCGCCGCGGGACGATGTACAGTCCTCGCGGCGAGTGTTTCTTCAAACTTCAATTTCAGAATTCAACTTCCATTTCAATTTCCATTTCGTTTTTCGTCGGTCACCGATACCACAGATCCTCGAGCACCGTTGCCATGCGCGTGTAGTCCGTGCTCCCGACCTTGAGTACGACGCGGTATTCGCCCGGCTCGACATTCGTGAGCACTGTTCCCTGAGCGGCTGCGGGGAACACGACGCCACCGCGACCGCCGCCGCCGCGCCCGCCAAAGCCTCCTCCACCACCGCCTCCGCCGCGGCCGCCGCGTCCGGCGGCGGCGCGCTCCGCCTCAGTCTGCGGGCGGCTGGCCTGCATGTTCCAGCGGACTGTCTGCAAACCAGCTGCCGTGGGACCCGGCGTTTCCGCGATCACACGCGTGCCGTCGTACACTTGCACCGTCACGGATTGAGCCGCGTTCTTGAGCCAGTAGTTGATCGCGACGCCCGCCGGCCTGCTCTGCCCCGCGAAATTGATCGACGCCGTGACCGGCCGCGGCGACTGCACCCACTGGACCGTGGGCACGATGCTGAACAGAGCCGCGTCGGCGCTCATCGTCTGCGGCGTCAGTTCTTCCAGCGGTGAAATGTCTGCGATGAACGCGCCACGTCCGTGCGAGGCCACGATCAGTTCCCGTTCGCGCGGCTGAATCTGGAGATCGTGGACCGGGTTCGTCGGGAAGCCGGTCTTGAGCTTTCCCCAGCTCTTGCCGCCGTCGAGCGACGCGTAGAGGCCGAGATCGGTTCCAACGAAGAGCAGATTCGGATTCCGCCGGTCCTCGCGAATCACGTTGACCGATTCATTCGGAAGATTGCCCGTGATCGACGTCCACGTTGCGCCGTAGTCGGTGGTCTTCCAGAGGTACGGCTTGAAGTCGTCGTTGCGCAGTCCCGTAACCGACACGTAGGCGACCGCCGGGTCGTGATGCCCCGCTTCAACGCGGCTCACCCAGTAGCCCGGATCACCCGTGATCTTGTCGCGCACATTGGTCCAGGTCGCGCCCGTGTTCCGCGTGACCTGCACGTTGCCGTCGTCGGTGCCGACCCAGATGAGTCCGGGAATGATCGTCGACTCGTCGATCGTGCTGATCGTGGCGTACTGCACGTTGCCCGTGCCGCCGGCGTGCGCGGGATCGTTCACCGTGAGATCAGGACTGATCTCCTGCCACGATTCACCGCGGAACGGCGAGCGCAGCAGCTTGTTTGACGCGTGGTACACGACGTCGGGATTGTGCGGCGACACGAGGATCGGCGACGCCCAGTTCCAGCGCAGCCCCTGGCCGTTATACCGGATGTTCTTCGTTTCACCGGTCCATTGGTCGAGCCGCTGAATCGCGCCGAACTGACTTTCGTTGTAGAGCCAGCGTCCTTCCTTCCAGTCCACGGCGCTGTACATGCCGTCGCCGCCGCCAGTGCGGTACCAATCCTCGTATGAGATGTTGCCGCCGCGCGTGGAGCTCGGCCCCTTGATCGAGCCGTTGTCCTGAATGCCGCCGTACACGTTGTACGGACGCGCATTGTCGTACGTGATGGCGTAGAACTGCGCGAGCGGCAGATGATCCGGATGCAACCAGTTGCGGCCGCCGTCGAACGTGACGCCCATGCCGTGGTCGAAGCCGAGGATCATGTGCTGGCTGTCCTTGGGGTCGATCCAGAGCGCGTGATTGTCGCCGCCGAATCCGAATGGCGAGGTCCACGTCGCGCCGCCGTCCTGCGTGTGCTGCACTTCGACGCTGAGCAGGTAGACGTGATTCTTGTCTTTCGGATCGACGCGAATCTGGCCGTAGTAGTAGGGCGGGTTGGCCCCGAAACTCACGCCGCGTCCGCCACCACCGCCTGCGCGCCCGACGGTGGCTGCGATCGTAGAGTCACCCGCAGCACCGCGGCCACCGGCGCCCCGGCCACCTGCTGCGCCGCCGCGGCCCCCGGCTCCCGCGCCACCTGCACCGGCGGCACGCCCGCCCGCTCCACCACCGGCGCCCCGACCGGCCGCGCCCGCGCCGCCGCGTCCCGCCGAATCAGCGCCCGCTGCTGCCGCACCACGGCCGCCACGGCCGCCGCTCGCGCCACAGCCACTCGCCGTCGGCGCGACACCAATCGTTCCTTCTTCAACCTGCGGTGCCGCCGCGGCGTTCGCGTTCGGCGCCACCTGCGTCCATGTCTTGCCTGCATCGTCGGAGCGATACAACTGATCGCCGATCGACCCGTCGCCAAATCCGAGGGCGAGGCACGCCTTGCGCGCTTCGAGCGTCATGCCCGTACGCGAATTCACGTTCTCGAGCACCGCGTACACCGTCTTCGGATCGCTGCGCGCAATGGAAATGCCGATACGGCCGAGCATCCCGGTCGGAAGGCCGCCCGCCAGCATGGTCCACTTCGTTCCGCCGTCGACCGACTTCCAGAGCCCGCCGCCGGGACCGCCTTCCGCGAACGACCACGGGCGCCGGACCTTGTCGTACGTCGACGCGTAGAGCACCTGCGGATTGGTTGGATCCATCACGACATCGATCACGCCGATCGAGCGTCCGTCGACTTTGTGGTCGAGCACTTTGGTCCATGTCGTGCCGCCGTCGAGCGAGCGATAGAGGCCGCGGTCGGGATTCTCCGAATAGAGATTTCCGAGCGCCGCGACGAACACGATGTTCGGATTCGTCGGATGGATGACGATGCGGCCGATGTGATTGGTCTTTTCGAGACCGACATTCTTCCACGTCTTGCCGGCGTCAGTCGACTTGTAGACGCCGTTGCCGTAGTACGTGCTGCGCGAGTTATTGCCTTCGCCCGACCCGACGAACACGATGTCGGGATTGGATTGCGAGAGCGCGACCGCGCCGACGGACGCGATTCCCTGGTTCTGGAACACGTCCTCGAACGAGATGCCGTTGTTCTCGGTCTTGAACACGCCGCCGGTCGCCGACGCCGCGTAAAAGACCTGCGGCTTGGATTCGAGCACGGCGAATTCGATGAACCGGCCGCCTTGGCGGGACGGCCCGATTTCGCGGAACCGGATGGCATCCAGCAGGGGGTGCTGGGCGTGAAGTGGCGCGGCAATGGCCGCCGCCAACGCGAGCATCGCTACGCGAGCGACGCGCGACGGACGAGAGAGCTGCATGAGAGTCCCGGGGGTTGGTTGAAACGTGCGATGTAGACTCGGGCCGTGCGAGGCGAAGAGCAAGCCCTGATGACGGGCAACGGGCAACGGGCAACGGGCAACGGGCAACGGGCAACGGGCGACGGGCGACGGGCGACGGGCGACGGATGACGGGGCAACGGGCAACTGGGCGAAGTTCACCGGCACCCGGGGAACCCGCCCCGTATCTTGTCCTCGCGCCGTCGCCTCTCTGTTCTCGGTTCTCGGTCCTGGTTCCTCGCCCCTTTTCCCTCTTCCCTTTTTCCTTTCTGTGTTTTCTCTCTCGCTCTCCGATTTCGAGGCCGCTCGCGCGCGCATCGCCGCCCATATCAAGCACACGCCGCTGCTCACGTCCCGGCAGCTGAGCGAGCTCACCGGCCACGAGGTCCGCACCAAGGCCGAGATGTTCCAGCGCGTTGGCTCCTACAAGATCCGCGGCCCGCTCAACAAGTTCGCGCAGATGCCGGACGAGCAGAAACGCCGTGGCGTCGTCTGCTCCTCCGCCGGCAACCACGCGCAGGGCGTGGCGCTTGCCGCGAAGATCCACGGCATCCGCGCCGTGGTCTGCATGGCCGAGAACGCCACGCCGGCCAAAATTGCGGCGACGAAGGGCTACGGCGCTGAGGTCGTGCTGCACGGCACGATCTGGGATGAGGCAAACGAGAAGGCCAAGGAGCTCGTTCGAACGCAGGGGCTCACCTACGTCCATCCGTTCGACGATGAACAGCTCATCGCCGGCCAAGGCACCCTTGGGCTCGAAATCATCAGGGATTGGCCCGAGGTCGATGTCATCATCGTGCCGATCGGCGGCGGCGGTCTCATCTCCGGGGTGTCGATGGCGGCAAAGAGCTTCAATCCGAAAATCCGCGTCATCGGCGTCGAATCGTCGGACGGACCCGCGATGCTGAGGAGCGTCGAGGCAGGGAGACTGGAAACGATCGACTGCAAGACCGTCATCGACGGACTCCGCGTCCGCCGCGCCGGCGAAATCACGTTCTCCGTCGTGCAGCGGTTCGTGGACGAAATCGTCGCGCTTCCGGACCGGGAAATCTTCGAGGCGGTGATCTGGGTGATGGAGCGCTGCAAGCTCGTCGTGGAAGGCGCGGCCGCGGCGCCCGTCGCCGCGCTGCTCCACAACCTCGTCGACATTCCGGCGGGCTCGCGCGTGGCCGTCGTGCTCTCCGGCGGAAACGTCAACCTCGACCAGCTTCGCGGCCTCAAATGGAACTGAGCACACGGCGTCTCGTCGTCGCGCTGGCCCTCTCGCTGGGCGGTTGTGCCAAACCGCCGGCGTACGACGTCGTGATTCGCGGCGGCACGATCTACAACGGCACCGGCAGCGCCCCCATTTACGGCGACCTCGCGATCGTTGGTGACTCGATCGTGGCCGTTGGTCACGTGAGCGGAACGGGCCGGCGCGAGATCGATGCGAAGGGACTCGCCGTGGCGCCAGGCTTCATCAACATGCTGAGCCAGGCCAATGAGTCACTGCTCCAGGACGGACGGAGCCAGAGCGACATTCGCCAGGGCGTGACACTCGAAGTCACCGGCGAGGGTGGCTCCGCAGGCCCGCTCACCGACACCATGCGCACCGTCTTCACCGGCCTTCAGGGCGACATCAAGTACCCGATGAACTGGACGACGCTCGGCGGATATCTCGACACGGTCGTCGCGCACGGCATCAGCACGAACATCGCGTCGTTCGTCGGCGCGGAGACGATTCGGATTCACGAGCTGGGGTGGGACAATCGGGCGCCGACGCCCGAAGAGCTCGACCGCATGCGTGCGCTCGTGAAACAGGCCATGGAGGAAGGCGCGATGGGCGTGAGCACCGCGCTGATTTACGCGCCGGGCGCGTACGCCAAGACGGACGAAGTCACGGAGCTCGTGAAGGCTGCGGCGCCGTACGGCGGCATGTACATCTCGCATATGCGCAGTGAAGGACTGCGTCTCGTGCAGGCGGTCGACGAGCTGCTGCAGATCGCGCGCGACGCCGGCGTGCGCGCCGAGATCTTCCACCTGAAGGCGGCTGGGAGAGCGAACTGGTCGAAGATGGACGCGGTCGTGAAGAAGATCGACTCCGCGCGCGACGCGGGCATGGATATCACGGCGGACATCTATCCCTATCCCGCGGGCGCGACGGGCCTCGACGCATCGATGCCGACCTGGGTGCAGGAAGGCGGCTACGCGGCGTGGGCAAAGCGCCTGCAGGACAAGAGCATTCGGGCGCGCGTGAAACGCGAAATGGATACGCCCAGCGATGCGTGGGAGAACCTCTTTCTGGCGGCGGGGTCGCCCGACCGCATTCTCCTCGTGCAGTTCAAGGCGGATTCGCTCAAGCAATACACGGGCAAAACGCTCGCCGAAGTCGCGAAGCTGCGCGGCACGTCGCCGGAAGAAACTGCGATGGACCTCGTCGTCAAGGACGGCACGCGCGTCGGCACGATCTATTTCCTGATGAGCGAAGACAACATCACGCGCGAAGTGTCGCTGCCCTGGGTGAGCGTGGGCTCGGATGAAGCCTCGCTCGCACCCGAGGGCGTGTTTCTCAAATCCAACCCGCACCCGCGCGCGTACGGCTCGTTCGCGCGCTTCCTCGGCAAGTACTCGCGCGACGACAAGATCATTCCGCTGACCGAGGCGGTGCGACGGCTCACGTCGCTCCCGGCAACGAACCTTCGCATCAGGCGCCGCGGAAAGCTTGCTCCCGGTTATTTCGCCGATGTGGTGGTGTTCAACGCGGATTCGATCATCGATCACGCCACGTTCGAGAAACCACACCAGTACGCCACCGGCGTGGTGCACGTGTTCGTGAACGGCGTGCAGGTGCTCGCGAACGGCGAGCACACGGGAGCGAAGCCGGGGCGTGTGGTGCGCGGGCCGGGGTTCAAGGGCGGAGCAAGTGCGGGACTGGGGAACAGGGGGACCGTGGAACAGAGGAACGGGGGAACAGGGGGACAGGGGGGCCGGTGAACAGGCGAGGCTCCTGCGTCGTCCTGGCCGTGCTGTCGTCGGTGGCGAGCGCGCAATCGCACGACGGACCACGCACGCACAAACCCGCGCCGACATCGGCCGAGATTTCGGTCGCCGACGTGATGACGCGCGAGTACATCATCGCCGACGACTCGATGGAAGGCCGGAACACCGGGCGGCGTGGCGGGCTTCGCTCGGCGAATTACATCGCGGCCGAGCTCAGGCGCATGGGACTCGAACCAGCAGGCGACAACGGCACGTACTTCCAGCGCATTCCGTGGTTCGCGCAGCGCGTCGATCCCGCGAACACGCTGCGCATCGGTACCGATGCCGTCTCCGCCGACGACTTCGTGCTTGTGCCGCGTATCGGCTTCGCCGTGCAGATCGGCGGCCAGCCGTTCGGGCGCGCGTTTCGCGGAGAGAACATCGAAACGGTGTTCGGCGGCGTGCTCGGCGATTCGGCCACGGTCGCGCCGGACGCGGTGCGCGGCAAGATCGTCGTGTTCGCGCCCTCGTCCGCCACGGGCGGTCGTGGCGGCGGCCGCGGCGGGTTCCAGTTCTGGCAACGCGACAATCTCCGGCGCTACAGAGACGCACGCGCGATTTTCGTCGCGACGCTCGACCTCGCGGCACCGCAGCAGCTCGCGCAATATCGCGGCACGCGCGAGACGTTCGATGATTCGACACTCACCGGCGACGCCACACCGCTGTCCGTCATTTCCATCACCGCGGCCGCCGCGGAGCGAATCTTCGGCAAACCGCTCGCGACACTGAGCGCGGGAGCGACGGGCCAGCGCGTGAGCGGCAGCATTCGTTTCGTGAACGAGCCAACCGAAGCGCCGGCGTACAACGTCGTCGGCATTCTCCGCGGGCGCGATGTGAAGCTGCGCAACACGTACGTGGCGGTCGGCGCGCATCACGACCACGTCGGCATGGGCCCCGTGGTTGATCACGATTCCATTCGCGCGTTCAACGACGTCGTGCGGAAACTGGGCGGCGATGCACCGCAGCCGCGAAATGTGACAGAGGACCAGTGGACGCGGATTCGCGCCATCATTGACAGCCTGCACCGGCTCCACGGCGGACCCCGCCCGGATTCCATCTTCAACGGTGCCGACGACGACGGCAGCGGGACCGTCATGGCGCTCGAAATTGCCGAAGCGCTCGCACCGGCCGCGAACCGGCCCGCGCGATCGGTGCTGTTCGTGTTTCACACAGCGGAGGAAAAAGGCCTGTACGGCGCGCAGTACTACTCGGATCATCCTTCGGTTCCGAGAGATTCGATTATCGCGCAGGTGAATCTCGATCAGATGGGACGTGGCGATCCGGAAGATGACCCGCCCAGCGGCCCGAACGCGCTCGTACTCATCGGTTCGAAGCGACGGTCACCGGAATTCGGCGAGCTTGTTGAGCGCGTGAATTCGAGACCTGAATACGGCTTCAGGCTTGACTATGCGTTCGACGCGCCCGCGGAGCCGAGCAATGGATGGTGCCGCAGCGACCATTACATGTATGCGCGGTACGGCATCCCGGTGGTGTTTTTCGTTTCGGCGGTCTCGTACCGGGACCTGCACATGGTGACCGACGAACCGCAGTACATCGCGTACGACCGGATGACCAGGATCACCCGGTACGCACGGGATTTTGTAACGGTCGTGGCCTCGCTCGATCACCGCCCCGTTACACGGCAGGCCACGCCGGATCCAAACGCACGCTGCGTTCAATAGTCGGTTCCGTACGGCCTCTGGACGCGGGCCTTTCGCGAGGAGAGTTTGGGCGCAAGGATTCTCCTCAGATGCCTTATTCGCTGCGCTTCGAAAACGAGATTGTCTACGTCACGGTGACGGGAGTGTTTTCGCCCAACGACATTGCCGGCATGACGCGCGATATCGTGGATCTCGAAGTGGGCAAGAAAGCCGTGCCGCACCGGATCGTCGACATGTCCCAGGCGACGGAATTCGGCATCACGCCGCAACACCTGCGGCAGCTCGCCGCGTATCGCCGCAGCATGAACTTTCCGAACATCTTCAAGTCTGCAATCGTCGTGTCGACGCTCGTGCAGTTCGGGCACGCGCGCATGTTCCAGATTCTGAACGACCATCCGCAGATCAGGCTCGCTATCTTCCCGAGCATCGCGGCAGCGGAAGAATGGCTGAAGGAGCCCGGGTTCGCGTTGCCCGAGCGTGAGTGGACACCGCGACAGACCCCGAAGTAACCGCCGTCATTTTTCCTTTCGCTGTTCGAGGGCTTTCAGGAGCTGCATGAGCTTGGCGAGCTCGCCCTGTCGCTCGAGCAGGTTGAGCTCCAGTCGTTTGGCATCGAGCTCCGACATCGTACCCGCGCGAAGCTGCGCCGAAGCAATCGCGAGCCGCTGCTGCGCCAGTCCGAGCTCGCGCTGCGCGCGACGGACGTCACTCTGCGCCTCCATCTGTTGCAGGCGCCGCGTCGCATCGTCCGGGTGCAGTTTCTTCTCGATCGTCTCGCGCCGCAGAAGCTCCTTGCGGGCGAGAAGATCGAGATCGTCCTGCGCGCTCTGCAGCGCCAGTTGCATTTCGGTGAGGTGAGCCTGCATGACCGCGCCGGCCTGAAAGCCGCGCTGCGCCTCGTCGAGCGCGGCCTTGGCCGCCAGCAGACGCTGGCTCGCGGATTGCTCGTCGAGCTTGAGCCGCTCGAGCACGAAATCGCGTCCGTTCACCAGCTTCGCCCACATCTCGTCGCGCGGAGCCGCGGCGGTGGCCTGAGCCTCGGCGATGTCGAGGGCGGCTTTGGCGACGGCGATCTCGCGCGCGCGCAGCTCCGCCTCTGCGGCCGCAACCGTCACGGACGATACCGCGCCCACGCCGAACTTCCGGCGGGCGAGATCGGCTTCCGACCTGGCGAGATCGAGCTTGAGCGCGGCGAGCTGCTGCTGCAACTCGAGCGTCGCGACGACGGAATCCCGCTGCTTGTTCTGCTGCACCTGCCCGGCCGCGAAGTTGACGCTGACGCCAAGCAGCAGACCCGCGGCGATGGCGGCAGCGGTGCGCCACCGGCGGCGCGGAGCGTGGCGCGACGTGATCGGCGTGACGCTGTCGCCGGCACGGAGCGCATCGATGAGGCGGCGCTCGAGCGCTGCGCGGAATTCCGGCGTCGGGGCGTGCGTGTCCTGGTCAATCATGCGAGGCCTCCCTGGGCCTTGAGTACGGTTTCGAGTTCGCGGCGCAAACGCTCGCGCGCACGCCGCAGACGGCCTTCGATCGCGCGTTCGGAGACGCCGTAGGCTTCGGCGATCTGCGCAACCTTGAATCGGTCAAAGTGAAATGCCTCGAGCAGCCTGGCTTCGGCGGGAGGGAGCTTCGTGAGGGCGTAGCTCACCAGTTGGGCGACGCCGGCGTCGTCACCGATCGGCTGCTCGTCAGCCGCGGCGAGCAGACGCTCCTGCGTCACCCCGTCGAGCGGGACCTGCTCGGGATGGCGATACGTATTGGCGAGCAGGTTGCGAGCCACGGTTGTGAGCCACGCGATCGGCACCTCCGGGACGCCGTGCGCGCGCCAATCCCGGAGCGCGCGCAACCATGTGTCCTGCGTGATGTCTTCTGCCACCTCGCGAATACCGCCGCACCGCCGCGACACGAACGCGTAGAGCGCGTCGATGGTATCGGCGTAGATGCGGAGTAGCTCGGGCTCGGTCAGCATGCTCCCTTATGACACAGGGGGAGTGAAAAACCCACGCGATTGCCCGATGGGGGGAATTCGGGCAATTTCAGCTCATCCCAGTCCGCATGTGAGCCCTCGTATGCGCAACGCCCTTCTCGCCGTCCTCTTCCTCACCACCGTCGCTCAGGCCCAGCGCGGCGGCCCGCGCCCTGGGGTGACCGAAGGCGACTTCATCATGAAGGACTTCAAGTTCAACGATGGCTCTGTCCTTCCCGAGCTCAAGATCCATTACGCCACGCTCGGGAGGCCACGGAAGGAAGCGGACGGCAAGGTGCACAACGCGGTGATCATCCTGCACGGGACGACCGGCAGCTTCAACGGCTTCCTGGGCGCGACGTACGGCGGATTGCTGTTCAACAAGGGACAGCTGCTCGATACGGCAACGCATTTCATCATCCTCCCTGACGGCATCGGCACCGGCAAGTCGAGCAAACCGAGTGACGGTCTGCACGCGAAGTTTCCGAAGTACGGGTACGAGGACATGGTGCGCGCGCAGTACCGCCTGGTGACCGAAGGGCTGAACGTCAACCACCTGCTGCTCGTGATGGGCACGTCCATGGGCTGCATGCACTCGTGGATGTGGGCCGAGAACTGGCCCGACATGATGGACGGCATCGCGCCGATGGCGTGCATTCCCACGCAGATCGCCGGGCGCAATCGCATCATGCGCGAGTTCATCGCCAACGCCATCCGCTCGGACCCGGCGTGGATGAACGGCGACTACACGTCGCCGCCCGTCTGGGGCCTCCGCGCCGCGACTGAAATGCTGTTCATGATGCAGAGCGTGCCGATGCAGCAGGCCAAACAGTATCCGACGCGAGATGCCGCGGAGAAATTCGCCGACGATTATATCGAGCGGCAGACACATACCCTGGACGCGAACGATTTTCTGTATCAGTTCGAAGCGTCGCGCGACTATGACCCGTCCGGCAAACTCGAGTCAGTCAAGGTGCCCGTACTTGCGGTGAACTCGGCAGATGACCAGGTCAACCCGCCGGAGCAGGGCCTCATGGAGAAGCTCATGCCGCGCGTACAGCATGGCCGCTACGTCCTGATTCCGATCAGTGACCAGACCCGCGGCCACGGCACGCACTCTCTTCCTGCCGTATGGGGCAGCTATCTCGGGGAGCTCCTCAAACAGATCGAGCCGAAGAAATGATCTGTCGTTGAACGCGCCCCTCAGGCTTTTTCGCGGTCCTTCGCCTTCCGTTGCGCCGGCTTTGCCGGCGGCCCTTCGTACTCGGCGCCGCCACTCGTGGCAAATCCGAACTCCGGCGCAGGAACACCCATCGATTTCGTGAAGCGCGCTTCCTTCTGCGCCGCCGCATAGCGCCGCGGATCCGCTTCAAACGTGTCCCGGCACTCGAGCGAGCAGAAATAGTAGGTCTCGCCGTCGAACACTGATGAGGCTGCGGCAGTCTCGGATTCGATCATCATGCCGCAAACGGGGTCCTGCACGTGTGCCATGGGAACCTCCGGGGTCGTGTTCGCCGTCACAGTGACGGCCCCTCCATGACGTACACCCCGGGAATGCATTGATCCCGCCCGGGGTGACTACTGATTATCATTGGCACGTGTCGGATTGAAGCGCATCCGAAGCCGTTGTTGGCGCGTCTCCGAGCAACGCTGCGACAGCCCCGTGTTTTGCGGGCTCGTGCGCCGCCTGCACCCTGACCACGGGAACACTCGCCCCCGCCGCGTGTCCGTGTTCCGTATTCGGAGACCCTGTGACCAAACTGCGTGATGCGCCGAGAGCCGCATCGCTCGACACTGTGCTCTGCACCGAGGAGCTCGAGCGACGCACTCCACGCCCAGCTGACTACGAAGCCGAGAACCGCGCCATCACGACGGTGGTCGACGCGATGGCGTACTCGCCAAGCACGGTCATGAAGGTGATCGCCGACGCCGTACTCGCCATGCTCGACGTCGATGCGGCCGGCGTGAGCATGGGGGCCGACGCTGCGGTTGGAACGCGCCTCCACTGGCGCGCAGTGTCCGGGGTCTGGGAGTCCCAGAGTGGCCGTTCGTTCTCGCGGGATGCCTGCCCATCCGGTGAAGTTCTCACCGCGAACAGACCGCTGCTGTTCAGCCGGCCCGAACGCCGCTACACCGACTTTCGGGATCTGCTGCCTCCCGCCGAGGAGCTGCTCCTGGCACCGTTCCACGCCGGAGAAAAGGCCGTCGGCGCAATCTGGGCGGTGAGCACGAATCCGCAGCGGACGTTCGACGCGGAGGACCGAAGGCAGCTGGTGAGCGTGGCGAACGTCGGGTCGTCCGCGTACCAGGCGCAGCAGACACTCGATGCCAGCGCACGGCTCGCATCGATCGTCGAGTCTTCCGACGATGCGATCGTCAGCAAGGACCTGAACGGGGTCATCCAGTCGTGGAACGCCGGCGCGGAACGCCTGTTCGGTTATACCGCAGCAGAAGCAATCGGGCGGCCGATCACGATGATCATTCCCGAGGACCGCCTGCACGAGGAGCCTGCCGTGCTCGACCGGATCCGGCGCGGCGAACGGATCGAGCACTACGAGACGGTGCGGAAGCGGAAAGACGGCAGCCTGTTCGAAATCTCGCTGACCGTTTCGCCGGTGACCGACGCACGCGGACGCGTCGTCGGCGCCTCGAAGATCGCGCGCGACATCACCGACCGGAAAGCGGCGGAGCGCGCGATGCACGACGCCGACCGGCGGAAGAACGAGTTTCTCTCGCTGCTCGCGCACGAGCTGCGGAATCCGCTCGCGCCCATTCGCAATACCGTGGAGATCCTCCAGCGCTTCTCGATGGATGACGCCCGGCTGCAACCCGCTGCCGACATGATGCGGCGCCAGGTCGCGCAGATGGAGCGCCTGATCGACGACCTGCTGGACGTTGGACGCATCACGGGCGGCAAGGTGGAGCTCCAACGCGAAACCGTTGAAGTCACCACGATCGTGCGGCAGGCGGTCGACATGATCCGCCCAACGGTCGACGCGATGGAGCACGAGCTCGCCGTCAGCATTCCGCCGGTCGAGATGTTCGTCGACGGCGACCCGGTCCGGCTCACGCAGATCATTGGCAACGTGCTGCACAATGCGTGCAAGTTCACGAACCGCCGCGGCCGCGTCGGCATCGGAGTGCAGCGCGAACGGAATCAGGTCGCCATTCGCATCTGGGACACGGGCATCGGCATCGCGCCACAGCACATCTCGCGGATCTTCGAGAAATTCGAGCAGGTGGACACGTCGCTCGAACGCTCACGCGACGGGCTCGGGCTGGGTCTCACGCTCGTGAAGTGGCTCCTGGAGATGCATGGGGGCACGATCGAGGCACGCAGCCCGGGGCTGGGACTCGGAAGCGAGTTCGTGATCCGATTGCCGCTCGTCGATGCTCCGGCGGCCCGGAGCGAGTCCTCGTCGGGGGGCGCGCGATCCGTTCGCACACGAAGGATTCTCGTGGTCGACGACAACCGCGATTCTGCGCTCAGCCTCGGAATGCTGCTCCGGATCGCGGGGCACGATGTGCACACGGCGCACGACGGGCTGGATGCCGTGACCGTGGCGGCCACGATCCGGCCCGACATCGTGATTCTCGACCTGGGTCTCCCCCGGCTGAACGGATACGACGCCGCCAAGCGCATTCGCGAAAACGCGGGGGGACACCCCCCGAGAATGGTCGCGCTCACCGGATGGGGACAGGACGAAGACCGCCGGCGAACGACCGAGGCCGGCTTCGACGCGCATCTCGTGAAGCCAGTCGACCTCGACGCGCTGACACGGGTGATCGAAGCGGGCTGAAGGCGCCGCCTCACGCGGCTGTTACGGAGCGTTCCGGGGCGTTTCGCAAACGGCGCGTTTGCCCTGTTTTCCGGCAACGCTTGGCGGGTGAAGAGCGTCATACTGGCACTCCATGCGCTCGCCGCTCGACCTCACGTCCCCCCACCCGGCGACGCGCTTCCGATCGCGCGCGTTTCGGGCGCTCGCACTGCTCGGTTTCACGTCAATGTGGGCGGCGGGCGCCGCGGCCCAGAGCACGGCGGAGATCATTCGCGGCCGCGTGTTCGGTCCCGATAGCCTTCCCGTGGCCCAGGCCGAAGTGCTGGTCACCGGACTCGTCACGCGTTCGACGCAGACCGCACGCAGCGACGCCAAGGGCGTGTACACGATCGTGTTCTCGAACCCCGAAAGCGACTACGTGGTCGCCGTCCGGAAAATCGGCTACGCCTCCACGACGTTCCGGCTCTCGCGCACCGGCATTTCCAACATGCTCGGCGCGGACGTCCATCTGGAGCGCGCGTCGGCGACACTCGACACGATCACGGTGCGTGCCACGCGTCCGCTCCGCGCAGGGGAGCAAGCGGCCGTCGGCGAGATCAACCTGGGAGCAGTAGCGGATTCGCTCTTCCTGGCAGACCCGTCGAAGCTGATGTCCCTTCTCATGTCGATCCCCGGCGTGTTCGCGCTGGACGATTCGACCTATTCGGTGCTCGGCGCCGCGGCGAACCAGAATACGACAACGATCGACGGCGCGAACGTGCGTGGCGGCGCGCTTCCGCCGGACGCTGTCGCATCGACGCGCGTCATCACGACCTCCGCCGATCCCGCGCGCGGGGGTTTTGCGGGCGGCAGCGTTGCGCAGACGCTTCGGGGCGGCACCGATATCTTCGCGTCGGTGATCCGGGGATCGGGAGCGGACCGCTCCCTCGCGTGGGACGATCCCGCGTGGACGCGCCCCATCCCGCGCCAGCTCGCGGTGAGCGGTACAGCGAACGGACCCATCCGGAAGCAGCGGCTCCGCTACAACGTCTCGTGGAACGTCAATGACAATTCCGCGGAGTGGTATTCGCTGCTTGCACCGCGTGGTCCGCTGCTCGCGCAGCAGGGCATCAGCACTGACTCGGTGGCGGCAGTCACTGCGGCGCTTCGCGGTCTCGACGTTCCGCTCGCGCCGCCATCTTTCCCGGGCACCACGAATGCCCGGAACTACTCGACCGCCGAGGTTCTGGACTACACGCCCACGGGCACGACGTCGATACGGCTGTCGCACTCGGGCAACTGGTCGCGCAACCTGGGGTCGAACAGCTCGCTCACGGCGTTCCCCACCCGGTCGAACGACGTGGGCTCCGGGTCGCACTACGTCGGCGCACGCGTCACCGGCTACGTGCACGGACTGCTCGACGAATTGTCGTTCAATGTGAATCACTATGCGGATCACTCAGATCCGTTCATGACGTTGCCGTCGGGCAGCGTACGTATTGGCACCGAATTCAGCGACGGGCGCACGGGACTCTCGTCGCTCGGCTTCGGCGGCGGCCAGGGGAACTACTACGAGAGCACGAATTCGGGGGACGTAACGAACGAGTTCTCGTGGCTCCCGAAGAGCGGCAAACACAAGGTAAAGGCCGGCGGGCGGCTCGCGTTCGACGACAGCCGCTATTTCTACTTTCCGACCAGCAATCTGCTCGGCAGCTACTCGTATCTCTCGATCGCCGACCTGATCGCCAACAAGCCCGCTTCGTATGAGCGGGTGCTCACGAACACCCCGCGCTACACACGCGCGCGGAATTCATCGGCCTGGGTGGGAGACGAGTGGGTGGCATCTGAAGCGTGGCAGGTGCAGGGCGGCCTTCGCCTCGACTTCGCGCACCCCTCGACGACTCCGAGATACAACCCCGATGTCGACCGCGTCTTCGGCCTCCGCACCGACCGCATTCCCGATGACGTCGGCATCAGCCCGCGTCTCGGGTTCTCCTGGACCTCGAATGCGCGCCGGGGCAAGGGAACGAAGGGCGGCGCGGCCACGCTGGGCGGAATTCCGGCGTCGGCAATCGCGGCAATGTCACCCGAGCTCGTGACGTCCGTTCTCGCCATGCAGCGTTCGAACACACTGCCCGGTATTTCGGTGAATGGTTCGATTGGGGGCTACCGTGGCGGCACGAGCACGTCGGCGATTGCGGACCTGGTGGAGTCGACGGGACTGCCGGGAACTCGCCTCACGCTTTCCTGCGTGGGTGCCGCTGTTCCCATTCCCGATTGGTCGACCATGACGGAAGGGCCGACGGCGTGCGCTGACGGCACCACGGGCACGACGTTCTCGCTCGCGCGTCCGCTCGTGAAGGTATTCGATCCCGCGTACCGCCCGCCCCTTTCATGGCGCGGCAATCTCGGCGTGGACGGCATTCGCGTTCCGCACCGGTGGATCATGTCGCTGAGCACGGTTTTCGCGTACAACGTGAATGGTCAGAGCACGATCGACCTCAACCTCAACCGCGCGCCGCAGTTCACGCTCACGGGCGAGGGAGACCGTCCCTTCTATGCGCCGCTCGCCGCGATCGTCCCGGCATCAGGCGCCGTATCGCCTGGAGCGTCGCGGATTTCGCCTGAATTCTCGACCGTGTCGAGCACGATATCCGACCTTCGCGGCTACAACGCGCAGTTGTCCGCGTCTCTCGCGCCGCCGAATCCCCTGTTCCGCCGGCGCGTGTCGCTCAGCATGGGCTACACGCTTGCCGCGGGCCGCAGTGAAGCGCGCGGATCGTCGCGCGTCGGCACCACGGGCGATCCGTTCGGCAAGTACTGGGTGCCGGGCTCGCAGCCGACACACTCGCTCCGCTTCACGGCCAGCGGCCGCGTGTGGTGGTTCAACTTCGGAGTGACGTCGTTCCTCTACTCTGGCATTCCCCTCACGCCACTCGTCTCCGGCGACGTGAACGGCGACGGCGTGGGAAACAACGACCGCGCATTCATTCCCGATCCGGCGACGACGCGCGACACGTCGCTTGCGCGCCAGCTGAACGAGCTCATCGCACACGCACCGTCGACCGCGCGGTCGTGCATCACATCGCAGCTCGGCAGGATGGCGGGCGCAAACAGCTGCCACACGCCATGGCAGGCACGTCTCGACCTCACTGCCAGCATCACGCCGCCATCGAGCTGGAACTACAACGATCGCTTCCGCATTACGATCGGAGTGATGAATGCGAGCGGCGCGCTCGTGCGGGCGCTCGGCCTCGAGGAAACGCCGTTCGGCCAGACGTCGCTCAGCACCACCCCGAACGCGACGCTGTTCTACGTGACCGGCTTCGACCCTGACGCGCGCCAGTTCAAGTATCGCGTGAATCAGTTGTTCGGACAGCCGAGCAATTACGGCAGCGCGCGCAGGCGCTTCGGGCCCACCCAGCTGCAGCTCGGCGCCGAGTACAAGTTCGGAGGCCCCATGCTCAATCCGATCGCACGTGGCCTGGGGCTTCGGGAGGGAGCGAACAAACCGCCGCTCACGGACGACGAACGCCGGCTGGCCGTCGCCGGACTCAAACGCGACCCCGCCACGCGCGCACGCACGACGCTTCGCGATGCATTGGCGCTCACCGCCGAACAGCAGAGCGAGCTCGACGCGTTGAGCACCGAGTATTCAGCGCGCGCCGACAGTGCGCTCACGCCGCTGGAAAAGTGGGTGCTGAAAAAAGGAACGCGAATCTTCGATCAGGATCTCACGAAACGTCTGAGCACCACGCAATCCGCGCTGTCAAAGCTGAACACGGAGTTCGGGAAGCGTGTTCAGGAGGTTCTGACCGCCGAGCAACAGGCGAAACTGAAATAGGGGTTAGGGGTTAGGGGCTGGGGGTTGGGG
>DASRAP010000405.1:0-16366 GCA_035638155.1 Gemmatimonadaceae bacterium | reverse complement strand
GGCAAGCCGGGCACGAAACTCACCGACGCGCAGCTTCGCACCATGAATTACGCGCTCGGCGTGATCAACCCCATGCAGCGGCTGCTCCAGACCCGCGACCAGCTGAGACTGAATCGCAAACAGGCCGACAGCCTGTCCCTGATGAGCCGCGAGTTCAATATCATGCTCGACTCACTCTGGATTCCGCTGGCCGAGTACTTCAATGGCCTGCAGTCCGATTACGACCACGGCGTCGCGCACACGAAGTTCGTCGAGGCGCGGGAACTCGCCGCAGACCGGCTCATGCAGATCGGACCGATCGTGAAGCGCCTGCTCACGCCGCAGCAGTTCCGGAAACTTTCTACCGGTGTCGCGATCTATCTCGAGCCGCGCTACATCGCGCAGGTCAAAGCGGGGCTCGTCGGAGGTGGATTCATCTCCGAAATGGGCATGATGATGATGATCCGGTGAGGACGACCATGACTTCTTGCATTCAATTGCGCATCGCCGTCGTGACCGCGGTGCTGGCGGCCGGCGCAGCACACGCACAAACGAGCTCGGCGACGGCCGGCATTCCCATGCGAACCGTGGCGCCGCCAAGCGTGAAGAGCGCCGAGACCATTGGCCTCATCCGCGGGCTGCGGCAACTGCTCGATGGACGCGTGCTCGTGAACGATGGCGGGCGCCGGCGTGTGGTCCTGTACGACAACGCGCTCACCAAGGGCACCATCGTCATCGACTCGACGCCTGGACTGGCGAACAGCTACGGCCGGAGCTCGGTGCCGCTGATTACGTATCTCGGTGACTCGACGATCTTCCCCGATCTCAACTCGTCGTCGCTCCTCGTGTTCGACGGGAAAGGGAAAGTCGCGAACGTCACCGCCATTCCGAAAGCCGCTGACTCGTACAACCTGAGCGCGGGGGGCGGCGCGGCCGGCGTGGACAAAACCGGACGCTTGCTCTATCGCGTGTCGATTCGACCGCCGATCCCCACTGGTATCTCCGCGAGCGGTCAGGTGGTTCAGCCGCCGCAGCCGGATTCGGCTGCGATCGTGCGCGCGGATTGGGATACCGGCGCCGTCGATACGATCGCGAAGTTCAAGATTCAGACGTATTCGCCGATGAACTCCAAGGTGACGCCCGACGGAAAGCGCTCGTATACGAGCCTCGTAAATCCGCTGCAGTGGATGGACGACTGGACGGTAACGTCGGACGGCGTGCTCGCCATCGTGCGCGGGCAGGATTATCACATCGACTTCGTCCAGCCCGACGGCAGGAAGGTGAGCATGCCGAAGATGCCCTATGACTGGAGGCGGCTGACGGATGAAGACAAACAGACCATTCAGGATTCGGTTCGCCGGCTCAACGATTCGCTGATGACCGCAAACGGCGGGGGGCTGCGGTCCATGTCCGTGAGCAACGGCGTAACCACGACAACGATCATTCCCGTCTCGTACACGTACGTCCCGCTCAAGGAGATGCCGGACTACTATCCGCCGATCCGTACCGGAAGCGTGCTCGCCGATTTCGACGGCAACGTGTGGATCCTTCCGTATACGTCCTCGCTGGGTGGCGGAAAAGGCCTCGTCTACGACGTCGTCAACAGCAATGGCCAACTTTTCCAGCGCGTGCAGCTTCCGGAGGGGCGGTCCATTGCCGGATTCGCCAAAGGGGGCGTCATCTATATGATGTCCCCGGCGCCGCTCGAGAAACCCACGGACCGCCCCGGGTCAGCCGGATTCTACCTCGAGCGAACGACCATCCAGGCGGACGGCGCCACGAAGCAACAGTGATGCGGTAACGATTGCTCCGCCCGCGCGCGCCGGGTTTCTTTCCAACCCATGACGACGCGCGACAAGCTGGACCTCCTGGACCGCCGCCGTGCTGAAGCCGAGCAGGGCGGCGGCGCCGAGCGGGTGAAGGCGCAGCACGCAAAGGGAAAACTTTCCGCCCGCGAGCGCCTCGACGCGCTCCTCGACGACGGTTCGTTCACCGAATTTGACCGGTTCGTCACGCACCGCTGCAGTGATTTCGGCCTCGACGAGCAGCGCTTCTACGGCGACGGTGTGGTAACGGGCTTCGGCCGCATTGACGGCCGCCTCGTCTACGTGTTCTCGCAGGACTTCACGGTGCTCGGTGGCTCGCTGTCCGAGGCGCACGCGGAGAAGATCTGCAAGATCATGGATCTCGCCGTGCAGAACGGCGCACCCGTGATCGGTCTGAACGACTCCGGCGGCGCGCGCATCCAGGAAGGCGTGGTGTCGCTCGGCGGATACGCCGACGTCTTTTTGCGCAACACGCTCGCGTCAGGCGTCGTTCCGCAGATCTCCGCCATCCTCGGTCCGTGCGCGGGCGGGGCGGTGTATTCGCCGGCGATCACGGACTTCGTGTACATGGTGCGGGGCACGTCGTTCATGTTCGTGACCGGCCCGAACGTGGTGAAGACAGTGACACACGAAGAAGTCACCATGGACCAGCTCGGCGGCGCGGACATCCATGCTGGAACCTCTGGTGTCGCGCACTTCGCGCACGACTCGGAGCTCGCGTGCCTGCAGGCAATTCGGGAGCTCTTTCGGTTCATCCCGTCGAACAACCTCGACGCGGCGCCGCGCGGCGCGGGTACCGACCCTCGCGACCGGCGCGAAGAATCACTGCTCGATCTGATTCCAGACACGCCGAACAAGCCGTACGACATGCACGAGGTCATCACGCGGGTCATCGATGACGGCGAGTTCTACGAAGTGCAGCGCGACTACGCCGGCAACATCCTCTGCGGCTTCGCGCACCTCGGCGGGTTCTCGATCGGGATCATCGCAAACCAGCCGGCGGTTCTCGCGGGCGTGCTCGACATCAGCGCGTCAATAAAGGCCGCACGGTTCATCCGTTTCTGCGACTCGTTCAACATCCCGATCGTGACGTTCGAGGACGTTCCAGGATTTCTGCCGGGCGTGAGCCAGGAACACGGCGGGATCATCAAGCACGGCGCGAAGTTGTTGTACGCGTACTGCGAAGCAACCGTGCCCAAGCTCACGGTGATCACCCGCAAGGCGTACGGCGGCGCGTACGACGTCATGAGCTCCAAGCACATCCGAGGCGACTACAACGTGGCGTGGCCCACGGCGGAAATTGCGGTGATGGGGCCGAAGGGCGCGGTGGAGATTCTGTTCAAGAAGGAGATCGCCGCGGACGCCGAGCCCGCGAAGGCCATGGACGCGAAGGTCGCCGAGTACACGGAGAAGTTCGCGAATCCATACGTCGCCGCGAGTCGCGGGTACGTCGATGACATCATCGATCCGCGGGACACGCGCCCGAAGCTGATCGACGCGCTGGAATCCCTGCAGGGCAAGCGGGATGCGAACCCCAAAAAGAAGCACGGGAATATCCCGCTCTAGGCAGTTCCCTCTAGCCCTTTAGCCCTCCAGCCCTCTAGCCCTTTGTTCAAGAAGCTTCTCATTGCCAACCGCGGCGAGATTGCTCTGCGCGTGATTCGCGCATGCCGCGATCTCGGCATCGAAACAGTGGCCGTGTACTCCGACGCAGACGCGCGCGCGCCGTTTGTGCTCGCCGCCGACGAAGCAGTGCGCATCGGACCGCCTCCGTCCAGCGAGAGTTATCTCAAGGGCGAGCTCATCATCGCGGCGGCGAAGAAGTCCGGTGCCGAAGCCGTGCACCCCGGCTACGGATTCCTCTCTGAACGCGCGTGGTTTGCGCGAGCGGTCCGTGACGCCGGCCTTGTCTGGGTAGGGCCGCCGGCCGAGGCAATCGAGGCGATGGGAAGCAAGACGGCGGCGCGAACGCTCGCGACCGCGCACAAGGTCCCGGTCGTTCCCGGTACCACCGAGGCGCTGCACGACGCGAAGGAAGCGGGTGAGATTGCCGCGAAGTTCGGTTATCCCGTGCTCCTCAAGGCCGCCGCGGGCGGCGGCGGGAAGGGCATGCGCGTGGTGCGCGATCCCAAGGACATTGCGAGCTCGCTCGACGCCGCACGCCGCGAAGCAAAGAATGCGTTCGGGGACGACGCCGTGTACGTCGAGAAGTACATCGAAGGCCCCCGCCACGTCGAGATCCAGATCCTCGCCGACCAGCACGGCAACGTCATGTCACTCGGCGAGCGCGAATGTTCGGTGCAGCGCCGGCATCAGAAGATGATCGAGGAGGCGCCGTCGGTAGCGGTCACCCCCGAGCTTCGGCGCAGGATGGGAGATGCAGCGATCGCGGCTGCGAGAGCAGCGGGATACGTGAACGCGGGCACGTGCGAGTTTCTGCTCGACAAGAACCTCGATTTCTACTTCCTGGAAATGAACACGCGCATTCAGGTCGAGCATCCGGTCACGGAATTCGTGAGCGGCATCGATCTGGTGCAGTGGCAGCTGCGGGTGGCGGCCGGCGAGAAGCTGCCGTTCCCGGCGCACATCGAACCGCGCGGCTGGGCCATCGAATGCCGCATCACGTCGGAAGATCCGGCGAACGGCTTTCTTCCGTCGACGGGACGCATTGCGTATCTGCACGTTCCCGCGGGGCCCGACGTGCGGTGGGACAGCGGGATCGACACGGGATCGACTGTCGGGCTTCACTACGATCCCATGCTCGCAAAGCTGATCGTACGGGCCGACACACGCGAGCTGGCGATTGCGCGCATGCGGCGGGCATTGCTCGACCTCACGATCGTCGGCGTCGAGTCGTCGCGGGAATTCCATCTGCGCGTGATGGACGACGAGGACTTTCAGAAGGGCGAGATTGACATCCAATGGCTCGAGCGCCGGTTGCCGCAGCTCGTTGATGCAAAACCTCCGCGGGCGACGCTCGAAGTCGCGGCGGTCGCGGCCGCGCTCATCGCTGATCGCGATCGTGGCCGCAGGAATGGAAAGCCTGCGTCAACCATGCCGGCCGAATCGGAGCGGCTTTGGGCGATCGAGTCGAGGCGCGAGGCGTTGCGCGGCGGATGACGTCAACCGAGGCGTCGCTGGAGACGGAGCGCGTGGTTGCCGGTGGCGACGCGCTCGCCAGGCACGATTCACTCGTGGTGTTCGTGCCGCGCGCGCTTGGCGGCGAACGGGTGAAAGCGCGCCTCACGATCAAGGGGAGGCTGGCCCGCGGCGACTTGCTCGCGGTGGAGCGCGCATCGCCCGACCGCGTCGTGCCGCCGTGCGAGCACTACGAGGCTGACCGCTGTGGCGGCTGCCAATTGCAGCACGCCTCGTACAGCGCGCAGCTCCGTATCAAGGCCGACATCGTGACCGAGTCGATGCGCCGCATTGGGCACGTCACGGCGTCGCCGAGCGACGTCAGGCCTTCCGCCACGGAATGGAGGTATCGTAGGAAGTTGACGCTCGCCATTCGCCGCCGCGGGGGAGAATGGATCGCCGGGCTCCGGCGGATGCACGCGCCGGACGACGTATTCTCGCTCAACGATTGTCCGATTACCGCGAAGGAAGTCGTGGACGTCTGGCGCAGTGTCATGCGCGCTGCGGAGTTCTTTCCCGATTCTGACAGGTTGCGCGGTGCGGTGCGCGTGACGCTCGACGGCGCCGCGAGCTTTGCACTCGAAGGCGGAGAATCGTGGGACCGCGCGCAAGAGTTCGTCGATGCGGTGCCTGAGCTCGAGGGCGTCTGGTGGACGCCCGACCGAGGCACGCGACGGCTCATTGGTACGGATGCCGATATGTCAGCCGAAGCCGTCACGGCGTCGTATCCCATTGACGCCGCCGACACCATCGCGCCCCACGCCAGTTTCGCGCAGATCAACGAAGCGACATCGCGCGCGCTCCTCGACCACGTGCTGGGGCGCGTGCGCGTGCACAAGCCGAGGCACGTTGTCGACGCGTACGCCGGGAGCGGCGCAGCGTCCTCGGCACTCGATGACGATGGGGTGCGCGTGACTGCGATCGAGCTCGACGACGAAGCCGCGCAGTGGACCGCCAGCTCTGTATCCGAGCGGAGCAGCGTCATGATCGCGCGCGTGGAGGATGCGCTCCAGGAGGCCCTGCCCGCGGACGTGCTTCTCATGAATCCGCCGCGCGGCGGCGTGCACTCGCGCGTGTGTGAAGTGATCGGGGAGCACGGGGGCGCCCTCAAAGCCATTGTCTACGTGAGCTGCGATCCTGCAACGCTCGCGCGCGACGTCGCCCGGCTTCCGGGCTGGCGTGTTGCTTCCATGGTATGCTTCGACATGTTTCCACAGACCGCGCACGTCGAAACCGTGTGTGAGCTGGTTCCAGTGGTGCCTGCCGTCGCATGAAGTACATCGTCGATGTGCGCGGGGAACGAATCGAGGTCGATCTCGATGAACGCGGCGTCCGTGTGGGCGACACCGATGTCAGCGCGCATCTCGCCGACGTGGAGGGAACACCGGTCAAGCTCGTGACCATCGGCGATACGGTGCACCGTGTGGTTGTCGAACGAGGCTCCGCACGCGGGTCGTATGTGCTGTGGATCGATGGGTGGCGATTCCCGGCGGAGGCACTCGACGAGCGCACGCGCACCATCCGCGACCTGTCGGGCGCGGCCGCCGCAGCCGCAGGCCCAGCGCCCCTCGTGGCGCCGATGCCGGGTCTAGTCGTGAGAATTCTCGTGAACGAAGGAGCGGAAGTCGTTGCCGGACAGCCGCTTGTTGTTATGGAGGCGATGAAGATGGAGAACGAGCTCCGCTCGGCGTCGGCCGGCACTGTCCGGGAGATTCGCGCGCGTGCGGGGGAGGCTGTCGAGAAAGGAGCGACTCTTGTGGTGCTGTCCTAGCCGGCCCGCGGCGCTGAGCGCATTCGCGGTCGCCTGCGCCGTTACGTGCGCGCCGGCGCTGGCCAGCGCCCAGCCGAAACCCCGGCATCAGGGGCTGAACATTGCCGTGGTCCTGGGGCAGGGCAAACTGCACACAGCGTGCGAGACCTGCAGGTGGCCCACCACGCCCGGGGCGCCCCTCCTGCATCCCGCTCCCCCGGAGGAAGAGCGCGCCAACCTCATTTCTCTTCGCGCAGGTTGGACCCTGCACGATCTCGCCATCGTGTTTGCGGAAGGCACGTTCCTGAGACGAACCGTGGCGAGCGGCGATCTCAAGCCAATCGAAACGGCTTTCGACGCGTACACGCTTGGCGCCATGCTGTACGCCAGCAGGCGCTCCGAGGCGTTTTTCAAGCTGGGATTCGGCGTTTCACACGGACGCCGAAGGGTCCTTCTGGCTTCCGACACCCTGCGCAGCTACCTCGTGGTAACAAATCCCGCGTATCGCATCGGAGTGGGTTACGACCTACGCATTGGGCGGACGTGGTCTTTGACCCCCACTGTCGAATACGTCGGCACGACTGCGCGGAAGTCGGAGAGTTTCGAGTACGACCGGCCCGTGAACCCTCGCACTCCGGGCGTGCTGGGCAAGAACCGGGTGTGGGTTTTCGCCCTGGGACTCACGTTTCCGTAAATCCTCTAAGGGCAAGGCGTTACGGGTCCATATGCCGTTGACGTACGCGGCTGGGTCGGGTAGCTTTGGTGTCTGTCTCAAAATCCGACCCAGATAGCACTCAGATAGCATGAAGACTTTTTCCGCCAAACCCGGCGAAAACGAACAGAAATGGTTCGTCGTCGACGCGGACGGCCTCGTCCTCGGACGCATGGCTTCCGAAGTCGCGAAGATCCTGCGCGGCAAGAACAAGCCGGTGTTCACGCCGCACATCGATACCGGTGACAACGTCATCGTCATCAACGCCTCGAAAGTGCGCGTGACCGGCCGCAAGGCGGAACAGAAGCAGTACTTCCGCCACAGCGGCTACATGGGCAACGACAAGAACATTCCGTATGCGAAGATGCAGGCCCGCCATCCGGAACGGATCGTCGAGCTCGCCATCTACGGCATGCTTCCGAAGTCGACCCTCTCGCGCCAGCGCATTCGTCGCAAGCTGCGCGTGTACGCCGGCGCGGAGCATCCGCATACGGCGCAGCAGCCCACGGTTCTCAACCTCACGACGAGCGAGTCGAAGTAATGGACGGACGTACCAACACCATTGGCCGCCGCAAGGAAGCGCGCTGCCGTCTGTATCTGCAGCCAGGTTCGGGGAAGTGGGACGTCAACGGGCGCACACTCGGTGACTATTTCCCGCGGCCGACGCTCGTGTCGGCCATCCAGCAGCCGTTTACGGCGACCGACACGCTCGGCCGCTTCGACATTCGCGCGAAGGTGGAAGGCGGTGGCCTCAGCGGCCAGGCGGGCGCGCTGCGTCTCGCCGTTGCGCGCGCGCTCGTGAAGGTGGACGACGCGCACAAGAAGAAGCTTCGCGAGCTCGGGCTGCTCACGCGCGACGCGCGTGCAGTCGAGCGCAAGAAGCCCGGCCGTCCGAAGGCCCGCAAGCGGTTCCAGTTCAGCAAGCGGTAAAGCAGGCAATCCCTCAGGCCTCTCGAGGTTCATGTGGGTGCCGGTTCGCCGGTCGCATGAGCCGATGAAAGAGGCCAACGTTCAAACCCTCATAACAGAATGTCACTGACGCTCGACGCACTGCTCCAGGCCGGAGTCCACTTCGGCCACCAGACACGCCGTTGGAATCCCAAGATGCGCCGCTTCATTTTCGCGGAGCGCAACGGGATCCACATCATCGACCTCCAGAAAACCGTTCGGCAGATCGAGCTCGCGCAGAAACTCGTGCGCGAAGCCGTGCTGCGTGGCGAACAGGTGTTGTTCGTGTGCACCAAACGCCAGCTCGCATCGATCGTGCGCAGCGAAGCCGAGCGTGCCAGCGCGATGTACGTGACGGAGCGGTGGCTCGGCGGGCTGCTCACGAATTTCACGACGGTCAAGCGGCAGACCAGGCGCCTCAAGGAGCTCGAGGCTGGCATCGAGGCCGGCGGCGAGTTCGAGAATTACACGAAGAAAGAGCAGCTCATGTTCAACCGGCAGCGCGAGAAGCTCGAGAAGAACCTCTCGGGCATCAAGAACATGACGCGACTTCCGGGCATCCTGTTCGTCGTCGATGCCAAGAAGGAGCGCATCGCGGTGACGGAAGCGAACAAGCTTGGCATTCCGATCGCGGCCATCTGCGATACGAACTCGGATCCCGATCTCATCACGGTGCCGATCGCCGGGAACGACGATGCGATTCGTTCTGTGGAGCTCATCACGAAGCTCATCGCGGACACGATCATCGAAGCGCGGCGCGAGGCGCCGGCGCGTCAGGAAGTCGCCGAGACGGAGTCGTTCGTGTATTCGTCGGATCGTGGCACCGAGCCGGCAGGTGACGACGAGCGTCGCCGCCGGCGGCCGCGCCGCCGCCGCCGGGCGAGTCCGGAAGCGGTCGCCGCGCGCCTCAAGGCGCCGGGCGAAGCACCCGCTCCGGCGGGTGGCGATGGTGAGCCTGCTGCAGGAGGAGACGGGGAGTAGTCGGTCACCGGATCGATTACATTTCTCTGGGCGCCGCCGGCATTCATTTCCGGCGGCGTTTCAACACCCAAGCATAGAAGACACAATGACTGCAACAATCAGCGCCAAGCTCGTTGCCGACCTCAGGGCACGCACCGGCGCCGGCATGATGGACTGCAAAAAGGCGCTCGAAGAGACCGGCGGCGACGTTGACCAGGCCATCGATCTCCTCCGCAAGAAGGGCATCGCGAAAGCCGAGAAGCGCGCGGGCCGCGCGGCATCCGAAGGCCAGATCATCGCCCAGGTGAGCCCGGACGGAAAAACCGGCGTGCTCATCGAGCTCAATTGCGAAACCGATTTCGTCGCGCGCACCGAAGAGTTCAAGGCGCTCGCGGAGTCCGTCGCGCGCCACGTTGCCGCGGATACCAAAGTGAATGGCCTCGCGCTCATCGGCGCCGAGGACACGTACCTGTCGTCGCCATGGACGCAGGGCGGTGCGGGCACGCTCGGCGAGGTCATCAAGGCCGCGTCGGCGAAGACGGGCGAAAACGTCGTGCTCCGCCGCATCGCGCGATTCGCGGGGAACGGCGTGGTCGGGTTCTATCTGCACCACAACGGCAAGGTCGCGGTGCTCGTCGAGATGAGCGGCGGGTCGGGAGACAACGTTGCGTCGCTCGCCAAGTCCATCGCGGAGCACGTGGCTGCCGGTGTCCCCACCGTTGCGCTCGCCGTCGATCGCAGTGGTGTCGACGAGCGGCTCGTGGAACGTGAACGCGCGATCTACGCCGAGCAGGCCGCGTCGAGCGGCAAGCCCGCGAACATCGTCGAGAAGATGGTGACCGGGCGCCTCGAGAAGTATTTCGCGGAGGTCACGCTCCTCGGACAGCCGTGGGTGCGCGACGACTCCAAGACCATCAAGCAGCTCGTCGCCGAGGGCGGCGCCGGGCTCGGAGTGACGCGGTTCGTGCGGTTCCAGATGGGCGAGGAGTAACCGCGGGTGGCCGACGATCTCAAGTACCCGCGCGTTCTGCTCAAGCTCTCCGGCGAAGCACTCGCCGGCGACAAGGGCTTCGGGTTCGACTTCGAGATGGTCCGGCGGCTCGCGAACGAATTGCGCGCGGTCACGGAAATGGGTGCCCAGGTCGGGCTCGTGATCGGCGGCGGGAATTTTGTGCGCGGCACCATGCTCTCCGCGGAGGGCATGGACCGCGTGTCCGCGGATTACATGGGCATGCTCGGCACGGTCATCAACGGACTCGCGCTGCAGAATGTGCTTGAGGGGATCGGCGTGGACACGCGGGTGATGACGGCCATGCGCATGGAGGAGCTCGCGGAGCCGTACATCCGGCGCCGCGCGCTCCGGCACCTGGAGAAGGGGCGGACGGTGATCTTCGCCGGGGGAACGGGCAACCCCTATTTCTCCACGGATACGGCGGCGGCGTTGCGCGGCATCCAGATGAAAGCGAACGTTGTGATCAAGGCGACGACGGTCGACGGCGTGTATTCCGCCGATCCGAAGCGCGATCCGAAGGCCACGAAGTACTCGCGAATCAGCTACCGCGATGTCATGCTGGAGGAGTTGCGGGTGATGGATCAGACCGCCATCACGTTGTGCAAGGAAAACGACATTCCGCTCATCGTCCTCAACATCAACGATTCCGGCGCGATGGCGCGAGCGATCCGTGGCGAGGCCATCGGCACGCTCGTCTCGTAGGAGTCCTCAGTCCCACCTGCGTTCACGAACCGTATGGACATTCAGACGATCATCAAGGAAAGCCGAGTCCACATGGACAAGGCGATCGAGAGCACGAAGCGCGAGCTCACGGGTATTCGTTCCGGCAAGGCGTCACCCGGCATGCTCGACACCGTCAAAGTTGACATGTACGGCACGACGATGTCGCTCAATCAGGTTGCCGCCGTGTCCGCGCCCGAGCCGCGGCTGATTCTCGTCACGCCGTTCGACCGGAGCCAGGCCAAGGTGATCGAGAAGGCCATTCGCGACGCCGAGCTTGGACTCGATCCGGCGCATCAGGGAAACGTGATCCGCGTGCCGCTTCCGTCGATGAACGAAGAGCGCCGCAAGGATCTCGTGAAGGTGGTGCACAAGCTCGCGGAAGAAGGACGCATCGCCATTCGGCACTCACGCACGGAAGGTCGCGAAAAGCTCAAGAAGCTGTCCGGCGTATCCGAGGATGACGTGAAGCACGCGGAGAAGGATCTGCAGAAGATCCACGACGATTTCCTCCACAAGATCGACGGTCTCGTCGCTGCGAAAGAGACCGAAATCATGGAGGTCTGACCGCACGCGCGGTGAGACGCGGTGACACTATGACGACGGACGAGCTGCTCGCGCGCATCAAGGTCCACGGGGCCTTGCCGCGCCACGTCGCGATCATCATGGATGGGAACGGGCGCTGGGCGCAGGAGCGTTTTCTCCCGCGCCCGGTGGGGCACCGGAACGGCATGAAGTCCGTGCGCGAGGTCGTCGAAGGCTCCCTCGAGGCCGGGCTCAGCGTGCTCTCGCTGTTCGCGTTTTCGCGCGAGAACTGGCAACGCCCGCCGGTGGAAGTGTCCGCGCTGATGTCGTTGCTCGAGGAGTACATCGCGCGCGAAACCGAAGAGCTCGCCGGCAATGGCGTGCGCGTGCATGTGATCGGTGAGCTCGACCGGCTGACGCCACCGGCTGCGCGCGCCGTCGAACGCGTGACGCGGGAAACCGCGCACAACGACAAGCTGCGGCTCAACCTGTTCATCTCGTATGGCGCGCGCGCGGAGATCACGCGCGCCGCGCGCAGCCTTGCGACCGACGCCGCCGCGGGCCGCCTCGACCCGGCCACGATCGACGAGACCACGTTTGCCGGCCGCCTCTTCACCGCGGATTGCACGGATCCCGATCTCCTGATCAGGACATCGGGCGAACAGCGCATCTCGAATTTCCTGCTCTGGCAGATCGCGTACGCCGAGCTCTACATGTCGCCCGTGTTGTGGCCCGATTTTTCGCGGCGCGAGCTCTACGAGGCGATTCTGGATTTTCAGAGCCGGGACCGCCGCTTCGGACGCGTGAGCGTTTGAAGGCCGTTTAGCGTGCGCGACCTCGCGCGTCGCGCAGCGTTCGCGGTTGTCGCCATTCCGACGGCGACCGCGATCATTCTCTACGGCGGTCTGCCGTTCGTTGCGGTACTCATGCTGATCGCCGGGTTCGGCGCGTGGGAGTACTACCGGCTGGCCGAAGCGACGGGGATTCGGCCGCTCGCCGGAATCGGAATCGCCTGTGCGGTCCTGATGCCCGTGATCGTTCACACGAACGCGATTGGCGTGACGGCCGTGCCCTTCGCCGCAGGCGCACTCGCGTTCATCGCCATTTTCACGGTGGCGCTCTGGACGCGCCTCGGGCAGCGGCCCTTGGCCGCCGTGAGCGCGACCATCTTCGGTGCGCTCTATACCGGCGGGCTGCTCTCGTTTGCGTACCTCATCCGGTACCATCGCTTCGTGATCGACGCGAAAGCCGGGACGGCGCTGCTCGGCCTGCCGCTCGTGCTGACATGGGCGACGGATACCGGCGGCTACATTTTCGGCCGCGCGTTCGGAAAGAAGAAGCTCATGGAAGCCGTGAGTCCGGGAAAGACGATCGTCGGCGCGTTCGGCGGTGTCGGACTCGCGACCGCGGCCGCGTTTGCGTACATCGCGTACGTGCTGCGGCCGCTCGCGCATCTCACGCTGACGCCCGCGGCGGTGATCGTTTTCGGCGTGGTGGTGAGTTTCGCGGGGCAGGTGGGCGATCTCGCCGAGTCGATGATCAAGCGTGAAGCCGGTGTGAAGGATTCGTCGAACCTCATTCCGGGACACGGCGGATTCCTGGACCGGTTCGATTCCACGCTGTTCATCATGCCGGTGGCCTACGTACTCCTCACGGAGTTCGCGCGGACGGTTCTCTGATGGCCAAGGGCGAGGTGGTGCAGCGCGGTGTCGCCGTGCTCGGAGCGACGGGCTCGATCGGCACGACGGCGCTCCGCGTGCTCGCACGCCAGCCATCACGTTTTCGGGTGGTCGCCCTCACGGCTCACCGGAACGCGTCGCATCTCGGCGAAATTGCGAGCGCGTGGCGCGTGCCGTACGTGGGGGTTGTCGAGGCGAATGGCCAGTCGATTCCCGCCGACTGGGGACGCGGCGTGTCGTGCCTTGTGGACGCGGCAACGCGACCGGATGCCGACATCGTGCTGAACGCCGTGGTCGGCGCCGCGGGACTCGACGCCACGCTGGCGGCGCTGAACGCGGGCAAGCGTGTGGCGCTCGCGAACAAGGAAACGCTGGTCGTGGCCGGCGAGATCGTGAACGCGGTATGCCGCAAGACAGGCGGAGAAATCGTGCCCGTCGATTCGGAGCACTCCGCGATCCTGCAGTGTCTTGCCGGGCGAACCGCCCGTGACGTGCGGCGTCTCGTGCTGACGGCGTCCGGGGGGCCGTTCCGCGAGTGGTCCTCGGAGCGCCTCGCCGCGGCCACGCTGGCGGACGCGCTCAAGCATCCCACGTGGTCGATGGGACGCAAGATCACGGTCGACAGCGCGACGCTCGCGAACAAGGCGCTGGAAGTCATCGAAGCACACTTCTTGTTCGGCGTTTCGTATGACCGGATCGAGGTGGTCGTGCACCCGCAAAGCGTGGTGCACTCGATGGTCGAGTTCGTCGACGGGAGCGTCGTCGCCCAGATGGGCGTACCGTCGATGGAGCTGCCGGTGCTGTACGCACTCACGCATCCGGAGCGCGTGGAAGACGGCGGCGTGCCCCCGTTCGACCCGGTCCGCTGCTCGCCGCTCACGTTCGAGCCCGTCCGGTTCACGGATTTCCCGGCCCTCGATCTCGGCATTGCTGCGGGACGAAAGGGTGGGGCGGCTCCTGCGGTGTTCAATGCTGCAAACGAGGCGGCGGTGGCGCTCTTTCTTGAAGGGCGGATCGGCTTCGCCGATATTGCCCGAGCCATCGAGCGTGCGCTCACGAAACTCGCCGACCGTCCCGGCAGTACGCGTGAGGAGTTGCTGGAGGCGGATGCCGAGGCCCGAAAGCTGGTCAGTCTGACGTCTATTTGAAACTTCAATTTTGAACTTCCATTTCAATTTGCACTTTCATTTCTCTTTTCTGAGTTAGATGGCCTTTCTCGCACCGATCATTGTTCTCGGTCTCGTGATTCTCGTTCACGAGGCTGGCCACTTCTGGGCCGCGAAGATCTTCGGCGTGTACGCGCCGCGCTTTGCGATCGGGTTTGGCCCGGCACTCTGGCGTCGCCGCATCGGCGAGACCGAGTACGTGCTGGGTGCGTTGCCGCTCGGCGGCTACGTCCGCATGGCGACGCGCGAGGATGAAGCGTCCAACGCGCTCGAAGGATCGCTCGACGAATCGAAGGGTGGTGCGCTCGAGCAGGATCCGAATGCGATGATCCCCTTCGGTCCCAAGCCCGTTCCGCCGGACCGCTGGTTCGAGTCGAAGCCGCTCTGGCAGCGCGCGGTGATCATGCTCGCGGGTGTGACAATGAACATCGTGCTCGCGATGGTCGTGCTCATCTCAGTCCTCGCGATCTACGGCCGCCCGACCCTCAAGACCCCCATTGCTCCTGTTGTTGGGTCCGTGGTGAGCGGCATGCCTGCGGCGAAGGCGGGACTCGCCCCGGGTGATTCGCTCATCAGCGTGGACGGAGTGCCCGCGCACACGTGGACCGACATGGTACGGATCGTGAGCAGCTCGATTGGGCGCGAGCTCACGTTTGTCATCGGCCGCGACGGAAAAACGATCGAGTATCGAATCACGCCGCAGGCAGCGAAAGACACCGACGAAACGGGCGCCGTCAAACCGGTTGGACGGGTGGGCCTGTCTGCGCGCCAGGACATCGTCACCGAGCACGTTTCGCTTGCGGAAGCGGCACCGGGCGGCGTCAGGTGGACATGGAACATGGCGGCCGGAGTGGTGGGCGTCCTCAAGGGGCTGGTCACCGGAACCGTCGCCGTAAAAGAGCTCGGCGGCGTGATCCGCATCGCGCAGACCTCAGTCGCCGAGGCGAGACGCGGTCTCGAGAACGTGCTCACGCTCATCGCGTTTCTGAGCGTCAACCTTGCAGTGCTGAACCTGGTTCCAATTCCGCTCCTTGATGGTGGGCAGCTCCTGCTTCAGGTGGCCGAGACCGTGAAGGGAAGTGCGTTCAGCGATCGCACACGTGAATGGATTGCGCGCGCGGGTCTCGCGGCAATCGCTCTGCTTTTCATCGTGGTGACGTTCAATGACATCAAGTCGCTCATTGGCCTTGGCTAGAGGGGCCGGCAGGGCAAGAAAGGGCCAACGGGCCGCAGGGATCGTCGTGATCCTTGGCGCCGCGCTGGCGGCGTCGTGCAGTGACTCGACCACGATTTACGACGCGAAGGCCCACGTGGTACAGCTCGTGGATGTGGCGTATGCGCCGGCGACAATTCAGTGCCGCGGTGGCGCCGTCCAGCGCGACATCCAGTTCAACGTGCACATGGTGAACACCACGAGCGACACCGTCACCGTGACCGCCGTCAAAGTGCACAGCGTGGTCATCCGGGCATCGAAGGACACGCTTGTGGGAAAGACCGCGTGGGAGTCGTCCAACGTTCCATTCGCGCCGCACGATGGGGTGCTGCGGGCGAATGACGGCGACGTCACCTACAGCGTGTACCTGAGCGTCGTCTGCGTGGCCGGGGGCGTGGCCCGCCCGGACTTCATCGACGTCGGCCTCACGCTGCTGGTGGACACTTCGGTCGGCGAGTACGCCTCGAAGATGCTGACGATTCGCCAGGACTACCAATAGCAGGGCTGGAGGGCTGGAGGGCTAGTGCGCTAGAGGGAAACGCCAGCGACAAACGGCCAGGCAGTATCCCTCCGGCCCTCTAGCCCTCCAGCCCTCCAGCCCTTGTATAAGTTCAAGTCCCTGTTAGGTTTAAGGATTAACTAAAAGAAAAAACAACCAACAAAGCAGCGAGACACACGTGGCCTTTGCCAAGACCACGGCCAGCAGGAAGTACGCGAAGCACGAGTCCGATTCCGGTT
>DASRAP010000404.1:0-4507 GCA_035638155.1 Gemmatimonadaceae bacterium | reverse complement strand
CACGCTCGCATCCGGCGCGGTGGTGAGCGAGGGATCGACGCGCCAGAACAGTCCCTCCATTCGTGCGTGCGCCGCGAGCCACGCCGGCACGTGGCCCGAAGTCACGGCGAAGGCAACGGGGCGCTTCCACGCGTTCGTCGCGATGATGTCGAGCAGCACGAGCTCGCCCGGTGTCATCGATGCGCCGAACTCGGGTTTCGGGTGGAGGGGAATGCCTATCTGGAACGTCGTGTCACTCCATGGCCGAGAAAGCAGTTTCTCGCGCGTCAGCGAGTCCATCGACACGGGGAAGTCCGGCTCGCGGCGAAGCACATTCGCACGAAAGTCAGGCAGGTTCGCCACCGAGAGATTCACGACGTCGACGTCTCGCCGCACGCCCTCGGCGTACTGCATGTATATGATCGGGTATGTGTCGTTGTCGCCAACCGTGAAGAGAATCGCGCGGGGCGGCAGCGATTCGAGTGCGTTCCGCGCGAAGTCGCCCGCAAAGTGCATGCGCGACGCGTCGTGGGTGCGCCAATTGTCCCACAGCTCTGATGCCGGGAAGAGCGCGAGCGTGAGGACGGGAATGATGGCAATTGCTCTTCGGGTCGCCGGGGTGCGAACCGCAATTTCGTGCATCGCGGCGCCGAGCGCGTACGCAATGGGGACGCACAGCACCGTGACGATTGGCAGATAGTGCCGGTCGAGCGAGCGAAAGAAGTCCGCCGGAATGTTGAAGTAGAGCACCGTACACGCGGCGTGAACCACTGCGAGCAGCGCGTACGCGGTGGCGAGTCGCCGGTTCCGGCGCCACATGACGAACAATCCCATCACGACGGTGCAGCCAGCGAGCAGCCCGAGCGGACCAGCCGGGCCGTGTGTGGTGAACAGATTATCCCGCACCATGTGGAGCATGTCCTTCGTCTGCACCGTCCAGATGTTGCTGTTCCTGGGCAGGAATTGCACCAGAAACCCGCCGCCGCGCTGCGCGATGGTCACATAATCCCAGAGCTGCGCGAACGTCGTCGGACGGTTCCAGAGTGGCGAATACGATACGCGAGCGATCACGATCACGAGCAGCTGCAATGAGAGTCCCGCAAACATCGCTGCGCAGGCGCCCGCGACCGCGCGCAGCTCGAACAACGCGCGCGGCTTTCGCAAGAGGATCCAGACAAACGCGCCCGGCATGAGCAGCGCGTTCGTACGGTGCACGCTGCAGTCGAGACCGAACAGAAACGCGAGCAGCACGAGGTATCGCCACCCGCCGTCGTCGTCCGCACACTCCCACCAGCGCACCATCGTCCAGAGGATGATCGTGGTGAACACCACCGTCAGTACGTAGGGCGTGAACTGGCCGGCGTAGTACCAGAGCGTCGGCATGAACGCGAACGTAAGTGCGCCCATGGCCGCCCCCGCGATGGCGCCCGGCGTTTGCGGGAGCCGCGTGACCGCAAACAGGCGAAGCGCGACGAGGAACACGCCGATTGCCGCGCCCGCGGCGAGCAGGGCGGCGAGAAGATTGAGAATGCGTGCAGGCGACGCGAAGGGCAGGTGGGCAAATGGCGCGCCCGCGAGTGTGAGCAGCAGCGATCCCGGCGGTGAGGCCACGCCCATCGTGTGCGCGGCGAGGGAGTAATTGCTCGAGTCCCACCAGTTGATGGTGGGGTAGGCGGTGCGCCAGTACACGGCGAGCGCGACAATGCCGATCGCGATCCCGCCCGTGCGTCGTGCGTTCACTTACGCGGCGTCTGGCGCGGCGATGTCGACATCCTTGGTCTCGCGAATGAACAGCGAGCCCACGATCAGCGTCAGCGTCGCGACGGCCACAGGATACCAGAGTCCCGAGTAGATGTTGCCGGTCGCCGCGACGATCGCGAACGCGGTCGTGGGCAGGAATCCGCCGAACCACCCGTTGCCGATGTGGTACGGCAGGGACATGGACGTGTACCGAATGCGCGTCGGAAACATCTCCACGAGCATCGCCGCGATCGGTCCGTACACGAGCGTCACGTAAATCACGAGAATCCAGAGCAGCAGCACGACCATCGGTTTGTTCGTGGCCGATGGATCGGCCTTCGCTGGATACTTCGCGGCCGCGAGCGCCGCCGTGAGCGTGCTGTCGAAGACGGTGCTCCTCGATTTCGCGTCCGCAGCGCCGCCGTCATACGAGTCGATGGCGGTCGACCCGACGCGAATCACCACCCGTTGCCCGTTGCCCGTTGCCCCGTCGTTCGAGTACGGCACGCCCCGCCGCACCAGCGCGGACTTGGCGATATCGCATGGCGTGGTAAACTTGCTCGTGCCGACGGGATTGAACTGCACGGAGCAATTCGCAGGATCCGCGCGCACCACGATCGGCGCGCTTCGCTGCGCGGCCTCGAGCGCGGGATTCGCATAGTGCGTGATCGCGCGAAAAAGCGGGAAGTACGTGAGCGCCGCGAGCGCGCAGCCAAGCATGATGATGGGCTTGCGCCCAATCTTGTCCGAGAGTGATCCGAACACGAGAAAGAACGGCGTGCCCAGCGCGAGCGACAGCGCGACGAGCACGTTCGCAGTCTGCGCGTCGACCTTGAGCGTTTGCGTCAGGAAGAACAGCGTGTAGAACTGCCCGGTGTACCAGACCACGGCTTGTCCGGCCGTGAGCCCGAGCAGCGCGAGGAGCACGAGCCGCGCGTTGTCACGTCGCGCAAATGACTCCGTGAGCGGCGCCTTCGACAGCCGTCCCTCCTCCTTCATCGCGCGGAAGAGCGGCGACTCGTCGAGTCTGAGGCGAATCCACACCGATACGCCGAGCAGGAGCAGCGAAATGAGGAACGGAATGCGCCAGCCCCACGCTTCGAACTTCTCCGTCCCCATCCAGAGACGGCAGAGCAGAATGACGATCAGCGAAAGGAAGAGGCCGAGCGTCGCGGTGGTCTGAATCCACGACGTGTACGCGCCGCGTTTTCCGTGCGGCGCGTGCTCCGCGATATACGTCGCCGCGCCCCCGTATTCGCCGCCGAGGGCAAGGCCCTGGAGCAGGCGGAGGACGATGAGCAGCACGGGCGCCGTGATCCCAATCGCGGCGTACGACGGGAGCACGCCGACGCCGCACGTCGCGACGCCCATGATCACGATCGTGATGAGGAACGTGTGCTTGCGGCCCACGAGATCGCCCAGCCGGCCGAACACCAGCGCACCGAACGGCCGCACCGCAAAGCCGGCGGCAAACGCGAGCAGCGCAAAGATGAACGCGGCGGTCGGATTCACGGCGGAGAAAAACTGCTTGCTGATGATCGCCGCGAGCGAGCCGTACAGATAGAAATCGTACCACTCGAAGACCGTTCCGAGCGACGACGCAAAGATCAGTCGTCGCGTTTCGGCGGCCGTGAGCTCTTTGCGGGTCGACGGGTCGACGGGTTGACGGGTCAACGGGATTTGCCGGCGCGAATGGTCGTCTCGAAGAGATTGAAGATGCGCGTGTATTCGTCCGTCCACGAGTCGGGGCGCACGAAGCCGTGATCCTCGACGGGGTACGGCGCAAGCGACCAGTTTTTCTTCCCGAGCTCGATCAGGCGTTGCGTGAGGCGCACGATGTCCTCGAACTCGACGTTCGTGTCCACCATGCCATGCAGCATGAGCAGCGGATCCTCGAGACCATTCGCGAAGAAGATCGGCGAGGAGCGCCGATAGGCGAGGGTATCGACCTCGGGAAGATTCAGAATCGGCGCCGTGTAGCCGTGGTTATAGTGCGCCCAATCCGTGACAGATCGAAGTGCGGCGCCCGCGCCGAACCACTTGGGTTCCGTGAACAGCGCCATCAGCGTCATGAATCCGCCGTAGCTCCCGCCGTAGATGCCCACGCGCTCGGGGTCGATGCCGTAATTCTTCCGGAGGTATTTCACGCCGTCGACCTGGTCCTGCAGGTCGCGGCCGCCCATCCAGCGATAAATCGCGGTGCGCCAGTCGCGGCCGTATCCCGCGGAGCCGCGATAGTCGATGTCGAGCACCACGTAGCCTTTGCTCGCGAGATACTGGTTGAACAGATACTCGCGCGGATACGAGCTCTTCCAGTAATTCATCACGTTGTGCAGATAACCCGCGCCATGCACGAAGATCACCGCGGCGCCGTTGGGCTTGGCCTTGAAATCCGACGGTTTGTAGATCTGCGCGGGCACGTCCTTGCCGTCGGACGCCGAAATCATCACGATCGGCGGCGCGATCCACGGAAACGAGAGCCACTCGGCCGTGGGCGACGTGGTGATCTGCGACATCTCCGCGCCCGCGCGGTTCGGCATGATGAACAGTTCCGGCGGGCGGTTTCCGCTCGAGTACACGTCGGCGATCATCGATTCGTCGGGCGAGAGCGTCGCGTTGTGTCCGCCCACGCGGCTCGTGATCTTCGTGCGCGCGCCACCGTCGATGGACATTCTATAGAAGTGCTGCTCGAACGGCGTCGGCTCGCTCGTCGTGAGATAAAACCACTTTTTGTCCTTCGAGAGCGAGAGAGCGTTCACCTCCCACTTGCCCGACGTGAGCTGCTTCT
>DASRAP010000403.1:0-2112 GCA_035638155.1 Gemmatimonadaceae bacterium | reverse complement strand
CGCAACCGGAACGCGCGCCTGGGGGATCCGAGACCGTTCTTCTGCTCGAAGATGCACCCGCCGTGCGCACGGCCGTGCGCCGGATGCTCGCGTCACTCGGGTATGCCGTGCTCGCGCCGCCCAGCTCGGAAGAAGCGCTGGAGATCATGAACAGCACAGGCGTGAACGTGCTCATGACTGATGTGGTCATGCCCGGGATGAGCGGCCGCGAGCTCGCGGAAAAGTTCATGGAAAAACATCCAAACGGCCGCGTGTTGTACATGTCGGGCTACACGGACGACGCCGTCCTCCGGCACGGCGTCCTCTCGTCCGAAGTCGCATTCATCCAGAAGCCGTTTACGAAGGACGCCGTCGCGCGGAAATTGCGGGCGGTAATCGACCAGAAGGACCAGCCGGTCAGCTGACGGAGCGGACGCGCACCATCTGCATCGGATAGAGGCGGTTGGACCGCGGCCGGTCGGGGTCGTACACAATGGTGACGGTGTCGCCAGCAGCGGGTTTCTCCTTTGACGGCACCGTCGTCGCGCCCATCGTCACGTCGCCGTCTTGCGAAAGAAAGCGGTAGCGCACCGCCGACCCGCCCTTGGTCGGTGACACTCGCTCGACAACCGCGGCTGCCGGCGTCCCGTACGCCACCAGACGCATCTGGCTTCTGATCAGGAGGGGAATCGCCGCTATCACTCCCGCGAGCGCGAACACGAAGAGCAGCGCGGCCCACGGAGGCAGCGGTGCCTCGCGTCCGACGACGCGGTGGACGCGCGGATCATCCGGGGCGTAGAGCACATCAACCGTGCCTCCCACGCGAGTCGCGTTGTAGAGACGGCCGGGGACGTCTGCGGACCCGCTGATTCGTCCGCCATTCGCGACGAATGTGTAGCTGATCACGTGGCGACTGGATTTGCCGTTGGGCCTCACGGCCTTGTCGGTGACAGATGCGCGTGCCACGAGTCCGCTGCGGTTGAGCATTTCGGCCACACGATGTTCCCGCAGCGCGGCGCGATATCCAAAGCCTCCGCCGACGAGAATGCCGAGCGCCATCACTGCGAACAGAGTGACGAGGGCAATGGCCTGACGGGTGAGATGGACATCGCGCGGCAACGATGTCTGGAGCTCCGGCGGCGGCCGCCAGCCGCGCGCCGCCGCGCGGATCCGCTCATCCGTCACGGGCTCGACCTTGCTGGCGCGATTGGTCCGGACCGCCACGACCACGATACCCGTGATGATCACGACGAGGAATCCGATGACGGCCGTGGCCGTGCCGGGTGACATGCGCACGAGGGTAGCGCGCGCGAGTCGGGCGGTCAACGGGAGAGGCAGGTTACGGGCCGTTCGTCTGCACGCCGTGTGCCCGCCGTCGACGTGAAAATGCTCGCCATCCCGCGGGCGTTGTCCGGCGCGCGAGGCGCGCGTACCGTTGCGCGCATGGCAACCTCACATCGGATATTCGCTGCATGCGCCGTCGCGACGGCGCTCCTTGCGTGCTCAGGCGGCGCGAAAACTTCCGCTGCTCCCAAGCCTGCGCCCGCGTCCCCACCCGCGCCCGCGCCGGTGCCCGCCGCTCCGGGCGATACACTCCCGTCGACCGTCACGACCGCGATGGTCAGCGAAGGGCGCGCGCTCTTCAACGATGGGAGCTGCGCGAAGTGTCATGGGATGAACGGGATCAACGGCCAGTACGGGCCGAACCTCACCGACTCCAAGTGGGCCCAGATCGCGGGCACGTACCCGGAGATCGTGAACATCATCATTGCAGGCGTACCTGCGGCGAAACAGAAACTCGCCACGAGTAACCCGCAGTTTGCGATGCGTGCGCGCGGTGGCATGAACTACACGAACGACGAGATCGCGAAGATCGCCGCGTACGTGTGGACCGCCAGTCACTCCGCACACCGCTGAGAGCTCGAGGCCGCAAGCAGCTCCGTGGCCGGACGCTTGTGGTTCTCACGTGCCGCCGGCGGCCGCATCGACCGCCGGCGTGCACGGCTCTCATTTCACTTCTTTTTTCCTCTCGTTTTTCCGTTTCGAACGTACGGAAGCGTTATTTCTGCCTCCGCGCCGCTGGGCTCTCGCGGACGCAGAATGAGGCTCTGACGCGCCCCGAAGAGCTCCGCG
>DASRAP010000402.1:0-4880 GCA_035638155.1 Gemmatimonadaceae bacterium | reverse complement strand
TGATTCCTGGTCGTGACCAGCCGCGCGAGCTTCGAGCTCGTGCAGAAGGCCGCCGTGTTCGGCGTGCCGCTGCTCGGCGCAGTCTCCCGCCCCACCGGCCTCGCGATCAGCATATCGGAGCAGGCCGGCATCTGTCTCGTAGGGCTGCTCAGAGGTGAGAGCGCGAACGTGTACACGCACCCCGATCGGATCAAGGGGTTGAAGTAGGGGAACGCGGGCAACGCCGCACACCCCGGGCCCCGTGGCCCGTTGCCCGTAGCCCGTAGCCTGTAGCGCGTAGCCCGTTGCCCGTGGCCCTTTGCCCATAAGCGCAACCCTTTCGCTCCCACCGTTGTCTCACCCGCATGCCCAATTACTCTTTCGGAGCATTTGAGCGCCTGGAGTACCACGTGCTGCTCGCGCTGGCCGGTGGCCCGCTCTACGGATACGCCATCAAGGATGCCATCGCCAACGAATCCGGCGGATCGCTCGCGCCGCGCGCGGGGTCGCTCTATCGCGTCCTTGCCCGGCTGATGACGTCGGGCCTCGTCACCGAAACCGACGCCGGTGGCGCGGAGGAGCCTCATCCGGGGCTCGCGCGACGCTACTACAAGCTGACGGCCTCAGGGAAGCGCGCCCTCGCGGCTGAAGCGTACCGGCTCAAGCACACCGCGGCCATCGCCGAAAAACGGCTGGGCATCGCGCGGGGACGCTCATGAAGCGCCTCCTGCTCGCAATCGTGCGGCTCTTCCCGGCGCCGTTTCGCCGGCAATTCGGCGACGAGATGCGCGAGCAGATCGCGCTCGACTACGAGAGCGCGCGTGCCCGCGGCGTCATCGGCACCGCGTCGTTCGTTGCAACGACCGCCATCGATCTGTGCTGGACCGCCGCACGCGAACACGCACGACCCTCGTGGGTCGCTCCCTACACACCGCACACTGCTTCCGGATTCACCGATATGCTCAGCGAATGGGGAACCGATATCCGCCGCGCGGCGCGTTCACTGCGTCGCACGCCCGCCTTCACCGCGATGGCCGTGGGCACCCTTGCCCTCGCGATCGGCGTCAACGCCGGCATGTTCAGCGTCGTCAACACGGTGCTGCTGCATCCGCTGCCGTACGCGCACACGGACCGCCTCATGAGCATCACCGCGTCGGCGCCGGGGTCCGATATGCCGGCGGAATTCGGCGTGTCGAACGAGTTCTATCTCCAGTATCGGGAATCGAAGCTGATCGAGTCGGTCGCCCTGTACACGACGTACACGTCGACCATGCGCACCGCCGATCGCGTGGAGCGCATACGCATGTCGTCCGCGACCAACTCGCTCTTTGCGACACTCGGCGCGCAGCCCGTGCTCGGACGGCTGCCGAGCGGGAAGAATCCGGACGGAGAAGTCGTCATCAGCTATGCGATGTGGCGCACGTGGTTCGGCCTCGATTCGGCGATCATCGGCCGCGCCTACGACATTTCGTCGGTCAAGCGCACGATCGTGGGCGTGATGGGCCCCGCCTTTCGGTTCCCGACGGACGAAACCATGCTGTGGATCGCCGGTGAGATCGAGCCGAAAGACGTGCAGGTCGGCCGCTTCGGTCCTCCGCTTGTGGCGCGCGTCAAGCCCGGCACGACGCCGGAAGCACTCACGCGCGAGCTCAACGAGCTGGCGAAACGCCTCCCGGAACGCTTCGGCGGCACGCCGCGCTACGCGAAGCTCATCGACCAGCATCGAGCGGTCGTTCGCCCGCTCGATCAGCAACTGCTCGGGTCCGTCGCTCGCCCGTTGTGGGTGCTCCTCGGCGCCGTCGGGATCGTGCTCCTCATTGCGTGCGCGAACGTCGCCAACCTGTTCATGGTCCGCACCGAGGGCCGCCAGCGCGATCTCGCGGTACGGCGCGCGATCGGCGCCGCGCGCGGGCAGCTCATCCGCTTTCAGATGTCCGAGGCGGCCGTGGTTGCCGGGCTGGCAGGCGTGCTCGCGGTCGTCCTCGCGGTCGTGACGTTGCCGTGGTTCCTGCACGCAGCGCCTGCGGGGATTCCCCGGCTCGCTCAGGCGTCCGTTGGACCGGCGACAATCCTGTTCACGCTCGGGGCCGCGGTCTTTGCGGGCCTCGCGTGTGGCGCCGTTCCGGCGATCCACGCATCCGCGCCGGACCTGGCCAGGCTGCGTGAAGGAGGCCGCGGTTCCACGCGTCACCGGCATTTCGGACGCGACGGGCTCGTGGCAGGCCAGACCGCTCTCGCGCTCGTGTTGCTCATCGGATCGGGGCTGCTCATCCGCAGTTACATGCAGATGCGGAACGTCGATCCGGGTTACACGACAAAGAACATTTTCACATTCCAGATCGCGCCGGAGCGCGCGAATCTCACGGACGGTCCGACGTTCGCGCAGTTCGACCTCGACTTCATGGAACGGCTGCGAGCTCTCCCGGGCGTACAAGCCGTCGGGCTCGTTGAAAACGTTCCCCTCGACGAAAATGTGCAGGGCATGGGCGTGCGGCAGTCGGAGAAGGTCGACGACCCGAAGGGCGGCCCGCTCGTGCGCTATACCTTCACGGCCGGTGATTACTTCAAGGCCATGGACATCAGCGTGCTCAAGGGGACCGTGTTCGAGGACGCCGACCAGCGGGAATGGCGCGGCCACGCCATCCTGAGCACGACGGCGGCAAATCTCCTCTGGCCCGGCGAAGATCCCATCGGCAAGCGATTCAAGCAGGACGCCGCCGGCGACGCGTGGTTTACGGTGATCGGTGTCGTTGAAGACGTTCTCCAGAACTCGTTCCGCGAAAAGCCGATGCCGCTCGTGTATCTGCCGCTCGTGGGACCACGGCCCGGCAGCTGGGCCATCTCGTCGCCTGCGTACGTGGTGAAGAGTCCCCGCGCCGAAGTCATCGCAGCCGACGTGCGCGCGGTGGTGAAGCAGATGGCGCCCGAGGCACCGATGTATCGCGTGTACACCATGGCGGGACTTGCCGCGAAATCAATGGTGCAGTTGTCGTTCATCATGCTGACGCTCGCGGTTGCATCGGCGCTCGCGCTCGTACTCGGCGCTGTTGGACTCTACGGCGTGCTCTCCTACGTCGTCGCCGAACGGACGCGTGAAATCGGCGTACGCATGGCGCTCGGCGCCAAGGCGGTGCAGGTGCGCCGGATGGTCGTGATGCAGGGGACGCGCGTCGTCCTGGTCGGCGTCACGATCGGCGTGGTGGTCGCGCTCGTGTCAACGAAGGCACTCGGCAACCTGCTCTTCGGCGTAGCCGCCATCGACGTCTCGACGTTCATCGCGATGTCAGCGGCGATGCTCGTGGTCGGCCTCGTTGCGAGCTACCTGCCGGCGCGCCGGGCGTCGAACGTCGATCCCATCGAATCGCTGCGTGGCACCTGACGTGTTCCGGCGTTGAATCGCGTTTTGCTGTCTCCGTTCTACTGTGCTTTCACGTAGCGAGCGATCTGCTCGCACGTCGCAAACCACACGCCGGGCTTTGCTTTCATGTACGCCACGAACTGGTCCAGGTACTTCATGGGCGCACGGTGGCCGCTGATGTGCGGGTGCAGCGTGAGCACGAACATGGTGTGCATGTCGTACGCCCCGTCGAATTCATCCCGATAGAGCTGGTACAGCAACTCCGGTTGCGGCATGGTCCCGGTGCGGCCGAGATACGGCGATTCGGTGAGGGTCCAGTCGATGCCGAGCTCGACGAGTCCGGTGTTCTCGCCGTTCGAGACGATTTCGTACGGCTCATCCATCGCCTGCAAGCTCGAATCGTAGAAGAAATTCTTTTTGCGAATGAGGGCGAGCGTGTTTTCGCTGAATGCCCATGAGGGCGCGCGATAGCCGACGGGACGCTTGCCCGTGGCTTTGGTGATGTAATCGATGGCCTGATCGAGCAGCCGCTCTTCCTCGCCCGGACCGAGGGCCGGAGGATTCTCGTGAATCCACCCGTGGACGCCAATCTCGTGGCGGCCGGACTTCATGATGGCCGGAATCATCTCGGGGTGAAGCAGCGCGCTCACCGCCGGAATGAAGAACGATGCCGGGATTTGATACTTGTCGAGCATCGCAAGAATGCGCGGCAGGCCTTCCTGCGCACCGAAGTCCGCCGCGGACAGCGTCGTGGGCGACGTTGTTCCCGTGGCGAGGAGATACGACTCGTTGTCGACGTCAAAGCTCATGCACACCGCGACGCGGGAATTATTGGGCCAGACTTTCGGCGTGAGCTTCTTTCCCGCGCGCGACGGCGCGACCGTGGCGAGCAGTTGCTGCTCGGTCCACGTCGTGCCAACCTGCCCGCCGCCTCCACCTCTCCCGGCGCCCCCACCTGCCTGCGCATACGTCAGCGACGGAATGAGCAATACTGCGATGATCGATTGGCGCATTGTTTTTTCCTGTGAGGTTCAGCAGTTCTTACGGGGTCAGCAGCGCGATCTGGAGCCTGTCAAGAAATGGCTGCTGAGACTTGAGCAATTTCTCGCGCGCGGCGGAAAGCGTGAACCATCCGCCGCGATCGACTTCGGGGAATTCGCGCACTGTGCCCGATCCGCGCGGCCATTCCATCGTGAACGTGTTGCTTGTGAGACGGGACGGGTCGAACTCTCCCGCAAACGCCCACGCCGTCACGACCTTGCCACCGCGCTGCGTGATCTCCCCCAGGGGAAGGAACGGCCCGGTGGCGGCGAATCCGGTCTCTTCGCCGAACTCGCGGATCGCCGCGTCGAGGGGGTCTTCGGCGCCATCGTACTCGCCCTTCGCCACGGTCCACGCACCATCGTCCTTGCGCGTGAAAAACGGTCCGCCTGGGTGCACGAGGAATACCTCGAGATGGTCACCGCGGCGGTACGGCAGGAGGCCGGCACTCCGGTTACTGGACTTTCCCGGGACGTACCCCATGCTATCTGCAACCGTCGCG
>DASRAP010000401.1:0-15001 GCA_035638155.1 Gemmatimonadaceae bacterium | reverse complement strand
GGGCGCGAACTACAGCGCAGCGCTGCTCGGCGTGGATCCGTCGGCGGTCAAGATGATCGCGATTGTTCTGGTCGTCGTCCTCACCGCGCTCAACATCGCGGGCGTCGAGATCGGCGCGGTGACGGGCAACATTCTCACGCTCCTCAAGCTGGGCGCGATCGCGGCGCTCGTCACAGCGGCGTTCTTTCTCTCACCGCGGGTGACGGCTGATCATGTTGCGCCGGCGCTCACGGCGCCGGCCGGGGCCGGCGCGACGTTCCTTGCCATGGCCGCCGCGCTCGTACCGGTGCTGTTCGCGTTCGGCGGATGGCAGCAAACGAATGCCGTCGCCGAAGAATTGAAGGACCCGGAGCGAACGTTGCCCCGCGCGCTCGTGGCCGGCGTGATCGTCGTCGTCGCAGCGTATCTGCTCGTGAACATCGCGTATCTGAAAGCGCTTGGCGTCAACGGCCTCGCTGCAAGCACCGCTCCCGCCGCGGACGCGATGGCGCTCTATGTTGGGAGCGCCGGCCGCACGCTGATCGCGGCCGGCATCGTCGTCTCGACCATCGGCTTCACGTGTGTGGTGATTCTGATGTCGGCGCGCGTGTACCAGGCGCTCGCCGCCGACGGATTGTTCTTTGGCCGGATGGCCGAGCTTCACCCGAGGTTGCAGACGCCCGTGTTTGCGCTCGTCGCGCAAATGGTCGTCGTACTCGCGCTGTTGCTGACGGGCAGCTACGGCCAGCTGCTGGACTATGTCGTCTTCGCCGACTGGATCTTCTTCGGGTCGACGGCCGCGACGCTGTTCGTGTGGCGCGCCCGCGACGCGCGGGGAACGTCAACGGCACCCCCGAGACGCACCCCGCTCCATCCGATCAGCACGCTGATCTTTGTCGGCTGCGCGCTCTATGTGGTGATCGGCTCGATCGCGTCGAACCCGGGCAACGCCGTGCGCGGTGTCGGCGCGCTGGCGCTCGGCGTGCCCGCGTTCCTGTACTGGTCGAAAAAGCGCGCGTAAGCCGCTACTGAACCACCCGCCGCCGCATCAGCGCCTCGATCTCGCTGATTTCGCGCGGCGCGAGGCTGATCCGCTCCAGGCCTTTCTCGGTGATGATGTAGTCATCTTCGATCCGGACGCCGGTGTTCTGATACTTGAGCACCGCCGCGCGGACTTTCGCGATGAACTGCCGGTTCTTCGGCGTGTCGGGCAGCACGTCGAGCGCGCGGGTGCTGATGTAGATGCCGGGCTCGATCGTGAACGCGTCACCGATCTTATAGACGCGGTCACCGAATGACGCCTGGACGGGATCGTGCACGGCAAGACCGAGTCCGTGGGAGATACCGTGAATCATCCACAGGTTCGACTGCCGGCACGCGGCCGCCTGCGCCGTGCAATTCGGATTCCACGGCGGATCGAACGTGGCGTCGACGCCCTCGATCAACCCCAGGGCGGCGAGTCCTCGCGCGCGAATCGCGACGGATGAATCCTCGGCGGCGCTCGCGCGCATGCCCGGCTTCGAGAAGCGCTCCGCGATGTCCTGCGCGTCGCGCACGAGTTGATAGATCTGTTTCTGCTCTGCCGTGAACGTGCCGCTCACAGGTATGGATCGCGTGATGTCAGCCGCGTACCCGTGAAACTCCGCGGCAGCGTCCATCACCACAATGTCGCCGGGTTTCGCCGGGTCCGTGTCCTTCATGTAGTGAAGCTGCGTGCCGTTGATGCCTGCGCCGACAATGGATCCATATGCGGGGCGCTCGGCGCCAAGCCGCGTGAACGTGTATTCGAGTGACGCCTTGAGCTCGTATTCGTGCTGAGGATTCGCGGTGAGCATCGCAGCCTTGTGCCCTTCGGCGCTGATCTCGGCTGCCTTGCGAATGAGCGCGAGCTCGACATCCGTCTTCCGCGCGCGCAGCTGATTCACAATGGGATGCGCATTGCGAACCACGAGGCCCGGATGTTTGGCCGCGACCGTGCGCATGAACATCTGACCGCGCGTGAGCGTGTCACTGCGCGCAAAATCCGCATCCTCGAAATCGTCGAGCGTATAGAACGGCAGGCCCATCCTCGCGAGCGAATCCACCGCGCCCACCATCGACGAGAACGGACGCCCGGGGATTCCCGTTCGCTTGAGCGAGCTCGCCGAATCCACGCGCATGCCGTAGTAGAACGCCGTGCGAGCATTGATCGGCGAGAGATAGAGCGTGCTCGCGGCTTTCTTGCCGCGCACGACCATGACGAATCCGGCGTCGGGCTCGTCGAAGCCGGTGAGATAGTGGAAGGCCGGCAACTGGAAGAACGTGCCGAAATCGGCGACGAGCGTGCGGCCCCCAAACGCCACAACGACACCACTGTCGATGTGCGCCGCGAGTGAATCACGCCGAGCGGCGTACTCGGCGGCGGGTATTTGCAGCGGCGTCTGCGCTGCCATGGTTTCGACGCCGGCGATCAGGATCGCGCTTGCGGCGAGAACGAAGCGAATTCGCGACATCTTCAGTTCCGGTGAAAGGTCTCGTTCATGTTGCCGTCGACGCGCATGAAGGCGCGCATACGTGAACATGAACATCGCCTGAATGTACACGTGTTCCGCACCACTACGGACTGCACTGTACGGTCCGTACTGGGAATAATTTTCGCAATCACTGCGCGCGTGCAGAAGGCACGGCGCGCAGGATTCCCCCGTTCCGGAGACAGAACATGCTGGTTCGTTCGTTCATGCGTGCGGTTGCACTGACCGCGATTGTCGCGGGCATTGCTTCCGCGCAGGGCAGCCCGCCGCCGAAGAAGTCCGACGCGAAGGCACCGCCCGCTGCCCAGACCACGAAGCCGGCGGCGTCGCCGGTGCTCGACATCAACACCGCGACGAAGGCCGAGCTGATGGCGCTTCCCGGAATCGGCGAAGCGATCTCGGACAAGATCATCAAGGCGCGCCCGTTCAAGGGAAAGGATGAGCTCGTCGAGAAGAAGATTCTGACGAAGGCGGCCTACGACAAGATCAAGGACCGCATCATCGCGAAGCAGGCGAAGTAACGACGTAGTTGGTAGCGGTTAGGGATTAGGGGTTAGCGGAGGAATTGCGTCTGTGGGTATTCCCGCAGATCCACATCCTTTTCTAACCCCTCTTCGCTATTTCCCCACGGCGCACGCCAGCGCCTCGGCGTACGAGCGCACCGAATCTGCCTTGAACAACCGCTCGAATGCTGCAATCGGGCAGAGCGGTCTGGGAGTTCCAAAGTAGCCGCCGCCCCCTCTTCCCCCGCGCATGCTGTACGGGCGGATGAAAACGCTCGCCGAGTCGACGGGAAACGTCGCCACGTTTTCGTAGAACGTACCGTTCTTGCCGTCCTGGAAGAGATAGGACTCAACGTTCGACACATAAAACGCGCGGACAATGCCACCGTGGTCCTTGATCCACGCGCCAATACCACGCAGCGCCTTTGTCTTTCCGAAATCCCCGGAGATCGGAATAAGAAGATTACGATCCTCGAGTGATTTCACGAATCGAAAGTTGTCTTCGGTCGACAGGAAGCTCTGGACCTTGCCCGCGTTGTCCGTGCGGTCACCGGTCAGCGACTCGAATGTGAGTCCACCAAAGCCGCCCCCAAATCCGGCGCGGCCACCTGATCCGCTTTGGGTGGTGATACGCGGCCCGTATTCCTGGAAAGCGTAAAACACCTTGTTCAGCTTGATGGTCTCGTCCTGAGTCAGCGTGAAGCCGTGCGTCTTCGTGATTCGGTCAACGACGCGCGTGTAGTTCCTGTTTTGCAGCACGGTGTCCCGCGCGGCCCCGTCGAACGCTCCCCATATCCTCCCGATCTCCGTCGTGGAATCAAGTCCGTCGGGTCGGGGAATGCCGAACAGCAGAGAGATGAAGTCGGCGCGGTCCTTCGACATTTCGAACATCGCCTTGTACATCAGGTGCTGCACGACGGCCTGGCGCCTGATGTCACAAATGAACGCCATCTGCGGTCGCACGGCCGCGATGTAGGTGAGGTTCTGCTCCGGGCCTACGCCGAGATAGACATCGCCCTGCACCTTTGTGTCGCGCAGCATTGTGAATACCTGCGCGATCTCACCCTCATTCGAGGTGAAGTTGTCGACGATGCGGAAGTAGTCGTCCGGCTCGGAAAGATCGGTAACAATCTTCCAGAACTCGGCGTCGCTGAGCTTGTCGGGCAACGCGCTGCGGTGCTCGGCGGCATCGGCCCTCGCGGACGGCGTCGTCTGCGGCGAGACCGCCAGCAGCGCGGCCGCCGCGACCGCGACGCGAAATGGTGTCCGTACGAACGAGATGATCATCTGCTCACGCCCTGTTGCTAGCACCTGCCCAAATATCGGGGTGTGTTGTCCGGCCGCACAGCCTTCTTCTGTCCCGTGATCGTCCTGAACGTCTTCACCGTGTCGTGTGATGCCTTCGCAATGTGGCCGTCGAGACGAACACTGAGGGCCAGCGGTCCAGCCGAGCTCTTCGCCGCATAACCCGCAGCAACGGTGGCGAGCATTCGTGCCACCGGCAGATCATCCGGTGTGTCCTCGGTTGCGGTCGCTCCAACCGTCCACAACGGCGTGCCGCCGTCGCCCACGGCCGATATCTGGACGAAGTGTTCATACACGGTGACGGTCTCGCACCGGACGTTGTCCCCGACCCACTGCGACACCGTCGGCCCTGGCTTGAGCACGGTTCGCATTATGGGAGTGCCATCCCGGTTCGTTCCTACCTGCACCACCTCGGCAATGGGCGGCCCGGCAACCTGCGTGAAGCGGGGAGTGGAGACCATCCGCGAGGCCACCTGGCTGCTCGCGCTGCGAACAACGCTGACGCGCACGTCCGCGGCCCGTCCGGCCGGCTGCTCCGCCATCCCGGAACGCACGATGGCTTTTCGCACGACGTCCGCGACGACCGCCGTGATCGAATCGGGTGCGTGCGAGATGGTGAACGTGCCACGGTGCTCGGCTCTCGGGGCCACCGTCGACACGAGCACGACGTCGTGCGCCGGATGGGTGATGCCTGCGCACGCGGCGCAGACGTACAGCATGGGCAGCGCCACACCGCTTCTCCGCATGGGTCCTCCGCTCTCGGTGTCCCGCGGGAATGCTCAGCAGTGATAGTAGCGCGCCCTGCACCGGGGCGCCACGAACTGCCGCGTTGCCCGCACTGCCTACACCGTGCGCATCGCCCGCGCTGGAGTGGCTCTCGGCCCCGGTTCGCGTGGCGGCGGCTCGCGGACCAGCGTGAGCTCGTGCAACTCGCGTTCGACCATGTTGAGACGGTAGTGCGTGCCGATGATTCCCACGCGCAGATGGCTGAGCGTGAGCTGGCGCCCCGCCTCGAGCTCGTGCGCGTTGTCGAACCGCACCGTCTCCCGGCCATCGACGAACGTCACGCCACCGGCGCCCACCACTTCGCCGATGCCTCCCCGGACAACGAGCGCGGTGTTTTCGTCGATGCCGAGGCCGAAGAGCTCCGTGTTCGCCGCGACGACAAAAAAGAGTCGTTTGAGCCGGCGGCGTTCCGAAAAATGCGTGTCGATGATTGCCTGATATCCGAGGAGGCCGAGCCCGGGACCGAGGTATTGCTCCACGAGATTGCCGTCCTGGTCGAATTCGCCCCCGGCCATCGTCAGCTCCGTAAGCGCTGCCGCGCCGGCACTCGTCCCCGCGACCACTCCGCCGCGCGCATACAGTTGCTTGAGGGCGCCGCACGCATTCGTTCCCGAGAGCGCGGTGACGAGCGTAACCTGGTCACCCCCCGTCATGAAGACGGCGTCGGCGCCGTCGATTTCCGCGGCGACACCCGCGTCGATCGCGGAATTCGTGCGGTCGAGCGCGGGAAAGACGACGTTGCGCACACCCCGCCCGGCGAGCACGTCGCGCCAGTACTGCTCGGCTTCGGCGGGCACAGCGCTCGCGAGCGTGAGCACGACAATACGCGCGCCCTGATCCGCCCCGCTCGTCTTGATGAACGCCTTGAGCGCCGCGCCATCGGCGGTGAGGTTGCCGCCGAGGAGCACCAGTGTTCCGACTTTCCGCGCTCCGCCGTCGGCCGCCGGAGGCGAATCGACGTGCGGCACCGCGTTGATCTGCGTGGTTGGCGTTTCACCCGGCATCGATGAGTCCGCGTTCGTGTCTGACCAGATACGCGGTGAGCGCCGCCGCCACCTGCGCCGCGACGGGCCGCGTTTCGTCGACGGGACCCGCATCGTGCGACTTCCCGAACCTGTCGAGTACGATGCGGCCGTCGCGGATCTGCGCCACGGCGCTTGCGACTTCCTGGTCCTTGGTGCTGACAGTGTCGTCGGTGCTGAAGATGGCCACGCGGCAGTCCTGCTCGCGCGCATAGTCCTGCACCGTCCACTCGTGCGAGGGACAAATGACCGTGCCACCGCGCCACACGGCGTCGGCAAGAATCGATACGAGCTTGCGCGCGGCGCGGGCTTCCTGATAGCGGGGCGGAACGTCGGTGAGCGCCGTGTCGAGCACCACCGCGTATTCTGAGCGCGCGTACGGTAGTCCCGCCTGCAGCAGATATGCGGGCGAGACGTCCACGATGAGATCGCGCTCCCCGAGCACGTCGGCCAGCCGCGCGCGCGTTTCCGCGATGGTCTCGCCGCGGTACGCGCCGCCGGTCACGCCGCAGAACACGCTCACGTCGAGGGGCGGTGTGTCGCTCGCCTGCTCCATGGCGCGCAGCTCCGCGATCACGGTGTCGACGGATTCGAGCGTGCCGTCGAATGCGCGCTGTACGATGTCGAGTGCCGCCGCGCCGGCGCGCAGGCCGACCTGCTCGTGCCGGTGCTCGAACACGATGGTGTACTCTCCGGACTCATCGCCGCCGCGGGTCTTTCCATAGCTCACGTCGTGTCCCGCCATCGTCTGCAGCTCGAGCGCCACGTGTTCGATGATGTGCGGCGCGTACGTGCCGCGTTTCAGCCGAAGCGCAAAGCCCCCGCGCGCACCGATGCTGCACTCGTGATCGCGCAGGCCGGGCAGAACGGCGAGCAGGCGCTCCGTGAAGTCTTCCGCGTCGGCGGAGGAGATTTCGTCGTACTCACCAACGGCGACATCCATGCGGATCACGGGACGGCGCGACCAGTAGTTGAGGCCACGGGTTGCGTGCAGCGCCGTGATCCTGATTGCCGTCGCGGCTGAAGGCACCCGGGTATCGGTCGTCACGTGTGTGCGTGTTCCGCCACGATGCGAAGTGTCTCGGGTACGTCATCGGCAAAGACCACGAGGAGATCGCCCGGCGCGAGCAGCGAGATGGCATGCCGCACGGCGTCGGATTCATCGCGCAGGTACTCGATGGCCGACGGGTCGAGGCCGCCGCGCACGAGGCCCTCGCGGAGCAGGCTCGCGACTTCGCCGGGCTCACGGCCGCGGAGGTGGTGGTCTTCCTTGATCACGACATGATCGAAGCAGGCCCAGCGCTCCCCGACACCGCGAATGTCTTCGTTCCGCCGGTCTCCCGGCATCGCCACCACGCCAAGCTTGCGCGCCGCCGGGAGCGTCGCGACGTACGCGGTGAACGCCTCGACCGCGGCGGCGTTGTGCGCGTAGTCGACGATGATGCGCGCGCCTGTGGTCGTCGTGATGGAATTGAGCCGCCCCGGCGTGTGCTCGGTGGAGGGCTCCAGCGACCGCAATCCCGCGCCGATATCCGCAGGGTGCATTCCCATCACGTAGGCCACCGCAATCGCGGCAAGTACGTTCTGCCGCTGAAAGCGCGCCGCGCCGCCGGCCATGAGCGGCACGTCGGTCTCGCGCGCAATGATCGTGCGCTCGCTGCCGCGATCGACCACGAACGCGCCCTCATCAAGGCACGCCGCGATCCCGCCATTCTTCCGGTGCGCCTCGACGTTCTCACCGGGCTCATCGCTCGCGCTGAAGAGCACCACGCTCCCGCGCGTTCGCTCGCGCATGGCGAAGACGAGCGGGTCGTCGGCGTTGAGCACGGCGAAGCCGTTGTCGCGGGCCACGGCCGGTACCACTCCCTTGACGTGCGCGAGCTGCTCGATCGTCTCGACGCCACCGAGACCGAGATGATCGCCTGCCACGTTCAGGACGACGGCCGTGTCGCATTCCTCGAAGCCGAGCCCGGCCCGCAGAATCCCCCCGCGTGCCGTCTCGAGCACCGCAAATGTCACGGCCGGATTCGAGAGCACCGCGGCTGCGCCCACGGGGCCGGTCATGTCGCCTGGCATGATCAGCCGATCGTGCAGGTACACACCGTCCGTGGTGGTGAACCCGACGCGCTCGCCCGTCTGACGAAACAGGTGCGCGATGAGGCGCGCGGTCGTGGTCTTGCCATTGGTGCCCGTGATGGCAACCACCGGAATGCGGGAAGGCCGCCCGTCCGGATAGAGCATATCCACGATTGCCGCACCAGCGTCGCGGGGTTCGCCCACGGACGGCTGCGTGTGCATGCGCAGCCCTGGCGCCGCGTTCACCTCGATGATCACGGCACCGTTGTCGCGAAACGGCACGGAAATGTCATCGGTGATGATGTCGAGCCCCGCAATGTCCAGCCCGATCGCGGCCGCCGCGACTTCGCAGGCCGCGACGTTGTCGGGATGCATTTCGTCCGTTCGGTCGATCGACGTGCCCCCGGTCGAGAGATTCGCCGTCGCGCGGAGCACCACGCGCTCACCCGCCAGCGGAATCGCGTCGAGGGTCTTGCCCTGCTCGCGCAGCATGTCACTCGTTACGTCGTCGGCGGGAATGAGCGTCAGCATTTTCGTGTGACCCGGTCCGCGGCGCGGGTCCGCGTTGGCTTCGTCGATCAGCTGTGCGATGGTGCTCGTTCCGTCCCCGACGACGTGCGCGGGTACGCGCTCCGCACAGGCGACCACGCGATTGCCGACGACGAGCACGCGGTGATCGCGCCCGGCATGAAACCGCTCGACGATCACGCGCGCCGAGAACTCGCTCGCGGCGTGCCACGCGCGTTCGAGTCCGGCTGCATCGTCGACGCGGGGCGACACGCCCCGGCCGTGATTCCCGTCGACTGGCTTCAGGATCAGCGGGTATCCCACGTCGCCGGCGAATTCGAGCGCGTCGGCGAGCGACGTGTGCACTTCGCCGCTGGGTGCGGGGAGTCCGGCTGCGCGGAGCACGCGTTTCGCTTCGTGCTTGTTCTGCGCGAGCTCGACGGCGATGGCGCTCGTCCGGTCGGACATCGTGGCCTGGATGCGACGCAGGTGGCATCCGAGCCCGAGCTGAACGCGGGAGCGATCATTCAGGCGCCGCACGGGAATGCCGCGGCGGCGCGCCGCGTCCACGACGGCGAGTGTCGACGGGCCGAGCCCGACGTCCGCGCGCAGCTCGAGGAGATCCGCGATGAGTGCGGCGAGATCGATCGATTCACGCTGGACACATGCACGAATGATTCTCGCGGCGGCGTGCACGCTCTCGACGCCCAGCTCCTCTTCTTCATAGCCGACAACCACGAGCCGGGTTCCGGCCCCGCCGGCGGTGACACGCCCGAACGTCACGTTGCACCCGGCGAGGTTCTGCAATTCGATGGCGAGATGTTCCAGCACGTGCGCCAGCGATGTGCCGTCGCGGAGCGATGCACCGAACCGGCGCTGCGGGTGTCGCGTACACGGCTGGTGTTCGATGGTCGGCACCGCGTCGAGCATGCGCTCGGCAAAACCGACCCGCTTGAGGACATCGCCGAACAGGGAGCCCGAGCGCACTTCGGCGACGAGCGCGGGAGCGAGCGTCCAGACGTTCGGCCCCCGGAGTGCCCGCGCGGACAACACACAGAACTCGTCGGCGCCGACGTGCTCTGAGGGTGGGGGTGGGGCCTGAACCGGGAAAGAGTACGCGGAACTGCTTTGGTATCTCTTCATGAGGTCACTGACAGCGCGTCCACCCCGTACCCGCGTGTGCCGTGTCCCGTTCCGCCCTGTTGGCTATATTGACGCGATGCGATTTCACCGCATCGTACCAGCGTCCGCGCTGATCGCCGCATTTGCATGCGGCGGCGGCGATCAGGCCACCGAGATCGACGGTCTCACGTCAACGGAAGTGAGCGCCGTCGTCGAATCGCTGACGGAGGTTGGAGCGTTTTCGTTCGACCTCGGGCTCGTCGCGCCGTCGGTCCGTCCGGGCGTCGCCGCTCTGACGACGCGGTTCGTGCAGGTCGATCGGGTGCTGCCCTGCGCCGGTGGCGGCGCGGTACACATCGTGGGCGAGTTCGAGAGTTACATCTCGGGACCCGACGTGGCGTACGACATCGACCTCACTGAAACGCACGACGGATGTCGCGGCACGGTGCACAACGGACGGCAATTCACGTTCAGCGGAAGTCCGTCCGCGCGAATGCGCATGCAATACTCGCAGAACACGAACACTCGGGTGACCCGCATGCACGGGTCGTTCGCGGGTACGTTCAACTGGACCGACATCGACGGCGCGTCGGGCGCCTGCACGGCTGACCTCACCCTCAGCTCGAACCATCAGTCGTTCACCCTGATCGACAAGATCGACATCGGCGTGACGGGGCAGATCACCGGCACGATCTGCTCGCGCAAGGTGGACGTGCATTACTGAGAGAACGAGAGGACGAGAGAACGGGAGAACGGGATCACCGAACTACGGGATCACCGAACTACGGGAACAACCGTGGTTCAGTGCTCCCGTAGTTGCAGTGCTCCCGTAGTTGCAGTGCTCCCGTATTCAGTGAAAAAAAAGCGGGCGATCTCTCGATCGCCCGCCTTCCTATTCCCTACCACCTAACTCCTATCAACTAGTTGTTCTGCACCCGCACGTTCACAACTCGTTCCTGCCGAAGCGAAGTGTTGTAAATGAGGAGCGAGATGATATCGCCGGGGCGCTTGCCGCGCAGTGCCTGCTGAAGATCCGCAGGCGTGTGAATCTGCGCGCCGCTTGGCGCAACGCCAACGATGATGTCGTCCTGGCTGAATCCCTTCCCACGCGCCGGACCAGTTGGCTCGACGTCCGTGATCTGCAGTCCGCGGTACGCAGCGCTCAGCTTCGCAGCTTTCGCGTCCTCGTCCGAAATCGGCTGCACTTCAATCCCGATCGGCGTTCCGGCGTTCTTCTCCGCCTTCGGCGGCGCCACGCGGTCGTCCGATGCGAGCGTCACGGAGTCGCGCATCTCGTTCAGGCGAACCTTGTATTCCATCTGCTTGCCGAAGCGCGAGAGCTTCACGTCCACCGACTCGCCCGGCTTCTTCGCGCGGACGATGCGCTGGAGCGCCGACACGCGATCCACCGACTTGCCGTCGAGCGTGAGGATGATGTCGCCAGTCTTGACGCCCGCACGGCACGCCGGCGACGTGGCTTCATCTGGATTGCACCCGTCGACCTTCACACCGGTGATCTCGTCGAGCTTCGCTGCCTCGGCGTCTTCCGCCGACACCGGGCCGACGCTCACGCCGAGCTGCGCGCGAACGATATGGCCATGCTCGATGAGGTCATCCCACACGATCTTCGCAAGTCCGATCGGAATGGCGAAGCCGTAGCCCGCGTAGTACCCGGTGCCGCTGGCGATGGCCGTGTTGATGCCCACGACCTCACCGTGAATGTTCATGAGCGGTCCGCCCGAATTCCCCGGGTTGATCGCCGCGTCGGTCTGAATGAAGTCGGTGATGCCCGCGGCGTTGTTGTTCACCTGCACTTCCTGATTGCCGCGGCCTTTCGCGCTCACGATGCCGGCCGTGACCGTGAAGTCGAGGCCGAGGGGATTCCCGATCGCGAGTACCCACTCGCCGATGCGCAGCTTGTCGTCGTCGCCGATGTCGACCGTCGGAAGATTCTTCGCGTCGATCTTCACCACCGCGACGTCGGTCTGCGGATCGTGACCGATGAGCTTGGCGTCGTACACCTTATGGTTGTTCATCACCACGGTGATCCGGTCCGCGTCCGCCACCACGTGATTGTTCGTGACGATGTAACCGTCCGGACGAATCACGAAGCCCGAGCCCGTGCCTTCCTGGAGCTGCGGCTGCTGATCTTCGTAGAACTGGCGGAACTGCGGCGGCAGCTGCCGCGGATCGATCTGCCGGCCGCGCGGATCGGTGAGCGGCCGGTTGCGCCGTGTTGCCTGCGTCTGGATCGTCACGACGGCGGGCGTCGCATGTTCCGCGATCGCCACGAACGCGTCAGACGTTTCCCCGAGTGACTTGACCGCCGCCGCGCTCGGCTTGCGCGACGTCTGCGACGCCTGCGCGTGCGTGAAGGGAGTCCAGTCCATCGCCGACGCAAAGAGCACGCCGACGAGGAAAAATGCCAGCGCCGTCCCCCAGGGACGCGCGCGAAGTTTTGGTTGATTCATGGATGTCTCTCGTGTCACAGTAAAAAGTGCTTCTTCCATACTAACTACTTGCTGACGCCCGAAATCGCTCCGCGTTATTTCCGGTTATTTCCGGCAAACTATTTCTTCGCGTCGTCGACGATCTCGTAATCCGCCTCAGCAACTTCGTCACTTTTCGCCGAACCCTCCGTTGCCTGCGCGCCCTGCGGTTGTTCCGCGCCTGCTCCGGGACTCTGCGGAGGTGACTGATTCTGCGCGTAGAACGAACGGCCCGCTTCCTGGTACGCGCTGGAGAGTTCTTCCTGCGCGGCCCCGATTTCGGCCATGTCGTCACCACGGAGTGCCTTCCGGGCCCGCTCGACCGCGCCGTCGAGGCGTGTCTTGAGCTCGGCCGGAATCTTGTCCGCCCATTCCTTCGCGTTCTTCTCGACCTCGTACGTCATGGAGTCGAGACGATTGCGCGAATCGATTTCCTCGCGGCGCTTCTTGTCCTCGGCAGCGTTCTTCTCCGCCTCGTTCACCATCTTCTCGATGTCCTTGTCGGACAAGCCGCTCGACGCTTCGATGCGGATCTTCTGCTCCTTTGCCGTCGCCTTGTCCTTCGCGGAGACGTGCAGAATGCCGTTCGCGTCGATGTCGAATGTCACTTCGACCTGCGGCATGCCGCGCGGTGCCGGCGGAATTCCGGTGAGCTGGAATTTGCCGATCGTGCGGTTGTCGCGAGCGAGCTGGCGCTCACCCTGCAGCACGTGAATCTCGACCGTCGTCTGGTTGTCGTCGGCCGTCGAGAACACCTCGCTCTTCTTCGTCGGAATGGTCGTGTTGCGGGGAATGAGCACCGTGGTCACGCCGCCGAGCGTCTCGATGCCGAGCGAGAGCGGCGTCACGTCGAGCAGCAGCACGTCCTTCTGCTCGCCGGTGAGCACGGCGCCCTGAATCGCCGCGCCGATCGCGACGACTTCGTCGGGATTCACGCCCTTGTTCGGATCCTTGCCGAAATATTCCTTGACGATCGCCTGGATTTTCGGAATGCGCGTCGAGCCGCCGACGAGAATCACTTCGTCGATGTCCGACGGCTTCATGCCCGCGTCCGTGAGCGCCTGCTTCATCGGCGCGATCGTCTTTTGAATGAGATCGTCGACGAGCTGCTCGAACTTGGAGCGCGTGAGCTGATAGTTGAGGTGCTTGGGACCGGTCTGGTCCGCCGTGATGAACGGCAGATTGATGTCGGTCTGCTGCGTGGATGAGAGCTCCATCTTCGCCTTCTCGCCGGCTTCCTTGAGGCGCTGGAGCGCCATCGGATCCTTCGAGAGATCGATGCCCTGGTCCCGCTTGAATTCGGTGACGAGCCAGTCGATCACGCGCTGGTCGAAGTCGTCGCCGCCCAGGTGCGTGTCACCATTGGTCGACTTCACTTCGAACTGCCGCGTCCCGTCGACGTCGTAGAGCTCGAGCACGGAGATGTCGTACGTGCCGCCGCCCAGATCGAACACGGCGACCTTTTCGTCCTTTTTCTTGTCGAGGCCGTACGCGAGCGCCGCCGCCGTCGGCTCGTTGATGATGCGAAGGACTTCGAGGCCGGCGATCTTGCCGGCGTCCTTGGTGGCCTGACGCTGCGCGTCGTTGAAGTACGCGGGAACCGTGACCACCGCCTTCTCGACCTTGTGGCCCAGGTAGTCTTCGGCCGTCTGCTTCATCTTCTGCAGGATCATCGCCGAGATTTCCGGAGGCGTGAAGCGCTTCCCCTGGACCTCGACCGACGCGATGTCGTTCGCCCCGGACGCGACCTTGTACGGGACGCGTTTCATCTCATCGGCCACCTCGTTCATGCGGCGACCCATGAAACGCTTGATCGAAAAAACGGTATTGGTCGGATTCGTGACCGCCTGACGCTTGGCGATCTGTCCAACCAGCCGCTCACCGTCCTTCGTGAAGCCGACGACCGATGGTGTCGTCCGGCCGCCTTCCGCGTTGGGGATGACGACCGGGTCGCCGCCTTCCATGACGGAGACGACGGAATTCGTGGTGCCGAGATCGATACCGATGACTTTGTCGGCCATTTGAGAGAACGAGTGGAAAGAGAAGGCAAGACGACGAGAGGAGGCCGAGGCCGGCCGCATCTCGTTTGGTTGAGCTACCTTTTTGCAAGCTTGGGGCCAGAAAACCCCGCCAGAACAGCGTCCTTTTTTGCCCTACCCAGCGCCATTCTGGCGGTTCCCGGTTGACCCGTGACTCGTTGACCTGTGTTTCCACTGTACGACGAAAACCCGACTTTCAGGACCCCGGTCGTCACGATCGGGCTGATCGCCGTCATGGTCGCGGTTTGGGTCTTTTTCCAGCACGCCGGTATTGACCGCGACGTGGCTGCGACCGTGTGCAATTTCGGGCTGGTCCCTGCCGAGCTTACTCACCTCCGGGAGGTCGGGTTTCGGATTCCGCTGGACCAGTTCAGCGATTGCGTGATCGACAATGAGTGGTACAACTGGCTGACGCCGATCACCTCGATGTTTCTCCACGGCAGCTGGGGGCACATTCTGAGCAATTCGCTGTTCCTGTGGGTGTTCGGAAACAACGTCGAGGACGTGATGGGCCGGGGCAGGTTTCTGGGGTTCTATCTGCTCTGCGGGGTGGTCGCGGCGATGACCCAGGTGGTGGTGAGCCCTTCGTCGCCGGTTCCGACCGTGGGGGCATCCGGGGCGATTTCGGCGGCGCTCGGCGCCTATCTGCTGCTGTATCCCCGG
>DASRAP010000400.1:0-3178 GCA_035638155.1 Gemmatimonadaceae bacterium | reverse complement strand
CGATCGCTCATCACCGATGGCGCATCTGGGATTCAGACGATCGGACGAAGCGAGGTGTTCGTCGACGTGTTCGTGCCGCCGCCGGCGCTCGTGATAGTGAGTGCCGGAGACGATGCGCGGCAGCTCGCGCGGTGTGCGAATGACGTGGGATTTCGCACGATCGTCGTCGACCGCCGCCAGGGGCTGCTCTCACCGGACCGGTTCCCACCGGGGGTTACACTTGTCGAGGCGCGCGCGGACGAGCTCTCGGCCCGCATGCCGGGCGACGCGGAGACATACGCGGTCGTCATGATGCACAACTACGCCGACGATCGTGCGTATGTGCGCGCGCTGCTCACAACCGATTGCGCGTACATCGGCATGCTCGGACCGAGGCAGCGCACTGAGCGGATTGTGGCCGAGCTTGCGGCGTCAGGGCCGGTTGACGAAAGCCGGATTTACGGTCCGGTCGGACTCGATATCGGGACCGACGGAGCAGAACAGGTAGCCCTTGCGGTCGTCGCCGAGATTCTCGCCGTGCGATCAGGGCGCACGCCGACATCGCTCCGCGAGCGGAGGCGTCCGATTCACGCCGCGACGGGTGGCTGAACGCGCGGGCGTCGCCGGCATCGTGCTCGCCGCAGGGCTGTCGAGCAGGATGGGCTCCAACAAAATGCTTCTGGAGCTGGACGGGGAGTCGTTGATCGCACGCGCGGCCCGTCGCGCGATCCACGCGCGTCTCAATCCCGTGATCGTCGTGGTCGGACACGAAGCGGATCGTGCGCGCGGCGCGCTGGCCGGCGTGCATTGCGTGGTGGTCGAGAATCCCGATTTCCGCTCGCCATCGAGCGCGTCGATGCACCGCGGTCTGGACGCGGTGCCGGCGGAGAGCGCCGGTGCGGTGGCTCTGCTCGGAGACATGGTACACGTCAGTGCCGACATGATTCGCGCCGTCGCGGAAGCCGCAGGCACATCGGGAGCACCTCTCGTCGTGTCGCACTACGGCGACGTCACCGCGCCGCCGATCTACTTTGCGCGCGCGCTTTTCGAGGAGCTGCGCGCGTGGACGGGTGAGGGATGCGGAAAGCCAGTCGTCCGGGCGCACATCCACGAAGCCCACATCGTCGACTGGCCGGAGGCTTCGCTCGCTGACGTGGATACACCGGCTGACTGGGACAGACTGGCCCGTTAACTGATTTACACGGGCGACACGGGACACACTGAAACAAAACGGACACAACAAGTTTTGTTTGTTGTGTCCGTGCGTTGTCCGTGGGTGGTCCGTGCGTCCCGTGTAAGTCTGTTAAGGCCGATCAAAAGATCCCGACTCTGCCGCGCACCGATTCGATCAGTTTCTGCGGATCAAATCCGACGCCCTTCTTGAACACGATCTCCGTCTTTCGGATATCGCTGATCTGCGCAGACGGATCGCCAGCGATGACCATCAGGTCGGCTTGCTTGCCGACCGCGATCGTGCCGACGCGGTCCGCGATGCCGAGATAGGTCGCGCCATTCAGCGTGCAGATCCGGATCGCCTCGAGCGGCGTAAAGCCACTCTCGGTGAGCAATTCCACCTGGCGCTGATCGGCGAAGCCGGGAATCACGCCGCCGCTGCCCGTGGGGTCGGTGCCCGCGACGAGCATGCCGCCTGCACGCACGAATGACACTTCCATTGCCGCCACTTTGGGATAGAGCGTGGCGTACATCGAAGTGGGATTTGCCGCCGTGCGGTCGTACGCGCGCTGGAACGCTTCCTTGAGCTGCGGCACCAGCACGTCCTGCCCCGGGGGGAGCGGCCGGCCCGGCGTGAACGTCTCGAACACCGTGAGCGTGGACGTGAGTGCGACGTGCTTGTCGATGAGCAACTTCACCAGCGACTTGAACGCGGCGCTGGTCGTATCGAGCGACGCGACCGTCTGCATTCCGGGATTCTGTCCGGGGCACACGTCCGGCGTTTTGTTCGGGAAGAAGTCCGTCATCACGAAAAACGAGTGCTCGAGATTGTCGATCCCCATCTCGGCGGCTTCGCGGAACGTGACCGAGCAGAGGTGCCCCGTGATCTTGAGGCCGCGCTTGTGCGCTTCGTCGATCGCCGCGCGAAGCTCGTCGCGCGTGATATCCATGTACGCCTTGAATGACGTGGCGCCGGCGTCGGCCCAGAAGTTGACCATGCGGCGCGCGTCGGCGGCGTCCTTGAGCAGATACATCTGCCCGGAAACGCCGCCGGGTCCCTGCAGATACGGCGCGGTGGCGTCGATCCATGGCCCCGGCTTTCGTCCAGCGTCGATCTGCTGCTTGATGGCGAGATCGGTATAACCGTTCACGTTGCCCGCGGTGCGCATCGACGTGACGCCGCCCGCTAGGTACAGTCGCGTGAAGCTCTCGTCATACGCGCCGTACCAACCGCCGCCGTTCGGATAGTAGAGATGCTCGTGCACCATCACGAGCCCGGGCATGACCGACTTGCCCGCGAGATCGAGCACTTGCGCGCCGGGTGGGATGGTGACGGTGCCCGTCGCTCCCAGCGCCGTGATCACGCCGCGTTGCACGACGACGGTCTGATTCGCTTTTGCGGGCGCACCAGTGCCATCGATGACCTTGACGTTGGTGAGCGCGAAGAGCGCCGTGTCCATGCGCGTGTACTGCGCAAGCGGATTCCCGCCGCGCCCGCCGCGCTGGGCGGCGACGCTCGAGGTGGCAAGCGCGAGAGCGAGGAGGAGCTTCATTTGGAAGTGGGGGCGGGTTAGCGGGCGAACGGGCAACGGGCGACGGGCAATCGCGCTAGGGCTGTAGTACGACTTTCACACTCTTTTCACCGCCCTTCGATCGCGCCGCGGCCAAGCCGCTGCGGACGTCGGCGAGTGAGAACTTGTGGGTCACGAGCGGCCGAAGGTTCACTTTCTTTTCTTCGATCAAGCGCGCCGCGGCGTTGAACGCGTTCCCGCTCGCCGCGCCGTGCACCCCATACGCGAGCGTCCCCTGAATGCGCAGCTCCTTGAGCCAGAGCGGCGTCCAGTCCACGCCGTTGAGTGTCGTGGCATTTCCGATGAGCACGATCGTACCGCCTTCGCGGGTAAATCGCATGGCGTCCTCGATGCCGCGCGCATTGCTCGCCGTGACGTATGTGATGTCGACCCCGCCGACGCCCACCGGCCGGCCGATGATCGGCTTGAGGAGCCGCGTGCGGGCCACCTCGGCG
>DASRAP010000399.1:0-4130 GCA_035638155.1 Gemmatimonadaceae bacterium | reverse complement strand
CATCCCCGCAGTTGCCGCGTTGAAAGCGACTACGGCGACCTGGTAGCCGCGGAGCAGCGCCTCTAGTTCAGGCATCGCAGTGTTCTCGTCCATGCCGAGAGCCTAGATCACCGCCCGCGCCACTCCTGTAAGCAAATCCCGGGACGAAGCCATGCTCCCGACGTCCGAATACCGGTTCGCCGACGGCATTCCCGTCATGCTCCCGCAGCCGACAGCGATCGGAATCGTCGATGACCCGCGCCACTGAGACGCAGCAGTTCCTGCAATGCAGTTTGCAAGAAGCCCTGCGTTTCCCCCTGACCGAACGTCGACACGCCACCCGATGCGTCGCTGAAGGCGCGGCATGGACGGTGCATATCCCCCGCCGCGTAATGGAATCGATCTTTTCTCGCAAGGAGACAGCGAATGGCGACAGCACGTAACGAAGTCAAGAACCAGAAACTAATGACGGGCCTATTCAACGATCGGGAGAGCGCTGAAAGCGCGTACAACGCTCTCTCGTCGCGCGGCTACAGCGAAAAGGACATCAACCTCGTGATGTCTGACGACACGCGTAAGAAACACTTCTCCGGCCCGGGCGCTCAGGAAACCGAGCTCGGCAACAAAGCGGCCAAAGGCGCTGGTGTCGGCGGAGCGGTGGGCGGCACGGTTGTGGGCATCGCGGCCGCGGTCGCTGCGATCGGCTCGAATCTCGTCATTCCGGGCCTCGGTCTGGTGATCGCGGGTCCGCTCGCGGCCGGTTTGGCGGGCGCGGGTGCCGGCGCAGGCGCCGGCGGTCTGATCGGCGCGCTCGTCGGTTGGAACATCCCCGAGGAACGCGTGAAGCAATACGAGACCGGTCTCAAGAACGGCGGAATTCTGATGGGCGTGACTCCCCGCACGGCCGACGATGCGAGGTATTTGGAGAGAGAATGGAAGAACTACGACGGCGAGCAGATCCGGCGATAACGACGCGAGCGCGGCTCACCGGTCGAGACTGCGTCGGGCTGTCCGGGCGCACCCGCCCGCGATTCGCGGCGCCGATCGCGTGCGGTGGCGAATAGAGCGCTCGGGAAAGACGACGTAGGAACTGACCCGTATCCCCAAGGACACTGACCCGCTTCGGCGGTCTTTTTTGTCGGGGAGGCTTTTCACTGCCCCCATCAGATCAGGTTGCGCCGCGCGGAAGCGCATGTCGCGAGGGCACGCTACTTGCACTCCGACATGCAACCGGCAATTCGCTGGCGATCCTCTCTCCCTTCAAGGAAAGCGTATGAACTTCATTGTGTGGTTAATCGTAGGCGGTCTCTTGGGCTGGGTGGCGAGCATGATCATGGGTACCAATGATCGGCAAGGTATCGTGCTCAACGTCGTGGTCGGGATCGTCGGCGCGGCGTTGGGCGGCTTCCTGCTCGCGCCGATGCTCGGCACCGGAACCATCAACCAGGGCGACCTCAGCATGAGCTCGCTCGTCGTGTCGCTGCTCGGTGCTCTCATCTTGCTCGCGATCGTAGGGTTCTTCCGTCGGCGCCGGAGGGTTTGACGCGCGCGACGGGTGCACGAATCGAACGTTGAATCATGGCGCGCGGCGGTTGGGTAGGCACCCACTCGTCGCGTGCCCTACCACCCTCCGACGACCGCCGCGTGACATGCTGGCGGCTCGAGACGGCGTCCACCTCTTACCTACAAGGAGTCTTAGTCATGGATCGACAAACGCTGAAGGAACTCATTCTTCAATCGCTCGAGCACGAGCGCGGCGGCGTGAACGTCTACAGCGCTGCCATCGACGCCGCGATGAACGAAGACCTCCGCGAAGAATGGTCGAAATACCTCAAGCAGACGCGCCGGCACGTGCAGATCCTGGAAAGCGTGTGCAAGAAGTTCGAGATCGACGCGGAAAGCGCGTCACCGGGCCGCAAGATCGTTCATGACTTGGGCGCGGCGCTCGTGACCGCGATGCGCGAGGCGCAGAGCGCTGGAAATCCCGCCGCGGCACAGATCGTCGCCGCCGAGTGCGTCACGCTGGCCGAGACGAAGGACCACGCAGACTGGGAATTGCTTACGCAGTGCGCGGAAGAGCTCTCGGGCGAGCAGCAGGTTGCCCTCGGTCAAGCATGCGAGGAAGTGGAGGACCAGGAGGACGAGCACCTCTATCACACGAAGGGCTGGGCACGCGAGCTCTGGCTCGACTCGCTTGGGTTGAAAGCCGTGCTTCCGCCGCCCGAGGAGCAAAAACACGTCAAGACCGCGATCGGCGCCGCTCTCGCGGAGCAAGAGAGTGAGCGCACGCGTTGACGCGTCCGTTCGCGCGCCTGCTCCCGCTGATCCCGCTATCAATAAGGTGATGCATGTCCAAGAAACGCAAGTCCAGCGCTCCTGACTCACGCGGCTCGAAAAAGACCACCGCGGCGCGCAGGGCTCAGACGTCGTCACGGACGACGACGAGCGGTCCGTCGCGACGTTCGAGCGTCGTGCGCGACGCCGCAAGCGCGAAGATGGCCGCGACCGAGCTGGTCGCAGAGGCTTTCCCGTTCAACGCGGCGAAACCGAGCGAGTATGGCAAGGCTGCTCTAGCACCGCAGGCCGGTCAGAGCGTCGAGCCGCCGGACCCCAGCGTCGGCTCAAGCACCCTCTCCGAGCGCAACTCCACGCCAAAGACTGGCAAGCCCGCCGCAACGGGCACCAACCCGACGAACGACCCGCTAGAGCGCGTCCGCGTCGACTCTTCGGGCCGAGCGCTCACCACCAATCAAGGCGTCAAGATCGCGGACAACCAGAACTCGCTGAAGGCGGGGCTGCGTGGTCCCACGCTGCTCGAGGACTTCATCCTCCGCGAGAAGATCACGCACTTCGATCACGAACGCATCCCGGAGCGCATCGTGCACGCCCGCGGCTCGGCGGCGCACGGCTTTTTCGAGTGCTACGAGCCGCTCGCGGACCTGACGCGCGCATCGCTGTTCGCCGAGACTGGCAAACGCACGCCAGTCTTCGTGCGTTTCTCGACCGTCGCGGGCGAGCGCGGGTCCACCGACACCGCGCGCGACGTACGCGGGTTCGCCGTGAAGTTCTACACGGACGAAGGTAATTGGGACCTCGTCGGCAACAACATCCCGGTGTTCTTCATCCAGGACGCGATGAAGTTTCCGGACTTGGTCCATGCCGTGAAGCCCGAGCCGCACCATGCCATGCCGCAAGCCGCGTCGGCGCACGACACCTTCTGGGATTTCGTGTCGCTGATGCCGGAATCGACGCACATGCTGATGTGGGTGATGTCGGATCGCGCGATACCGCGCAGCTTGAGAATGATGCAGGGCTTCGGCGTGCATACGTTCCGCTTCGTGAACGTCGAAGGCGAGTCGCAGTTCGTAAAGTTTCACTGGTCCCCGAAGGCCGGCACGCACTCGCTCGTGTGGGACGAAGCGGTGAAGATTTCCGGCGCGGACCCCGATTTCCACCGGCGCGATCTCTGGGAGGCCATCGAGGCGGGTGCGTATCCGGAATGGGAGCTCGCGGTGCAAGTTTTCGGCGAACGGGAGGCCGACAAATTCACCTTCGACGTGCTCGACGCCACGAAGCTCGTTCCGGAGGAGCTCGTGCCGTTGCGCCCCATCGGACGGATGGTGCTGGACCGTAACCCCGACAATTTCTTCGCTGAGACGGAGCAGGTCGCGTTCTGCACCGCGCATATCGTGCCGGGCATCGATTTCAGCAACGACCCGCTGCTCGCAGGCCGCATTCACTCGTATGTCGACACGCAGATCACGCGGCTCGGTGGCCCGAACTTCCACGAGATCCCGATCAACGCGCCCCTCGCGAGTGTGCACAATAATCAGCGCGACGGTATGCACCGCCAGGCGATCGCGCGCGGCCGCGTCGCATACGAGCCGAACTCGCTCGGCGGCGGCTGCCCGTTTCAGGCCGGGACGATGGGTTTTCAAACATTCCCCGAGGAAATCGCGGACGACAAGGTACGCGGGAAGCCCGAGAAGTTCGCGGAGCACTACAACCAGGCGCGACTCTTTTGGAAGAACCAGAGCGACGTCGAGCGATCCCACATCGTGAATGCGTTTCGCTTCGAGCTCACGAAGGTTCAGACCGTGGCCATTCGCAAGCGGATGGTCGCGGGCCTCGCAAACGTCGCGAAAGAGCTC
>DASRAP010000398.1:0-11311 GCA_035638155.1 Gemmatimonadaceae bacterium | reverse complement strand
GTGCATCATGCCGCACGGCTCGAGACTCAGCGCCGATGGCACGAAGCACTACTCGGTGTGCATGATGGATGATCATCTCATCGAGATCGACACGCGCACGCTCGAGGTGTCCCGGCATTTCATGCTCGCGAAGGGAAACGAGCACGGGATGGCGGGCCCGCCGGGCGGAATGCACGGCGACATGGGCAGCATGAAGGACATGGGCGGCCACGGAATGGAAGCGCCGAAGCCCGGCGACAACGCGTGCTCGCCGACCTGGGCACAGCCCGCGCCCAATGGATCCGTCGTCTGGGTGGCGTGCAACAAATCGAGCGACATTGCGGAGATCGACACGAAATCGTGGGCACTCAAGCGTCGCATTCCCGCCGGCAACGGCGTGTACAACCTCGGCGTCACGCACGACGGCAAGAAACTTCTCGCCACGAACAAGCGCGACGCGTCCATGTCCGTCTTCGATGCCGCGAGTGGCGCAGAGCTCGCGCGGATCAAGACCGCCCGCGCTGTCGTCCACGGCATCGCCGTCTCGGACGACGACTGCTACGCGTTCATTTCGATTGAAGGCACGGGATCGCAGCCCGGCACTGTCGACGTCATCGACCTCACGACGCTCGCGAAAGTCGCGAGCGTCGAGGTCGGACAGCAAGCCGGCGGCATCGACTTCTGGAAGTCGATGCCGCCGGCCCGATAATCAGACACGAATACGAAGTGACTGCGTGAGCGTGGCCGTCAGTAATGCGTCGGCTGCAACGCAGCCGTCGTAGTCGGCCGTTCCGCCGGCCACCACCGCCCCACCGGCTGCGCCGGCAACGCCACCGGCAACGGTCGACCCCGTGCCTTTGCCGAGCACGCGTCCGAGTACCGCGCCCGCCGCTGCGCCAATCGCCACCTTCTTCGCCTGATCGGCGTTCGACTGGCGGCGCACACGCTTCACCGGAGGCGCCACGACATCGGCGCCCGCAACGTCGTACGCCTGTCCGTCCACGCTCACCGACACGACCTGGAACGCGAGACGCACTTTATCGGCGTCATTGTTGCCGAACTGCGACTGGACCACTTCGAGCGTCGCCTTGGCGCCCGCGGGAATCGACGCACCGTTCTCGCCCGTGATCGGATCCGCGATCGTCGCGTCGATCCGGTCACCCACCTTGTTGGTGTTCGTGCACACCTTGGTCGCGGGACGCACGCTGATACTCGTCCCGGCCGGAATCATGCCGTAGCGAACAGCCGGAACCGGCGCGGCGGCCGGCGGCGACGCGACTGGGGGCGTTGCAACCGGAGGCGTTGCTGCGGGCGGTGACGTGACGGGCGACTTCGCGACGGGCTTGGGCGCCGGGCGCGTGGTGGTCGCTGGTGCGGGCCGGTTGTTCGAAGCGGTTGGCGGCGCGTCGTTGATCTGCGGCGGCGTTGCCGGAGTTGCCGGCGGCGCGAGCTCGACCTGCCGCGCTTCGGCTTCAGGGGTTTTGTCTTTGCAGGCCACGACGCCCAAAAGCGTCACCACGGCCGCGACGGCGAGTTTGAACTGATGAGTCTTCATGGAGAACCTCGTCTGTGATCAGAGCGGGAACGTGGAAATGCGGCCCGCGTCGGGGTGGTCAGACCCTGTGTGATACCCGCGTCAGCGCGAGGGAGTTCGCGCGAATGTGGCCTGGCTCACAGTCGATCGAGCAGCCACTTCGGCGTGAGTCGCGCGAGCGCTGACGCAATCAATGCAAAGCGATTCGTCAGCATCAACACGCCGATCATGATGAGCATCGTCCCCGAGATCCGGTTCATCAGCGCAAGGTGGCGACGGATCCACTCGAACACGGCGAAGAATCTGCCGAGCGCGACGGACGCGAGGAGGAACGGCACGGCGAGCCCGAGGGAGTAAGCCGTGAGCAGCCACATGCCGCGCGCGACGTCGGCTTCGCTCGCCGCGTACGTGAGAATGCCGCCGAGGACGGGACCGATACATGGTGTCCATCCCGCGCCAAACGCGATGCCGACGAACACCGTGCCGAGATAGCCCAGCGGTTTGTCGGAAAGATGCATCCGGCGCTCGCGCCCGAAGGCGCCGATGTTGAGCACGCCAAGCAGAAAAAGCCCAAACACGATCAGCAGGACGCCGCCGAACCGCGCGATCCAGACCTGCTGCGACTTGAGAAATGAGCCGAGCACCGTCGCGGTCGCGGCAAGCGCGAGAAACACGAGAGTGAATCCGGACACGAAGAGCAGCGTGTGCACGAACGCCGCGCGACGCGCCCGCTGCACGTCCTCCAGGGCGAGCCCCGTCACGAAGCTGAGGTAACTCGGCACGAGCGGCAGCACGCACGGCGAGAGAAAACTCAGCAAGCCCGCGGAAAACGCGAGGGCGATTCCGATCGATCCGCCGTTCATGGGCGTTTCATCTCGTGCGCCGGCCTCGCTGGCAATCCGGGCACACGCCGTAAATCACGAGGCGGTGCCGCTGACGTGCGTACCCGTGTGCTTCGGCGTGCAGCGTCGTGATACGCTCCAGTCGCTCGTCGCGGAATTCAACGACGCGCCCGCACGACGTGCACAGGAGATGCTCGTGCTGCGGCGTATCTCTCGCCGCCTCGAAGCGGCGAAACCCTTCGCCGAAATCGCGTTCGACAACGAGACCGCTCTCGACGAGCACGTCGAGCGTGCGATATACGGTCGCCGTGCCGACGCTGCGGCCGCCGGCGCGCACGGCCGACGCCACTTCATCGGCCGACAGGTGATTCTCGGCGGAGAGCACCACGCCGGCGATGGCGAGCCGTTGCGGCGTCACCGGGAGATTCCGGTCACGCAGAAAATCTGCGAAGGCGTTCAGCGCTGCGGTGCCGTCCACACACCATCGGCAAGGGCGGCGCGCAGGTCATCGGCGCCGAGCCGCTCGGGCTCACCGGCATCGTCAAGGCGCTGCTGGACACCGCGCACGACGGTTTCGACCGTGATGAGCGGCGCATCTGCCTGCTCGAGGATTTCGAGCTCCCATTTCCCGCGGTCCGCGCCCTTCAGCGTGTGGCGGTAGCGGGCCGTGAGAACGATCGGACGCGCAACGGCAGGGCTGGCGGGCTGGAGGGCCGGCGGGCCGGATGGGTCCGGGGCCTCGCTGCCCTCGATTTCAACCGCATCGTCGGGCGCAGGTACCGCCACCGGCGGTGGGTCGATGGCGAGCACGGCGACAGCGCTCTCGACCGGTCCATTGCGCATCGGGGCAAAAAGAAACAGCGCCTGCACACGGTCGGGCGCGATGCGCTCCGCGATGGCGGCGAGAAAACGATCTCTATTTGGAGGAGGAGTACCGATCATCGTTTCAGGCGCGACGTCCGGTTGAGCTCGTTCTCGACCGAAATTCGCAGTATGTGAAGAAAATCCTGCGCGTTGGTGACGACGCCAAACGCCTGGTGCGTTCCGCGATCCTTGAGCTTGCTGACCACGAATTCCGACGAATCCACGCAAATCGTCGGCAGCTCGCGAAGCGCGCCGTCAGTCTCGACGAACGCAGGAAGCATATTGCCTGTCGCAATCGCGTGCAGCGCCGTGGCGATCATCACCGCCATCGTGGCCTTTCGGCAGTGGTCGCGCATGGCGTCCTGGGCCTCGAGGACGTCGGTCACCACTTCCGGCAGCGGGCCGTCGTCACGGATGGACCCTCCGAGCACGAACGGGACGCGCTCGCGCACGCACGCGTACATGATGCCACCCTTGATGAGGCCGCCTTCCACCGCGGGTGCGATGCCGCCGAACGCCCGCACCTTGTTGATGGCCCGGAGATGCAGCGCGTGTCCGCCGGCGGCTGCTTCGCCGCTGGCGGCAACGCCCAGCGATGTCCCGAACACCGAGGCCTCGATGTCGTGCACGGCGACCGCGTTGCCGGCGAGCAGCGCGTGCACGAACCCGTGCTCGATGAACCAGACGAACTCGGCGCGCGCTCGCGCATGCACGATCGCCGGACCGACGACCCAGACGATGTAGCCGCGCCGGTCGCGCTCCTCGACGAGGATCCGCGCCATTTGCGCGTAATCGATCGGACGCTCGCGCGACACCACGGTGCTCATGAAGCTGAATTCGTTCGGCGACGAGGGCCGGTGGAATCCGGTGGCGTGCACGTAGATGCCCTCGCTCCCGTCCTCGTTCATGCCGATCGCGACGCGATCGCCCGTGCGGACGCGACGTCCTTCGCGCACCCAGATTTCGCCGGCGTCGTCGAGCACGAGGGCGCCATCCATACGCGGATTATGCGGCAGCCGCCACGTGCCGTTGTGCTTCACGTACGTGGGCAGGTTCGTGGTCGCGAAGAATCCGTCCGGCAGCACGCCGTCGCCCGGCGCCGCGACGAACGTCGCGTCCGGCGCGGACACGAGCGGCTCCGACGTGAACGGGGGAGGCGTGAACGTGGTCACGGCGAAAAATCTACCCTAAAGCATCGAAACCGGGTCCCGGTCGAGCACCATGCGCACGCCCTGGACCCGCGGTTTCCACGACTCGGTGAGCGCGCGCCCCACGCGTGACAGGGCGCCGCTGTCCGTACTCCGCAAGTAGAAGTGCCATCGGAAACGTCGTTTCACGCGCTCGATCGGACACGGCGCAGGACCGACCACAGTCACGCTGGCCCGGCCCGCCGCGATGCCGCGCCGAACCCAGTTCGCTGCGGCGAGAGCCTCGTCGAGAACCGTCGTATCGTCGGCTCCACTGACCACGACATTCGTGAGCCGCACCGTCGGCGGGTACGGCGGATCGTTCCGCCCCGGAAGCTCCGTCTCGACAAACGCCCGGTAGTCGTGCGTGACGGCGCACGTCACCGCGTGGTGGCGCGGCTCGCGCGTTTGGATGAACACCTCGCCGCGCTTCGCGGCGCGTCCCGCGCGTCCCGCCACCTGGCTCAGCAGCTGATACGCCCGCTCCGACGCGCGGAAGTCCGGAAGGTTGATGCCGACGTCGGCATCGATCACGCCGACGAGTGTCACGTTCGGGAAATCGAGGCCCTTCGCAATCATCTGCGTGCCAAGCAGAATGTCGATGTCCCCTGCCCCAAACCGGTCGAGGAGGTCGCTGTGCGCCCACCGTCCGCGCGTCGTGTCGATGTCCATGCGCGCGATGCGCGCCCTCGGAAACCGCTCCGCGACGACGGCTTCGACCTGCTGTGTCCCCAGACCGCGCCGCTTCGCGAACGCGCTCGAGCATTCGTTGCACGTCGCGATGAACGGCTCGGCGTGCTGGCAATGGTGGCAGACGAGCCGCTCGGGTGCGCGATGGTATGTGAGCGCGACGGAACAGTTCGGGCATTCCCGCACGTGCCCGTTCTCGCACTGCACGAACGCGGAAAAGCCGCGGCGATTGAGGAGCAGCAGCGTTTGTTCGCCACGGTCGAGCCGCGTCGCGATCGCGGCGTCGAGCGGCGCGGAGAGCACACTCCGATGCGTCCGTTCCTGCTGCGGTGCGTGCGCGTGCGGCCGATCCTTCCTGAGGTCGACCACGTGCACCTCGGGCATTGCGCCGCCCGCCGTGCGCTCCGGGAGCTCGAGCAACCGCACGCGTCCGGCCGCTGCCGCCGACCATGACTCGAGGCTCGGCGTCGCGCTCCCGAGAATGACCACGGCGCCCGCGTGGCGCGCACGAATCGCCGCCACATCGCGCGCGTGATAGCGCGGCGCTTCTCCCTGTTTGTAAGACCCTTCGTGCTCTTCGTCGACGACGATCGCGCCGAGATTTCGCACCGGCGCGAACACGGCGCTTCGCGCGCCGACGGCGATGGACTTGTCGCCACGTTCGAGGGCTCGCCAGGCGTCGTGCCGCTCGCCGTCGGAGAGCGCCGAATGCAGGACAGCGACGCGCTCGCCGAAGACAGCGCGAAACCGGTCGACGGTTTGCGGTGTGAGCGCGATTTCGGGCACGAGCACAATGGCGCCCTGCTTCCGCTCCTGCACGACTTCGCGCAGGAATTCGAGGTAGACGAATGTCTTGCCGCTCCCCGTCACGCCGAAAAGGAGCGCGAGCTCCCCGGGCTCCATCTGGCGGAGGCCCGCGAGCGCCGCGGCTTGCGCGGGAGTTGCGACCAGCGCTGGCGCGGCCTTGACCTTCCTGGATGTGAACGGATCGCGCTCGACACGGTCGCGTTCCATTCGCGCAATGCCGCGCCCAACGAGCGCGTCGATCACGCTCTCACTCACCGCCGCTTGCTCGACGATCGTCGACACCGCCGCGCGGCCGCCTGCGCGCTCGAGCGCTTCGTACACGGCGCGCTGTTTGGGCGCGCGCTTGAATACGTCGTCGCGTTCGAGAAGCGTCGGCAGCTCGCGCACAATCTCGAGCACGCGCTCCGTTTTCACGGACCCGCTCGGCCGCGCGGCCCCTGTGAGCGCCGCGGGAAGCATGGCGCGGAGCGCGAGACCGATCGGCGCGTGATAGTGGCGCGCGATCCAGAGTCCCGTTTCCAGCAGCGCTCCGTCGAACACCGGCGTCGCATCGGGCGCCTCGAGAACGGCCTTGATCCGTGCGGTCGGCTCGGTGGTGTCCTCACCTGTAACGATCCCGATTGCACGCGCCCCGCGAATCGGAACAAGGACACGCGCGCCCGGCTTCACGCGCGCCACGAGCTCGTCCGGAACGGAATACGAGAACGTATGAAATAGCGGAACGGGCAGCGCGACCGAGACGAGCATGGTGGAATATCGCCGGTGGGAGTGCGCGGGTGCCCGAATACCCGATTACCGGCGCCCAGCGTTCAGCGCTTAGCGCTTAGCGCTTAGCGCTTAGCGCTTAGCGCTCAACGCTCAACGCCCAGCGCGCAACGCTCCCCTCACCACGCCCAGCCCCGGCTCGTGCGACAACCGGATCGTTCCGCCTTCGATCGACACGCCGGTAAACGGGTCGTTCGCGAGCAACGCCCCACCATCGAGATCCGCGTCGTCGAGCAGCGGCGCAAATTGCGCGGCGGCGCTGATTGCAAGCGTCGACTCGATCATGCATCCGCACATCACGCGGAGCTGATGGGCGCGCGCCACGTGAATCAGGCGGCGCGCCTCGAGCAACGAACCGCATTTGGCGAGCTTGAGATTCACCCCATCGACCACTCCGGCGAGCCGTGGAACGTCCGCGGCGACCAGACAAGATTCATCTGCGACGATCGGGAGCGGCGAACGGTCGCGCACGAACTTGAGCCCCTTGAGATCATCTGCCGGGAGCGGCTGTTCGACGAATTCCACACCCATCTTCGCCAGAAAGGGAATCACTTTGAGCGCGCGCTTTGGTGTCCATCCCGTGTTCGCGTCGACGCGCAGCGTCTTCTCCGGCGCCGCCTCCCGCACAATGCGAATGATCTGCTCGTCGCGGTCCGTACCCAGCTTGACCTTGAGGATCGGGTACGGTGCGGCATCAGCGACGCGCTTTCGAAGCTCGTCGTCACTCGTGATGCCGATCGTGTAGCTGCTCCGCGGCGCGGTCGCCGGGCTCAGGCCCCACATCTTCCACACGGGGACGCCGAGCTTCTTGCCCACGAGATCGTGGAGCGCGGCGCTGATCGCGGCGCGCGTCGACGGGTTGCCATGCAACTCCTTGATGAGCGCGGCTTCCGTGTCTTCAATGGCGAATGGATCCGCGTCCCTGAGAACCGGTGCGTACTTCTGAAGCGCCGCGACGACCGTTTCCGGTGTCTCCGCGTAATACGTGCTCGGCGCGGCCTCGCCCCACCCCTCCACGCCGTCAGCGTCCGTGAGGCGCACCCACACGGTCGGATAATCCACCCCGCCGCCGCGCGCGATGATGAAAGGGTGCTTGGTGCGGAGGCGAAGGATTTCGTGTGTGAGTTTCATCGTGTTGCTGATGCGCTATCGAGTTTTTGTGCCATCGTCGCGGCGCGCGTGTGCCGCGCGTCGGGATCGGCCGCCAGCCACGCAAGCAGCGCATCGGCGAGGTCGTTGCCGCGGCCATATCGTTCCTCGGGCCGCTTCGACAGGCAGCGCATCACGATCGACGACAGCGGGAGCGGGACGGAGGGTTCGACGTCCGACAGTGCGGTGGGTTTCTCGTGGACGTGCTTGTATCCGATCGAGTACGCATCGCCGCCGTCGAACGGCGGCGACCCCGCAAGCGATTCGTACATGAGCACGCCAAGCGCATAGAGATCGCTGCGCCCGTCGGCGAGCTTCCCCATCGCCTGCTCGGGGCTCATGTAGTGCGGCGTCCCCATCGCGCGGCCCTGCGCCGTGAGCCGCGCGTGAAACTTGGCCGTGGCGATTCCGAAATCGGTGAGCAGCGCAAAACCGTCTTCGTCGAACAGCACGTTGTCCGGTTTCACGTCGCGGTGCACGATACCGTGCCGGTGCGCGTGATCCAGGCCGCTTGCAAGCTGCGCCGTCACGAGCGCGACGCGCGCCGCGGGAACGGTGCGCGTCCGGGCGAGCTGGTCCGCCAGCGACCCGCCGGCGAGAAACGGCATCACGATCCAGACCAGTTCCCCGGCATCGCCGGCGTCCAGGATGGAACAGATGGCAGGATGTACAAGGCGGCTCGCGGCTTCCGCTTCGCGGCGGAAACGCTCGCGCATCTCCGTATCACGCGCGAGGTGCACGTGCAGCACTTTCACCGCGAGCTGGCGGTGCAGGCGTGCGTGGCGCGCGAGGTAGACGTCAGCCATGCCGCCGCTGCCCAGACGGCGAATGATATGGTAGCGGTTGCCGGTGGCCTGCCGGAGCGCGCCGATGTGCGCATCCGGAGGATCCGCGCTCACCGGCAAATCCACGGGGAGCGGTGCCACGCAGCTCGCGCACGTGGCGGCGGTCGCGCGATTCCAGGTACCGCATTCGGGGCAGAACATCAGAGCCAGTCCTTGTGCCGCAGATACGCGAGTAACGCAAACCCCAGCGCCAGCTGGAGCGCCATCATGACCCAGAAACCATGGGGCCATTCGCTGAGGGGAATATGCGTGAAGTTCATTCCCCACATCCCGCTGACCACCACGAACGGCACACTGATCGTCGCGACAACCGAGAGGCCTTTCGTGACCATCCCCAGGCGGTTCGACGTCTGCGTGAGGGACGCTTCGAGCACGCTCGAGAGCAGGTCACGGTACTGCTCCAGCGAATCGTTGATGCGCAGGATGTGATCGTACACGTCGCGAAAGTATCGCTGCTCCTCGATGGTCAGCAACGTGCTCGGCCGGTTGGCGAGCGCGTTGAACACATCGCGCTCGGGCGTGAGGTGCCGGCGAAGCGACAGCACCGTGCGCTTCACCGAAAACAGATCGGTGAGCACTTCACGGCTGTACCGCTCGAACACACGCTCCTCGAGCGCGTCGATGAAGTCATTCACCTGGTCCAGCACAGGAAAATACTGGTCGACGGCGCTGTCGAGTACGATGTACATCGCGCGCGCAGCGCCCCGCGCCAGCGTTTCGGGGTTCGTCTCGCAGCGCTGCATGAAGGCGTCGATGGCCGGCACGGGTGTCGCGTGCGACGTGACGAGAAAATTCTTGCCCAGAAAACAGCACAGATTGAACGACCGCAGGTCGTGCGGATCGGGCGTGTGCGGATTGAACTCCACTCCGCGGACGATCGCGAAGAGACAGTTCTCGTATTCGTCGAGCTTGACCCGGCTGTTCGGGTTGAGCAGGTCTTCAATCGCGAGCGGGTGAAACTTGAAGACCTTTTCGAGAAACGCGACGTGATGCCGGTTCGTGCTGTCGATGTCCACCCACACGACGCAGGATGGGTCGTTGACCGCCGGAATGAGCTCGCGCAGCGGCAGGTCGCGCTTGAGCTCACCGTTCGCTTCGCGCACCCACGAAAGCGGAAGATTGGCGTCGCGTTGCGCGCTCTGCACCGTCATCAGGCGTAAGCTAGGCTCCCGCCAAACGGGAGCAAGCGCACTCCGCTACAGGAGCGCCGACAGATGCGTCACCACCGCTTGGGCGAGCCGCGCCGGATCGTAGCCACCCTCCAGCGCGCTGACCAGACGCCCCCCGCACCACGTCGCTGCGCGTTCGGTCAGCGCGTGCGTCAGCGTCGTGACATCGTCCAGCTCGAGCGTGAACCCGCCCAAGGGGTCGCCGCGGAGCGAGTCGAAACCGGCGGACAGAACGACGAGCTCGGGTGTCCACCCGCGCGTGATGTCATCCACTGCCGCGAGCAGCGAGTCGCGGTACGCTTTGGGGGTGAGTCCGGGAGGACGGGGCACGTTGCGCACCGACCCGTGCGGTCCGCGATCATCTTCCGGACCGGTGCCGGGATACCACGGCCACTGGTGCATGGACACGAAACGCAGCTCGGCGTCATCCTCGACCAGTGCCTGCGTGCCGTTGCCGTGGTGCACATCCCAGTCGACGATCAGGACGCGCGAGAGGCCGTGCTTCTTTCGGGCATAGTGGGCCGCCACGCCGACGCTCCCGAAGAGGCAGAAACCCATCCCTGCCGCATGGAGTGCATGGTGTCCCGGGGGTCGCACTGCACAGAACGAATGGAGCGCCTCGCCCGAGATCGCGAGATCGACGGCGTCGAGCACGGCACCCGTCGCCGCAGTCGCCGCATCCCACGAGCCCGGGCTGACCACCGTGTCGGCATCGAGGCGTCCCCCGCCCGACTCCGCAAGCGCTCGTACTTTCGCGACGTAACCCGGATCGTGTGCGAGCGCGATCTCGCTCGCCGTCGCGTGCCGTGACTCGCGGTGCTCGAGCGCCGCGAAAAGATCCGGATGTTCGCGCAACGCGCGCGGAATGGCCGTGAGCCGGCCGACGTGCTCAGGATGCTGCCAACCGGTGTCGTGTCGGCCGCAATCGCTGTTGGAGATGAATGCGACGTTCAGCGAACGGGCCGGCGTCGCCGGCGCTCGATGAGCAGGGTCGATCCGTTGATGACCCCCGCGCCGCTCAGTGACACCGATTCGTCCAGAATCTCGGCGCCCTTGAGCGTGACCGCATATTCGTCCGGTGCGCCGGCTCCGGGGTCGAGCGCATCAAGCGCGCGCTCTTTCACGGAAAGCACCGAGGCGGCGGCATCGGCCTCAACGCGGACCATGTCCCACACTTCCGCGAGCTGCGCGCGAATGACGAGCGGGGACGCGCCCGGCTCTCCCACGCGAACGGTGCCCGGACGCGCGCGGAGCGAGGCAACGAAAGGCGCTGACGTCACGCGGCCTCCGCGGGCGGAAGCGACGAGAGGAATTGCGCGACCTGGGCATCAAAGAGGTATGACGAGCCGCTGACGCGCGTCAGTGGTCCGTCAGCGCGCACGCCAATCACGATTTCTTCCCCGCCCTGTCCGCGCAGCACGATATGCGTGGGCGCTTCGCGCTCGATGAACGCCGAGTACACGCCGCTCTCAGAACTGAA
>DASRAP010000397.1:0-21234 GCA_035638155.1 Gemmatimonadaceae bacterium | reverse complement strand
TAGGGGTTAGGGAAGGAGTGGCGTCTGTTGCGTTTTGCCCACAGACGCCCGTCACTCCCTAACCCCCAACCCCTAACCCCCGACCCCTATGACCCCGATGCGGTCCCGCTGGTAATTCTCCCGCCCCACCATAGATTGCCTTGGCGTGGATTTTGCATCCGCGCCACCCGTTCTGACGGTGCGAACGTGAGCACCCTGGCCGTGATCCCCGCCCGACTCGGGGCCACGCGGCTCCCCTCAAAACCCCTCCGCCTCCTGGGCGGCGTACCCCTCATCATCCGCGTCTGGGAGCGGCTTTCTGCCATGCGTGTCGCGGACGAAATCGTGGTCGCCACGGATGCGGAATCCGTCGCCGACGTGTGCCGACATGCGGGCGCGACGGTCGTGATCACCAGCGCCGCGCATCCTTCCGGCACCGATCGCGTCGCAGAAGTCTCCGCGATGCGCGCGTACGCCGCGCACGACATCGTGGTCAACGTGCAGGGCGACGAACCGTACATTCCGCACGCGGCAGTCGAGGGCGCGGCGGAGCTCGTGGAACATGGCGGCTTCGAGATGGCGACGGCCGCAGCGCCGGACGATGATGCCATTCTCGCGTCGCCCGACGTCGTGAAAGTCGTCACCGACGACGCGCGGCGCGCGCTCTACTTCTCGCGCGCCCCGATTCCGTTTCTCCGCGACCGCAGCGACGCTGCCGTTCGTGCGGCGCTCGTGCGGCGGCACATCGGTGTCTACGCGTACCGGCGCGCCACGCTCGCGCGGCTCGTCGCATTGCCCCCGCACCCACTCGAAATCTCCGAACGCCTCGAGCAGCTCCGGGCGCTCGCCGCCGGCATTGCCATCGGTGTGGCGCACGTCCCGCGGCTCGCCGAAGGCGGCATCGATACAGAAGAAGATCTCGCACTCGCAAACGCCCGCTGGCCGCACGAGCACCCGGCCCACATCTCCCAGCCGCAGAGCTAACGCATGCCAACCACCCCAGCACATTCGTCCACGAAGTACGTGTTCGTCACCGGCGGCGTCGTCTCGTCGCTCGGCAAAGGCATCGCCGCGGCGTCGCTCGGCAGGCTCCTCGTCGAGCGCGGATTACGCGTGACGATGATGAAGCTCGACCCGTACCTCAACGTGGATCCGGGGACCATGTCGCCGTTCCAGCACGGCGAGGTCTACGTCACGGACGACGGAGCGGAAACGGACCTCGATCTCGGCCACTACGAGCGTTTCATCGACCGCTCCCTCGCCCAGGCGAACAACATCACGACGGGCCGGATCTACTCCAACGTCATCACGAAAGAACGCCGCGGTGAATACCTCGGCTCCACGGTGCAGGTGATCCCGCACATCACCGACGAAATCAAGTCGGCCGTCCGCCGGGTCGCGCCGGAGAACGACGTGGTGATCGTCGAAGTCGGCGGCACGGTCGGCGACATTGAATCGCTCCCGTTCCTCGAAGCCATTCGTCAGTTCCGGCACGATGTGGGACGCGACAATTCGCTGTTCATTCACCTCACGCTCGTCCCGTACATCTCGGCGGCGGGCGAAGTCAAAACCAAACCAACGCAGCACTCGGTGCGCGAGCTGATGGAAATCGGTATCCAGCCCGACATCCTCATCTGCCGCACCGAGCGTCCGCTCTCCGAAGACGTGAAGCGCAAGATCGCGCTCTTCTGTAACGTCGAATTCGGCAACGTCATCGAGAGCCGCGACGCGCAGACCATCTACCAGATCCCGCTGCTGTTCGCCGAGCAGGGACTCGACGCGCGCGTGTGCGAGCGCCTCAAGCTCGAAACCCCCGAGCCCGATCTCACGGAATGGAAGGCGATCGTGCAGCGCATTCTCGCGCCGGCCGATCGCGTGCGGATCGCGGTCGTGGGCAAGTACACCGATTACGTCGACAGCTACAAGAGCGTGCAGGAAGCGCTCATTCACGGCGGCGTCGCGAACGAGGTGGGCGTGGACATCAGCTGGATTTCGAGCGATCTGTTCACCTCACCGGAACGCGCGAAGGAGCTACTCGCGCCGTTCCACGGGCTGCTCGTGCCCGGCGGGTTCGGCGTGCGCGGCGTGGAGGGGATGGTCGAGGCGATTCGCGCAGCGCGCGAGCTGCCGCGTCCGTTCTTCGGCATCTGCCTCGGCATGCAGGCCGCGATCATCGAGTTCGCCCGCAACGTCGCCAAACTGAGCGATGCGCACTCGAGCGAGTTCGCCCCCGAATGCTCCGCACCGGTGATCGCACTGCTCGAAGAGCAGCAGGCCGTGCAGGACATGGGCGGGACGATGCGACTCGGTGCGTATACCGCGCGGCTCGCGCGCGGTTCGAAGACCGCCGAAGTCTACGGCGTGCCGGAGGTGAACGAGCGGCACCGCCACCGGTACGAAGTCTCCAATACGTTCCGCGATACCCTCGTGGACAACGGCCTCAAGCTGAGCGGCCTTTCGCCCGACGGTTCGCTCGTCGAGATCGTCGAGCTCCCGTCGCACCCGTGGTTCATTGGATGCCAGTTCCATCCCGAGCTGCGGTCGCGCCCGTCGCGTCCGCATCCGCTGTTCGCGGGCTTCATTGCCGCGGCCGTCGCGCAGAAGCGGCGCGCGAGTGAATCCGCACCGGGACGCCCGCTGGTTGGCGCCGCGGACTGATGACATGTGCGTTTCCTCGCGATCGTCTGTTCCTGATCGCGGGCCCGTGCGTACTCGAGGATGACGGGCTGAACCTCCTCGTCGGCGAGCGCCTCGCACGTCTCGCCGAACGTGTGCCGGGTGGAATCATCTTCAAGGCCAGTTTCGACAAAGCCAACCGTTCGAACCCCGGCGCCGCGCGCGGCCCGGGGCTCGATGAAGGGCTCGAAGCGCTCGCGCGCGTGAAGAACGCCACCGGCCTTCGGGTGCTCACTGACGTGCACGAAGCGGCGCAGTGCGCGCCGGCCGCGCAGGTGGTCGATGTCCTGCAGATCCCGGCGTTCCTGTGCCGTCAAACGGATCTCCTGATCGCAGCAGGCGCGACGGGCAAGCCCGTCAACGTGAAGAAAGGCCAGTGGATGCACCCCGAAGGCATGAGCGGCGCCGTGGCCAAGGTGCGGAGCGCGCATGCCAAACCCGGCGACATCGCGGTCACGGAGCGCGGCAGTTTCTTCGGCTACGGGGATCTCGTCGTCGACATGCGTGCGTTTGCGCGAATGAAGAGCGCGTGCGATTGCCCCGTCATTTTTGACGGCACACACTCCGTGCAGCAGCCCGGCAAAGGGCAGGGTGGCGCAAGCGGCGGCGTGCGTGAGCACATTCCGGCGCTCGTGTACGCGTCGATGGCGGCGGGCGCCGACGGCTTGTTCCTCGAAACGCACCCGGACCCCGAGCACGCGCCGAGCGACGGATCGAACATGCTGCCGCTCGAGTCGCTCGAGCGCGTGATCGACCGCGCGGTCGCGCATTGGGAGGCATCGCGCGCATGATCGACCGGGCTCGTGCGGCGCGCGTGCGGCTCGTCGGATTCGATATCGACGGTACGCTCACCGACGGCGGGATCTACCTCGGTGCCATTCGCGGTGAGGACGGCCCGCAGACTCTGGAGTTCAAGAAGTACGACATCCAGGACGGGCTCGGCATTTCGTTCCTGCGCGCGGCGGGCATCAAGGTCGTGATCGTGACCGGCCGAACGTCCGAAAGCGTGCGCCTGCGCGCCGCGGAGCTCAAAGTCGACGGCGTCGCGCAGGATCCGGACGCGCGAAAGCTCCCCATGTGGCGCAAGCTTCTCGCCCGACATCGCGTGAACGAAGAGGATGCCGCGTTCGTCGGTGATGACATTCCCGATCTCTCCATCATGTCGCGCGTGGGCATGGCCGTCGCAGTCGGCAACGCCGTGCCGGAGATCGCCAAGATCGCACACGTCAAGCTGAAAAGGCACGGCGGACACGGCGCCGTGCGCGAATTCGCCGAGATGTTGCTCCACGCACGCGGAGAGTGGAACGAAACGATCGATCGTTATGTGACCGAACGCAGCACGACGAAGCGCGGAGCAACGCGATGAGCGCGGCGAACCTCGTCGAACGGGGACGGCGCGTGGTCGAGATGGAGCGCGACGCGCTCAGCGAGGCGGCGCGCCGTCTCGACGATTCGTTCGCGCGCGCGGTGGAGCTGATCGCTGCGCCTCACGGCAGGGTCATCGTCGCGGGCATCGGAAAGTCCGGATTGATCGCGCGGAAGATTGCGGCGACGCTCACGTCGACGGGGACGCCCGCGGCGTTCCTGCACCCGGTGGAGAGCGCCCACGGCGACCTTGGTATTGTGGGGCCCAACGACGTGGCGATCATTCTGTCGAAGAGCGGCGAAACAGCTGAAGCGCTGGAGCTGCTGGATTTGCTGCGGCGCGTGGGCGTGCACATCATCGCGATCACCGGTGCGAGCGGGTCGACGCTCGCGCGCGCCGCCGACGTGCATCTCGACGGATGGGTGAGCGAAGAGGCCTGCCCGCACGATCTGGCGCCGACGACCAGCACCACGGTTGCGCTGGCACTCGGCGACGCCCTCGCCGTCGCGCTGCTCGAGGTCAAAGGATTCAAGCGCGAAGACTTTGCACGCCTGCATCCCGGCGGGTCGCTTGGCAGGAAGCTCCTGACGCGCGTCCGCGACGTGATGCTGCGCGACGAGCTCCCCGAGCTCGGCCCGGATGCGACCATGCGCGCCGCGGTCGTCGAGCTGGCCGCAAAACGCGGCATTGTGGTCGTCGTTGATGCCGAGCGACGGGTGCTCGGGGTGGTCACGACCGGCGACCTCACGCGTCTGATGGACCGCGAGGCGGACATCATGCAGGTCAGGGTGGCGGATGTGATGACCAAGACCCCCCGGACGGCACACGCCGACGACCTTGCGAGCTCAGTGGTGTATCAGATGGAGCAGGCCGGCGTGATCTCGATGCCGGTGCTGAATGGTGAAGACCGTCTCACGGGAGTCGTTCACTTGCACGATCTGATGCGCGCGGGGATGTCGTGAACCGCGCGCCATTCGTTTTCGCGCTCGTCCTTGCGGCCGCGCTCGGCGCCTGCGATGAGAAGAGCCCTCCGCCACTGCTGGAAGGGCCGTCACCCGTGGACTCCGCCGACAAGTTCTTGATCGGGATGGAAACGGTCCTGACCTCCGCGGGCGTGCTGCGCGCCAATGTCACCGCGGACACCGCATACCTCTTTGACAACGATGTACGCCTCGAGATGCACGGCGTACAGGCGACGTTCTTTACCTCGCAGGGCGTCAAGGACGGGCTGCTCACGTCGCGCCGCGCAAGATACGACCAGCGCGCTGACTCCATGGAAGCGTTCGGTGACGTAAAGCTCACGTCACTCCAGGGCGACGTCCTGACGACGCCGTATCTCAAGTACAACAAGGCCACCAACAAGATTTCGAGCGACAGCGCGTTTACGGCCACCGGACCCAACCACGACCTGACCGGCATTGGTTTCGAGTCTGATCCGGCGATGACGTCAATCACGACGAAGCACGTCATCCGTGGGTCGGGCGGCCGCATTGAGATCCCCAAGAAATGACGCGGTGCGCGTTGTTCGCTCTCATGGTATGCGCCGCGCCGCTCGCGGCGCAGCGCGGCGGACGTCCGCAGACGTGCAATGTCCATTTCGAAAGCACGACTGACAGCACGCACAGCAAGACGCTGGAGACCGCGACGAAGAAGCACATGACGTGGATGGGAGGCGGCATCCGTGTGTCGTGCATTGGCACGCAAATGGTGATGTTTGCCGATAGCGTGGAGCACTTCGAGGACGCGAACCTCCTCAACCTCTACGGACACGTCAGATACCGCGAAGCGGGCCCGGCCAAGCAGGACACCACGAAGATCGACGCGAACACGATGCGCTATGCCATCACCGACCAGCGCATCGTCGCCGAAGGGAACGTGACCGCGCGTTCGCGGACGGGCAGCACGCTCCGGGCACCGCTGGTGACATACCTGAGGCCGTTACCCCCGACGCGAAACTATACCGTCCTCGACGCGGTGCAGCGCGCGTTCGTGGTCATGAGCGATTCGGCGAAAATGCCGGACAGCCTCAAAACCAATATCGAGGCCGACCACATTCACGTCGAACGCGACACGCTCTACAACGCGGGCGGGCGCGTGGTGATCACGCGCCCCGATCTCACGACCAATTCGGACAGCGCCGTCGCGGATATTGGCAAACACTCGGCGCGCCTTCTCGGTGGGTCGCCGCGCGTGTTCGGAGCCGGGGCGCACCCGTTCAGCGTCGAAGGCAAGCAGATCGACGTGTTCGGCCGCGTGAAGGAGGTCGACAGCGTGTACGCGCACGGCCGCGCGCAGGCCAAGAGCGATTCCCTCACCATGACGGCCGACACGCTGCACATGCTCATGAGCAAGTCGCTCATTGACCGGGTGCTCGCGTGGGGCGGCCGCTCGCACGCGGTTTCCACGGACCGCGATATCGTTGCGAATCGGATCGACATCACGATGCCGGGTCAGAAAATGCACGAGCTCACCGCCATCGGCGCTGCGCGCGCGGAAACGAAGGCGGATTCCGCCATCAAGAGCACGGAGCGCAACTGGATCGAGGGCGACACGTTGCACGCGCTCTTCGAGCCGCGCGCCGCCGCCGACTCGAACAAGCAACCCGTGATCCGGACGATCTTTTCCATCGGCAATGCGCGCTCGTTTTACCAGCTGCAGCCGCGCGAGCAGAAGGACACCCTCCCTACGCTCAACTATGTGGTCGGCCGGCGCATCGATGTGGCGTTTCTCGCCGGCGACGTGCGGAATGTCCACGTCACAGGCGAAGTGCGAGGGATCAACCTTCAGCAGGGCGCGCCCGACACCACTTCCGGCAAGAAGCCCGCACCCGCGCGGGGACGCGGCGGAAGCGGCGGCCGGGGCGGACGGGGCGGAAGAGGTGGCGGCGAATGAGCGACGCACCGCGCGACATTCGCGCTATCGCGGACAAATTCGTTGGCGGCGACCGGAGTACGGCGCTCGCGCTGCTCGCCGTGGTTCGCGCCGCGGACGCCGATGGCGCGGCCATCTTCAACGACGTCGCAACACGGTATCGCGAGGATTACCTCGCGCAGCTCCGCTCCGAAGGGCGCGACGCTGAACGCGAAGCCGGACGCCTCAGCCTCGACGAAGTCCGTGCGCACCTCGGCAGCGCGGTCCTTCCGCGACTTGCCGCCACCGGAGCCCTCGAGCTTCCACCCGACGGACTCAAGGCACCGGACCAGCAGATCAAGCTGGGCGCGGCCCTCTGGGCGGAAGTCGGTTCGGCGCGAAAGGAGTTTGCGGATGCGCTGCGCGCGACGGGAGAACATGCGACGATTCCCGCGCCGCCTGAGCGCCCCGCGGCGACAGCCACGGGCAGCGTTCTCGAAGCGAAGGGACTGACCAAGGTCTACCGAAACAGAACCGTGGTGAGCGAGGTCGACGTTCAGCTTCGGCAGGGTGAGATCGTTGGACTGCTCGGGCCCAACGGTGCGGGCAAGACCACGACGTTCTACATGATCGTCGGAATCATTCCGCCAATGCACGGCACGGTCACGCTCGACGGCAAGGACATCACACGCTTGCCGATGTACAAGCGCGCGCGCCAGGGCATTGGGTACCTCTCGCAGGAACCATCCGTTTTCCGCAAGCTCACCGTCGAAGAAAACCTGCTGGCGATTCTGGAGACGCTTCCGATCAAGAGCGCCGAGCGCAAGGCGCGGCTGGAATCGCTGCTCGATGAGCTCAGCATCAAGCATCTCCGCCACAACAAGGCCTACGCGCTCTCGGGCGGTGAGCGCCGTCGGCTGGAAATCACGCGTTCGCTCGTGACGCGGCCGAAGTTCATGATGCTGGACGAGCCCTTTGCCGGTGTCGATCCGATCGCGGTGCACGACATTCAAACCATCGTGGCGGGTCTCCGGCATCGCGGCATCGGCGTGCTGATCTCCGACCACAACGTCGAGCAGACGCTCGATATCGTCGACCGGGCGTACATCCTGTTCGATGGACACGTCCAGGTGTCCGGAACGGTGCGCGATCTCGTCTTCGACGACAAAGTCGCCGAGATCTATCTGGGACCAACGCTCACCGCGCGGCTCCGGGATCGATTCATGGAACGCGAGCGGCGCGTCGCCGCGGTATGACGCCCGCATGAAGCAGGGTCTTTCGCAATCCGCCAGGCTTGGACAGGAGCTGCGGATCAATCCGCGGCTGTACCAGGCCATGGACATGCTGACCATGCCGCTGCTCGATCTGCAGCAGCACCTCAAGCAGGAGCTGCAGCAGAATCCCTTTCTCGATCTCGTCGAGCCCGATGAAGACGACGACGAGGATGCCACCAGCGACCTCGAGGTCGTCGAAAAGCCGGAGACACCGGAGGAAAAGCAGGAGCCGGAGGACGAGAATACGGCATGGGAAGATCTCATGCTCGATGGCTTCGAGGAGGGAAGCCGCGGCTTGTCAGGGCAGAGTGACGCCCAGGAATACATCGAGCCGGTCACGGTTGCAGCGACCGGCCTGGCCGAACATCTCCGCGAGCAGGTCACGCTTCTCGAGCTCACCGATCGTGAGCGCGTGCTTGCCGACGAGTTCATCGGCAACATTGGCGAAGACGGATATCTGACCTGCACGCTCGAAGAGCTGCTCGCCGGGATCAACGAGACGATCACACGCCACGCCGAAGACGCGGGCATCGAAGGGCCGATACCCGTGTTCACGATGGCTGAAGCCGAGAAAATGCTCGCGACGATGCAGTTGCTGGATCCCGCGGGCGTGGCCGCGCGCGACGTCCGCGAGTGTCTCCGGCTGCAGCTCAGGGATCAGGGGCGCGCGGGCTCGCTCGCGGATCGTCTGCTCGACGAGGCGTTTGAGGAGCTCATTGCGCGGAAATGGACGGAGCTCGCGCGGCGATATGACATCACGCCCACGGAAGTGCAGGAGGCGTCGGACGAGATTGCGCGCCTCGATCCCAAGCCGGGACTGCGATATTCCGCGCGCGAAGAAGGTTTCGTGATTCCGGATCTCGTCGTCGACAAGATCGACGGCGAGTATCGCGTGTTCACGAACGACAGCCACATGCCGAGGCTCAGGTTGTCGCGGTCCTACGAGCACCTTGCGCGCGACCGCCGGAACCTCGACGCCGAGCAGCGGGATTTCATCCAGACACGCATGAACGCCGCGCACTGGCTGGTGCAGGCCATCGAACAGCGGCGCCAGACGATGCTCAAGGTCATGAACTTCATCGTCGACCGGCAGCGTGACTTTCTGGAAAAGGGCGTCGAATACCTGAAACCGCTCACGCTGCGCGAGGTCGCCGAGGTCGTCGGACTGCATGAATCAACCGTCAGTCGTGTCACCAGTGACAAATACGTGCAGACCCCGCGGGGCGTGCTGCCCCTCAAATTCTTCTTCTCGTCGGCGCTGAGCACGACGGGCGGGGAAGACGTCTCAGCGCGCGGCATTCGCGCGCAAATCGAGAAACTCGTGGGGAACGAAGATCCGAAAGAGCCGCTGACCGACCAGGAGATCGTGCAAATCCTACAGAAAGACGGCATCAACATCGCGCGGCGCACCGTCGCCAAGTACCGTGAACAACTGAAGGTTCTTCCCGCCCGGATGCGGAAGCGCGTATGACGCTCGCGCACGGGGGGAAGGCCGACATCAGCGTGCTCGTACCGGCGCGCGACGAAGCGGGCAATCTCGAGCTGTTCGTGTCAGAGTGCGCACGGGCGCTCGCGCCGCGTTCGGTGGCGTACGAAGTCGTGATCGTCGACGATGGCTCGACGGACGATTCTCCGGCCATTCTCTCGAAGCTCGCCGCGACGAATCCATTTCTGCGCACGGCCCGGCATCGATCGGGGCGGGGCATTGCCGCCGCGCTTCGCACGGCGGCCGAACACGCGACCGGCCGCGTGTTCGTCTTCTATCCCGCCGACATGCAGTTCAAGCCCGAGGATATTCCGCGGCTCGCCGAGCCCGTGCTCGCCGGCGAGACCGACATCATGACGGGCTTCAAGGAAGGGAAGTACGACAAGGCGTTCGTGTCCGGCATCTACAACGGCCTCAGCAGGCGGCTCTTCCGCGTGGGCGTGCGCGACCTCAACAACGTGAAAGCCTACACGCGCGAGGTCATGAACATCGTGCCCGACCGCCCGGACTGGCACCGCTACATGGTGGTGGTCGCCGCGGCGCAGGGATTCTCGGTGCAGGAGATTCCGGTGACGGTGTACCCGCGGCACGCGGGCCGCTCCAAGTTCGGGTTGTCGCGTATTCCCATCGGTGTGCTCGACATGCTGTCCGTGTGGTTCGAACTCAGGTTCGGACAGAAACCGCTGCTGCTCTTCGGCCTTCTCGGGGCCGGGCTTTTCGCCATTGGCGTGCTGGCCGGCCTCACCGCGCTCGCCATGCTGCTCATCTATGACGTCGGCACACGGGCCGTCTGGACGGTGGTGCAGACGTGCCTCGTCCTCGGCAGCGTGTTCTTCGCGACCGGACTTCTGGGTGAGCAAATCGCCGCGCAGCGAGCGGAGCTGCGCGAAATGCGGCGGCGGTTCGACACCGCGAAAGAGCGCGAGCAGGAGCGTGCGAACGCGGGAGATCGCGGCGCTGGCGGCGCACCGTAACGCAGTGCGCGTTCTGTTCGCGACGCACAACTTTCCGCGATTCAGCGGAGACCTGCCCGGCAACTTTCTGCACCGTCTCGCGGTCGCGCTCGGCGCGGCGGGCGTCGATGTCAGTGTCGTCGCGCCCCATGCGCCGGGCCTGGCGCCGGCCGGCATCGTGGACGGCGTTCCCGTCACGAGGTTTCGCTATGCGCCGGATGACCGCGAAACGCTCGCGTACGGCGGCGTCATGGCGGCAGAGGTCCGCAAGTCGTGGCGCGCGAAATTCGACATGCTCGCTTTCGTGCGAGCAATGTCAGCCGCGATTCGCGAATCGGACGCAGACGTCGTGCACGCGCACTGGTGGTTTCCGGCGGGCCTCGCTGCCGGCAGGACGCCGCTGCGCGGACGGCCGCTGGTGGTGACTATGCACGGGAGTGACGTGCGCTTTGCGCGCGGCGCACTCCCGCGAACACTCATGCGGCACGTGCTCAGGCGCGCGTCACGCACGACGGCCGTCTCGCGCTGGCTCGCGAGCGAAGCAGCCGCGCTCGCCGGTGTGCCGCAGCAGCCGCTGGTCGCGCCAATGCCCGTTGATACGACGTTGTTTGCGGCGGGCACCGCGGCTCGCGAAGGCGTGCTGTTCGTGGGGAAACTGGACGCGCAAAAGGGAGCGGCGGTGCTCCTCGAGGCACTCGCGCACGTTGATCGATCCGTGATTGCAACATTCATCGGAGGCGGGCCGGAAGCAGATGCGCTCCGCGCGCGCACCGCCGAGCTCGGATTGAACGCGCGGGTACGCTGGCTGGGCCCGCTCCCGCACTCGCAGCTCGCGCCGTTCTATCAAAGCGCGCGAATCACCATCGCACCCGCGACGGAAGCCGAAGGACTCGGATTGAGTGTCGCGGAGTCGATGCTGTGCGAGACGCCGGTGATTGCGTCTGACATCGGCGGCCTGACGGACCTGGTCGTAGATCAGACCACGGGACGGTTGGTTCCCCCCAGGGATCCGCGTGCGCTCGCCGCGGCAATCTCGGATGCGCTTGCGGATCCGGATCGCCTCGCGGCGTGGGGCGCGGCGGGACGTGAGCGCGTGCTCCAGCGGTTTGATCCCGCGGCGTGCGCGGCGGCGTACGTGCGCGTGTACGAGGAGGCGCTCCGTGGCCGCGCGTAAGGTTTGGTGGCGCCTCGCGCAGGTGGCGCTGATCGCGCTCACCCTCTGGCTTGTGTGGCGTTCGTTCGCGAGTGGCGACGATCCCGCGTGGCCCAAAGTGGTCCGCGCGTGGCACGATCTGCATTTCCGTCCGTGGCCGCTCGTTGGATCGTGTGTCGTTGTGTACGTGAGCTACGCCGTCCTGATAGAAACGTGGCGGCGGACGGTCGCGCTGTGGGGTGGGATGCTCCCGTATTCCACTGCAGCGCGCATCTGGTTCGTGTCCAATCTGGGGCGGTGGATCCCGGGGAAGATCTGGCAGATCACCGCGATGGGCGCGCTCGCGCAGCAATCCGGCGTGCCCGCGGTCGCGGCAGTCGGATCGTCGCTCCTCATAGCGGTCGTGAACGTGATCTCGGCGTTCGTCGTGTCGATTGCGCTGGCAACGCGGCACGTACCCATTCCGCGCAGCGGCGTGTACGTCATTGCACTTGCAACCATCGCGGTGCTGCTCGCGCCAAACGTCGTGCCCGGTCTGGTTCGCTGGGCGGCGAAGAAGGCGGGGCGGGACGTCACGTGGCCGCCCATCCCGCCACGCGCAATTCTTGTGGCGTTCGTCGGGTGCTCGATCGCCTGGATCCTCTACGGCGTCGCGTTTCAGCTGCTGGTGTCGTCCATGTACGGCTCCGCCGCTGGCGCCACTCGCGACTACATCACAGCTTTCACGCTGTCGTACATCGTCGGCTACCTGTTCATTTTCGCGCCGGGCGGCATCGGTACGCGCGAATTGATGTTGACGTACCTGCTCAAGACCTTCGAACTGGCGACGGACGCAGTCTCAGCAGTGATCGTGGTCGTATCGCGCGTGTGGCTCACGATCCTCGAGCTCGTTCCCGGCCTCATTCTCCTCGCCATCACTCCCAAACCAGCAACTTCGCGTGGCCCTGACCGCTGAACGCACAACGCCTGCTGGAGCAATCGACGCCGCGCCGCGCTACGCCCTGGCGTGGGCAGCGCTCATTTGCGCCATTGCCGCACTCACGCTCGCCCATCCCGCACTAACCGGGGGATTCCTGGTCAACCCGCGCAGCGACCAGTACATCGCCGGGTATGCGTTTCGTGATTTCGCGGCCAGCACCCTGAAGGCGACCGGCGGATTCCCGCAGTGGAATCCGTACGTGTTCGGCGGCTTGCCGTACATCAGCGCCATGCACGGCGACATTTTCTACCCGACATTCCTCCTGCGCCTGATCCTGCCGACGGATCTGGCCATGACGTGGGGAATGATCCTGCATTTCTGGCTCGCCGGCGTCGCGATGTTCGCGTTCCTGCGCGCGCACCGTTTGTCGTTCCACGCGTCGCTCGCCGGCGCGCTCGCGTACATGCTCAGCGGGCAGGTGGGCGGCCTCGTATCGCCCGGGCACGACGGCAAACTCTTCATCACCGCGCTCCTTCCGCTCACGCTCCTCGTCATTCGTCACGGCATCCGCGACGGCAGACGATCCGCGTGGGGGCTCCTTGCGCTCGTCGTCGGCCTCGCGATTCTCACGCCGCATCCGCAACTCTTCCAGTACATGTTGCTCGCATCCGGCGCGTACGCGCTCTGGTGTGCGTACTTCGAAGGCGGTGACGGAGCACCAACCAGGCCTGTGGCGACCCGGCGCCTCGCGCTCGCACTCGGCGCCGTCGTGCTCGGCATGGCAATCGGCGCCATCCAGTTCCTGCCGCTCCGTGCGTACACGGCGTGGTCGCCGCGCGCTGCGGGCCATGATTGGCAGACCGCGACGTCGTACTCGATGCCGCCAGAAGAAACCATCAACTGGGTGCTCCCGCAGTTCTCCGGCATCCTCGACAACTATTGGGGCCGGAACGGCATCCATTTCCATTCCGAGTACATCGGGTTGCCGGTCATCCTGCTCGCTATCGCGGCCTTCGCGATCGCGGACGCCCGAAAGAAGAAGCTCGTGTGGTTCGCGACAGGGCTCGCCGCCGTGTCGTGGCTGTGGTCGCTCGGCGGATTCACGCCGTTCTACAAGCTCGTCGCGGCGATCATCCCGGGCACGATGTATTTCCGCGCGCCGAGCACGATCATGTTCGAGACATCGTTCGCGATCGCGCTGCTCGCGGCTATCGGGGTTGATCGCATCCTGAGCGCGGGGGCGGGGCGCAAATACTTCATCGGCGGCGCCATTGCCGTCGGCGTGATCACGATACTCGGCGCGGCCGGCGGATTCACGTCCATCGTTTCGAATGCGCTCAGCAACGAAATCGCATCCGGCCGGGTGCAGCCCGAACAGATCAACGCGAACAGCCCGAATGTCACGCTCGGTGCGATTCGCATGGCGTTCTTCGCGGCGCTGATGCTCGCGGCACTCGGCGGAATCGCGGCGAGGAAGCTCTCGGTGCGCGTCGCCTCACTCGGCGTGCTGGCGGTGATTGTCGCGGACCTCTGGTCGGTGGAGCGGGACTACTGGAATTTCTCGGCGCGTGCCTCAACCGTGTTCGCGCGCGATGCCGTGATTGACACCATCAAGAGCAACCCGGAACCCATGCGCGTGGTGACGATGGTGACTGCGCCGGGTGCTGCGTACCGCGACCCGTATCTGACCGGCGACGGGTTGATGGTGCATGGCGTCCGTGAATTCGCGGGGTACCACGGAAACCAGCTTCATCGGTACGATGAGCTTTACTCGAGTGCGTATTACGCGGGGGCGAAAGGCCCCTACGATATCCAGACGTTTTTGGGCAACACGCTTTCACCAACCATTTCGACGCTGCTCAACGTGGGATGGCTGTACACGAACAGCGGTGAGATTCCCGCGCCATACGTGAAGGTTGCGGGTCCTGTGAAGAACAGCGCCGGAACCAGCGTGTGGCTCTACAAGCTTCCGGGCGAGCATCCGCTGGCCTGGGTGGCACCGGCGATCGTCAAAGCGCCGGACGACGTCGCGGCGGGCACGCTACTTCAGGCCGACGTCGCGCGGAGCGTGGCCATCTTCGACACGAGCTCCAAGGTCACCGCTGAGCGACTGACCACGGCACCGCCCCCGCTCATGATTCACGCGAAGACAACGCACTACGCGCCGGGCGCGATCGACATTGAGCTCGATGCGCCGGCGCCGGCAAAGTCGGCTTTGATCGTGTCCGAGAACTTCTATCCGGGCTGGACGGCGCTCGTCGACGGAAAGCCCGCGACCGTGGAACGTGCGGACTACGTGGTGATGGGAGTGCCGCTGGAGGCTGGAGCGAAGAAGATCGAGCTCCGGTTCGCCGACCTCGCTTATCCCAAGGGCAAGGTCGTGACATTCCTGGCAATCGGCTTGGCCGTCCTCCTGGCCGCAGGAGGATTCGCCGTGGACCGGCGGGGGATGCAGCGTGCCTGAGTCGAGCGAAAAAGCGCTCGTCATCATTCCGACCTACAACGAGCGCGAAAACCTCCAACGCATCATCGACGCCACGCTGGCCCAGGACACGCGGATCCACGTCCTGATCGTCGATGACGGGTCCCCAGATGGAACGGGGACCATGGCCGATGAGATCGCCACCGTGAACCCGCGCGTTCACGCGGTCCACCGGCCGAGGAAAATGGGCCTCGGGACGGCCTACATCGCCGGATTCCAGTGGGCCCTGGAGCGCGACTTCGAGTACGTATTCGAGATGGACGCCGACTTCTCCCACGACCCTCGGCATTTGCCGGAATTCCTCCTGGCGGCACAGTCGGCCGATGTCGTGGTAGGAGCCCGCTACCTGGAAGGGCGCGTGACGGTCGTGAACTGGCCCATGGCCCGTCTCATGTTGAGCTATAGCGCAAACGTCTATGCCCGTAGAGTTACAGGACTTGAGCTATGGGACCTCACAGCCGGCTTCAAGTGCTGGCGGCGGCGAGTGCTGGAGGCCATCGACCTCAAGGCAGTGCGCTCGAACGGGTATGCGTTCCAGATCGAGATGAAATTCCGGGCCTGGCGAAAGGGCTTCAAACTGGTCGAAATCCCGATCGTGTTCACGGACCGGACGGAGGGGACGTCGAAGATGAGCGGCGCGATCGTGCGCGAGGCAATCTGGATGGTATGGAGGCTCCGCTGGTGGGCGCTGACGGGAAAAGTCTGAGCGGCGTTCCGTTCACGAAAATGAGCGGCTCGGGGAACGACTTTGTCTTCTTCGATGGCCGCGATGCGTCGCTGCGGAGCCTTGAGCGCGAGGACGTCATTACGCGCCTCTGCGCCCGCGGCCCGGGCGTCGGCGCGGACGGCGTGGTCTGGGTGCTTCCCGGCGAGAGCGGTGCCGTCTACCGAATGCGATACCGGAACAGCGACGGGAGCATCGCCGACATGTGCGGCAACGCATCCCTTTGCAGCATCACGTTTGCCGCCCGGCTTGGCTTGGTCAGACAGGGCGTTCCGTTCGAGTTCGACAGCGACGCGGGGAGGCTTCGGGGCCTGATCCGGCCGGACGGGAAGCCCCAGGTCACCCTGACCGCGATCAAGGGCCTGACCGGGAAGGCGGCGCCCGCCACGGATAACAGCGAGCTCCGGATGGGGTTCGCCGATTCCGGGGTGCCGCACCTGGTGGTCGAGGTGGGTGACGCCGAGGCGGTCGACCTGCCGGCGCGAGGCCGTTCGTTGAGGTTCAGCCCTGAGCTCGCGCCCGCCGGGGCGAACGTGAACTTCGTTTCCAAAGCCAGGGATGGCCGAGGGTGGCGGATGCGGACGTATGAACGGGGCGTCGAAGGCGAGACCCTGGCGTGCGGCACTGGCGCTGCGGCAACCGGCGCGGTCCTCAGATCCTGGGGATCGGCGGGGGATGAAGTAGTCATAGAAACTACTTCAGGCCGAGACCTGCTTGTTTCTATACACGAGGATGGAGGCGTCACCACGCCATCACTGTCCGGCGAGGGGAGAATCGTGTTCGATGGGGTCGTTACCGACCTGTAGCTCGCGGTTATCGGGAGCCATTTCTAGGCGCCGAGCGTCATTCGCAAACGACAACAGGGCAATGACTTACGAGCCAATCAACGTTATCAACATCTGTCCACACAATTTAGTTTACATAATACATATTATCCGACATTGAGAGTAACGAGTCTGATAGGCAGACATGGCGACAGCTGGGCGACACCGCGCGGCCCTGTCGGGGCGCGAGAAACGAAATGAAAGTTGAAGTGCAGGATGCAAGTTGAAGTACAAGCTCCAAGAAACTCGAAGGGTCCCTTGCGGGACCCTCTTCAAACTTGGAATCTGAATTTGGCTATTCAACTTGAACTTCCATTTCGGTTTTCGCGTTATCGCGTTATCGCGTTATCGCGCGGCGACCGCCGACAGCTCGCCGATGCGGAGTTTGGCTTCGTTGGCCAGCGGCGAGGTCTCCCGCGCGGCCAGCCCCTGCCAGATCCTGAGCGCCTCCGCCTTCTTCCCGGCGGCCATGTACGCACGGCCCGCGTAGCCCTGGTACTGCTCCTTTTCGGTCTGGGAAATGGCCTCGCTGGCAGCCGCCTCGTAGGCAACCCCAGCCGAGTCCAGCTTCCCTTCCGCCTCAAATCCGCCCGCGATCAGTGAATTCAGGGCGGGCCGGAACGGCTTTGCCGCCCCCCTGCCCAAGGCGGTCTTCAGCGCCGCAACGCCTTCGGCCGGCTTGGAGGCTTCGTAGTAGTGCTTCGCGAGCAGGATCGAGGCGCGGATTCCGGCGGCCGTGTTGCCGTACCGGTCAATGACCTTGGCGAGGTCGGATTCCGCGAGCTGCGCGTTGCCCGAGTAGTACGAACGCTCGGCGGACACGTACGCCTGCTCGGCGTTCTGCGCCTTGCGCGACGACGAGGCCATGACGAACCACGCCCCAAGGCCCACCACGACGACGGCGCCTCCCGCACGCACCAGGTTTTTCTGGTGCTTCGCCACGAATGCGCCGAAATCGAATTCCGCGCTGTCTTTTTCTGTCGAAGTCATCCCTCAAAGTTAGCCGGACGCCGAGGGAAGAAAAGGACAGAATGATGTCAATTCCCGCCCTTTTGGGTGCTCCCTTCGCTCGTTCTGGACGTGCCGTGGATCCGCCCTCACCTTATGCCCCCCGCTCCTTCTGACCCGGAGGTCGACATGGACGGACAGCCTCGCCCCACGGTTACGTGGCGGCACGTGCTCGCAGTCGCCGCATTCATTCCGGTCGCGCTCAGCGCGCAGCAGCAACCGCAGGGCCCGGGGCGAGACCGCCTCACGATCAACGACTACCTGGACTGGGAGACGATTTCGAATCCCCAGTTCTCGCCCGACGGGCAGCAGATCATCTACTCGCGCGGATTCATCGACCGCATCAACGATAAGCGCATGTCGACGGTCTGGCTGATGAACGTCGACGGCAGCAAGAAACGGCAGCTCCTCGAAGGCAGCGGCGTGGTGTGGTCGCCGGACGGCACGCGCATCGCCTACCTCGCACCGGGCGAACCCTCGGGCACGCAGATCTGGGTGCGGTGGATGGACGCCGAAGGCGCGACGTCGCAGATCACGCACGTCACCGAGAGTCCGTCCGCGATCGCGTGGTCGCCCGACAGCAAGTACATCTCGTTCCAGATGGTCGTCGCGCAGCGCGAGAACTGGAACGTGAAAGGCATTCCCGCGGCGCCCAAGGGCGCGAAATGGATCGAGCCCCCTCGCATCGTCGAGAAGCTTCGCTATCGAGCGGACGGCCAGGGGTTCCTGCCCGACGGCTTCACGCAACTCTTCGTCGTGTCCGCCGACGGCGGCACGCAGCGGCAGGTCACGAGCGGAAACTGGAATTCCGCCGCCGGCCGGTGGACGCCCGACGGCAAACACCTGCTCTTCTCGAGCAACCGCTCCGCCGATGCCGAGTACGAATGGCGCGAGTCGGACATCTACCGCGCGGACATCGCGAGCGGCGAGATCGTGAAACTCACGAAGCGCCGTGGCCCGGACCAGAATCCCACGCCCTCCCCGGACGGCGCGCTCATCGCGTACACGGGCTACGACTCGACCGACGCCACATGGAAGGACGCGGCGCTCTACGTGATGAACGCCGACGGCACGAGTCCGCGCAATCTTACCGCGGCACTCGACCGGAGCCCGAGCGAGCTCACATGGTCGACCGACGGCAAGGGCATCTACTTCCTCGCCGAAGACCGCGGCAGCCGCAACCTCTACTACGTGTCGCTGGCGGGCCAGGTGCAGCAGGTCACGCACGGCACGCAGGTGCTCGCCGTGAACGACATGACGAAGTCCGGACTGTTCGTCGGCACGCGAACCACGCCGAATGAGCCGCCGAACATCGTGACGTTCGACGTGAAGGCGCCGCAAACGCTCAAGACGCTCACGAGCTCGAACGGCGACCTGCTCACCGGCAAGAAACTCGCGACAACCGAAGAAGTGTGGTACTCGTCGCTCGACGGCATGCGCATCCAGGGGTGGATCGTGAAGCCACCGGATTTCGATCCGTCGAAGAAGTACCCGCTCATGCTCGAGATCCACGGCGGCCCGCACAGCATGTACAACGTGGGCTTCAGCTTCGCACGCCAGGACAACGCGGCGTACGGCTACGTAGTGCTCTACACCAACCCGCGCGGGTCCACGGGATACGGCTCGTCGTTCGGCAACGCGATCAAAAACGCGTATCCGGGCAAGGACTTCAACGACCTCATGGCGGGCGTCGACACGGTCATTGGCCGCGGGTACATCGACACGAATCGCCTGTATGTGTTTGGCTGCTCAGGCGGCCGCGTGCTCACGAGCTGGATCGTAGGCCACACGAACCGCTTCGCCGCGGCGACGGCGATGTGCCCCGTCATCGACTGGTTCAGTTTCGTCGGCACGACGGACGGGCCGAGCTGGTACCACAACTTCGAGAAGCTCCCGTGGGAAGATCCGTCGGAGCATCTGCGCCGTTCGCCAATCATGTACGTGGGCAACGTCAAGACGCCGACGATGCTCATGACGGGCGTGAACGACCTCCGGACGCCGATGGGACAGACGGAAGAGTTCTACGAAGCGCTCAAGCTGCGCAAAGTCCCGACGGCGATGGTGCGCTTCAATAATGAATGGCACGGCACGAGCTCGACCCCGTCCAACTTCATGCGCACGCAGGCGTTCATCCGCTACTGGTTCGAGCGATACCAGATGCCGCCCGGGAAATCGGTGCAACACTGACGGCGAAAAACGAAATGGAAATTGAAGTTGAAGTTGAAATTCAGATCTGAAATCTCAAGAGCGATCATCTTCGCACTTCAAATCTGAACTTCAATTTCCATTTCAATTTCCATTTCGGTTTTGGGGCGGCTACCGCCGCCCCGCCGTTGGCTGACCACCCGGCTTCCACTCCGGCTTCGGTCCGTTGGCGAGAAGGCGTGCCGCTTTCGCGCCGGTGTTGATCACGCCGGCCATGTGATTGAAATCGGCGAGGTTGACGTCGTCTTCGGCGTGGTGGTAGTCGGCGTGCAGGTCGAACGTCGACAGCGTGTGCGCCACGATGCCGCGCCGTGCGAAGCCGATGTTGTCGCTGCGCGTGAAGAAGCTCTGACTGGGGCGCGCGTCGGGGACGATCTGGAGGCCCGCTGCCTGGAACATCTCGCCCATGTTCGAGCGCTCAAAGCCGGTCAGCCACGCCTTCCCCGGGCCGCCCGCGAGTGAATCAGGGCGATCGATCATTTCGATCTCGAGATTCGCAACCATGTTCTCGAGCGGGAAAGCGGGATGCGCGAGATACCAGTTCGTTCCGATGAGCCCGACCTCTTCACCGATCATCGCCGCGAACACGATCGTGCGCCGGAGCGGCGGTCCTTCCTTGAGCTGCCGGGCAATTTCGAGCACGGCCGTGACACCCGACGCGTCGTCGTCCGCGCCGTTGTAGATCGAATCGGCGCCGGGCGTCTGCGGCGTGCGGATGCCGAGGTGGTCGTAGTGCGCGTCGATGAGAATGATCTCGTCCTTCACGGCGGGATCAGTGCCCGGAATGACGCCGAGCACGTTGACTTCGGTGCGGCGCCGCTCAGCGGGGACGGAATCGAGATCGGCGAACGACGGCATGAGACGCGGCCGCGCTCCCCCGCCCCGCCCGCCGCGTCCGTTCGCCGGCGGTGCGGACGGCGGCGGAGGCGCGGTGATCATCACGGGCACCTTCTGGAAGAATCCCGAATCGCCGGCGGGCGTGAGGCCCATGCGCCGCATCTCGCCGGCGATGTATTTCGCGGCGCGGTGCGCCCCCGCAGTACCCGTCGCGCGCCCTTCCATGGAGTCGGACGCGAGCGCGCCAAGAATGCGCCTCGCGTCATTCGGCGTCGTTTCCCGCGCAACATGCAGCGGCGTCTGAACGGAGCGCGCGTTGTCCTGCGCGTGTGCCAGTGTCGGCAACGCCAGCAAGCCGAGGATTGCGGCGATAGAAACTCGTTGATGCATGCTCATTCCCGTTGACCCGTGAACCCGTGAACGGGTTAACCGCTAAGCGTTAAGCGCTAAGCGTTAACCCTTTGACCCTTTGACCCTTCGGCCCTCGAGTACCCCCGA
>DASRAP010000396.1:0-8118 GCA_035638155.1 Gemmatimonadaceae bacterium | reverse complement strand
CAGAAACTTCACGCGTTCGAGCAGCGGATTCCGCTCGTCGAACGCCTCGGCGAGAACACGCGCGTCGAACTCCAGCCACGAGAGTTCCCGGTTCAGCAGCCCCGCGGCCCCGGAAACGGGCATCGGGTTCGTCATGTCGTCACTCGAGTCCTTCACGCGACAATGCCGGCGCGCGATTCCAGACCGTGCTTGATGGTCTTGCCTTCAGCGAGATACACCGCATCCTCGGCGATGTTGGTCGCAAGGTCGGCCACGCGCTCCAGATTGCGGCTGACGAGCAACATCTCGAGCGAAGCGCTGATCGTGGCCGGGTCTTCGGCCATGTGGGTAAGCATGATGCGGAACAACGACTCGTGCAACTTGTCGACGTCGTCATCCCGGCGGCAGACATCGCGTCCCAGTACGCCATCCTGGCGGACCATGGCGTCGAGCGCGTCGCTGAGCATGTTCCTTGCACGCACCGCCATCTCCTTGATTTCCGGCGGTGCGGGAAACAGGGCGCGGAGGTCGGCCATACGGTTCGCCGACTGCGCGATGTTCACGGCATGGTCGCCAACGCGTTCGAGATCGCCCGTGATCTTGATCGCGCTCACGATGAAGCGCAGGTCGCGCGCCATGGGCTGCTGGAGGGCGAGCAGCGAAATGGCGAGGCCTTCGATTTCCACTTCGAGTGCATCGACCTCGTTGTCGGCCGCGAGCACCGCCTTCGCGTCACCCGCGTTGCGCTCGAGAAATGCGTTCACGGCAACGGCGAGGCTCTCCTCTGCGCGCTGCGACATCTGGAGCAGGCGCTGCTTGAGGAGATCGAGCTTTTCGTGAAAACTGCGGTGGCCGCTGGACTGTTCCATATCGCTCATCCAAACCGACCCGTAACGTAATCTTCCGTCTCCTTTTTCGACGGATTCTGGAAGATGTGGTCGGTACGGTCAAACTCGACCATCTTGCCGAGCAGAAAGAATCCGGTGTAATCGGACACGCGCGCCGCCTGCTGCATGTTGTGCGTCACGATCACGATGGTGCAGCTGCTGGCGAGGTTGATCAGCAACTCCTCGATCTTCGACGTCGCAATGGGATCGAGCGCCGAGCACGGCTCGTCGAGGAGCAGTACCTCGGGGTCCACGGCGAGCGCACGCGCGATGCACAGTCGTTGCTGCTGCCCCCCGGACAGCCCGTACGCCGACTGGTGCAGCTTGTGTTTCACCTCGTCCCACAGCGCGGCGCGCACGAGGCTCTTCTCGACGTGCTCGGCGATGGCCGAGCGCGACAGGCCGCCGTTCACCCGCAGGCCGTACGCGACGTTTTCGAAGATCGATTTTGGAAACGGGTTCGACTTCTGGAATACCATGCCCACGCGCCGCCGGAGCGACGTCACGTCGAGGGCAAAGATGTCCTCGCCGTCGAGCAGCACTTCGCCGTTCACCGACGTGTTCCGCACCGTCTCCGACATGCGGTTCAGCGTGCGCAGAAAGGTCGACTTTCCGCATCCCGACGGGCCGATGAAGGCCGTGACGTGGTTCGTCGGCACGCTGAGGCTGATGTCGTACAAGGCCTGCGCCGCACCGTAGAAGAAATTGAGCCCGGTCACGCGCAGCTTCTCGCTGACCCCTGAGGGCAGGATCTCTCCCGGATGGGCGGGGCTCGGTGAACGTGCTTCCACGGGACGCGTTGGCATCGGCAGCGCCATACCTATCGTATGCCTTTCGGACGGCCACGCGTGACGATCACGCGCGCAATGACGTTCGTTGCAAGAATGAGCATGAGTAATACAAATCCACCGGCCCACGCCTGCCGGTTCCAGTCGGGATCCGCGGACTGGGAGTAGTGAAAGATGGTCTCGGGAAGCGTCGCCGTCGGACTGTTGATGCCCGGGCTCCAGAAGGCGTTGCCGAGGCTCGTGAACAGCAGCGGCGCCGTCTCGCCGGCGACGCGCGCCAAATTGAGCATGACGCCCGTGAGAATGCCATCCCGCGCGGCCGGAATGACCACCGTCAGGAGCATGCGCCACTTGGGAGTGCCAAGCGCGAGCGCGCCTTCCCGCAGCCCCACGGGAACCGCGCGAAGAAACTCTTCCGTGCTGCGCACCGAGATCGGAATCATCATGATGCCGAGTGCCACGCCACCGGCGAATGCCGAGAAATGCTTGGCGCGCATTACGATCAGCGTGTACGCAAACACGCCGATGACGATCGACGGCACACCGTTCAGGAGGTCGGTCGTGTAGCGAACCGCGAACGAGAACCCTCTCGATCCGTACTCCGCGAGGTAGACCCCGCCGAGAAAGCCGATCGGCACGCCGAACAACGTGGCGAGTCCGAGGATCTTCGCGCTGCCCACGATCGCGTTCGCCAGCCCGCCCCCCAGCTCGCCCGGCGGCTTGGGAAGCTGCGTGAAGAAGTTGAGATCGAGGCTCGCGGCGCCCTTGATGAGAAGGAACGCGAGAATGAACAACAGCACGCCGACGATGCCGGCCGCGCACACGCCCGTCGCGCCAAGCATGACGTTGTTCACCAGCTTCCGGCGATGGACGCGCACGGCTTCGGCGGTCATTGTGCCGGCGCCTGGCGCGAGCCGCCCGCGACCAGCAGCCGGGCCAGCCCGTTGAAGATGATCGTCACCGCGAAAAGCACGAGCGCGCTCTCGATGAGCGCGTGCTTGTAGAGGTCCGTCGTGGCCTCGGAGAACTCGTTCGCGATGACCGCCGCAATGGAGTAGCCCGGGGCCAGCAACGATGCCTTGATCTGCGGGCTGTTCCCGATCACCATGGTCACGGCCATGGTTTCGCCCAGCGCGCGCGCCAGCGCGAGAAACACCGAGCCGATGATGCCGCGCCGCGCGAACGGCACGACGACTTTCCACGTCGTCTCCCAGCGCGTCGCGCCCAGCGCGAGCGCCCCTTCTCGCTGTTCGTGCGGCACAGCCAGCAGCACCTGGCGCGACACCGACACGATGAACGGGAGTGTCATGATCGCCAGCACGACCGCCGCTGAAAACATGCTGGGCCCGTAATAGGGACCGGTGAAAAGCGGCGTCCAGCCCAGCGCCGCGCGCAGCGGCGGCACGATGTACGCCTTGAGAAACGGCAACAGCACGAAGATGCCGATGAATCCGTAGATCACGCTCGGCACCGCGGCCAGCAGCTCGATCGCGAACGTGAGCGCGTCAGACACGCGCGGCGGCGCGAGCTCCGAAAGGAAAATCGCCGCGCCGACACCGATCGGTACCGCGATGAGCAGGGCCAGCACCGACGTGACGATGGTGCCGTAGGCATACGGCAATACACCGAACGTGTCGGCGTTGGGATCCCAGACTTTTCCCATGATGAATCCCCAGCCGAACTTGTGCCGGGCGAGCTCCGAATTCGTCCAGAGCTCGACGACGATCATCACGGTGATGGCGATGATCGCGATCGCCGCGAGGCCCACGAGCGCGCGCGCGACGTCATCGCCAACGAGCCGTCTCTGCGCAAAAGCGCGCACTCCCGAATACCGCTCGGGAGTGCGCGCCTTGCGAGGCATCGCTCGCGGCGCAGCCGTTGCCGGCCCGCTCATGAGGACATCATTGAATCTTGGCGATCGCCTTGCTCTCCTTGGCAACCACTGCCGCAGGGAGCTTTGCGAACTGCAGCGCTTCGGTCATGCCCTGTCCGTCGGCGATCATCCATTTGAGGAAATCGACGATGACCTTCCGCTTGCTGGCATCCTGGATCTTCGAAGGCACGAGAAGCCACGTGAAGCTCGAGATCGGATACGCACCCTTGCCCGGAGCGTTCGTGATCGAGACGCGGAAATCCTCCGGCATGTTCGCCGCCGCGCCCGCCGCCGCCGCGCTGACACTCGCGAGGCTCGCGTTCACGAATTCTCCGCTCGCGTTCTGCACCTGCCCGTACGAGATGTTGTTCTGCACCGCGTAGATGAGCTCGACGTATCCGATCGCGCCTTCGGTCTGCTTGACCGAGGCGGCCACGCCGTCGTTGCCCTTGCCGCCGATGCCGACTGGCCAGTTCACCGACGCGTTGCGGCCGACTTTCTGCGCCCACGGCGGACTGACTTTCGACAGATAGTCGGTCCAGACGAACGTTGTTCCGCTTCCGTCCGAACGGTGCGCGACGACGATGTCCGTGGCCGGAAGCTTCACCCCGGCATTCGCCGATGCGATCGCCGGATCATTCCACTTGGTGATCGTTCCGAGAAAAATGCCCGCGAGCGCGGCCGGTGTGAATTTGAGCGACTGCTTCACACTCGGAATGTTGTAGACCGGAACCACGGCGCCGAGCACCGTCGGAAAATGCAGGACCGCGTTGCCGCGCTTGGTCTTGAATTCCGCGAGCGACGAATCGGCCATCGGCATGTCCGACGCGCCGAAGTCGACCGTGCCCTCGATGATCTGCTTCACGCCGGCGCCGGAGCCGAGCGCGTTGTAGTTGATCTGGACATCGGGGTGCAGCTTGTTATACGCGTCAAACCACTTCCGGTACATGGGGTTCGGGAACGTTGCTCCCGCGCCCGTGAGCTGCGTCTGAGCATTCGCCGACCCCGCGATCGCGAACAGCGCGAGGGCGGCGGTGGCCTGAAGAATTCTCGTTGTCATGAGTCGCACAAAGTGCTCCGTGGTCGTTGAATGAGGCTACCCGAGTCGTGTAACGGATTCATCACGGGAAGGAAACAGGCAGGATCAGCGGCCTCCGTCTCGCCTAGAAGAGGGCCTGCATGTGCACGAACAGCGTTTTCGCTTCCGGCGTCGCTGAACCGTCCTTCGGCTTGAGCTGCTGCGCATCGAGCGAGAACGTCACTTTCGACGTCGGCTCGTAATACAGGCCGAAGATCGTGAACTGGTTGTGCGCGTCAGCCGAGTCGTTCGGCTTGAAATCATCGAAGCGCGCAATGAGGCCCAGGCGAGCGAGTGATGATTTCGTGCCGGCGAGTGCAAACGGCTTGACGATGGCAAAGGCGGACTTGACCTTGCCCGTGACCTCGGTCGTGGTCCGCGGACTCGCGACGGTGTTGTCTCCGCCTTCCGTGGTCTCGGTCCGCTGGCCGTAGTCAATGCCAACCGTGAGTCGCGGATCCTTCGCGCCGACGAACACGCCTGCGCGGTTCCGCTTGAGGCCTTCGGGCACAGTACCAACCTGCCCCGTCCCGCCGTTCTGGAACTTGCTCGCCGTTTTGCCGGCGTAGATCCACGGCGACACGATCAGCGCCTTGCTCCACGCGCCGAGCGCGTTTCCGCTCGCGAACGGGGTGACCGTGAGCCGCCCCGCGAAATCCTTGTACCGGTCGTTCTCCGCCACGGTGTACCCGGGTCCGTTCGTGATCGTGCCGTAGACCTCACCCCATTTCTTCGGGAGTGACACGAGCAGCGCCGCGCCGACATCGGCGGACGAGAAGAACCCATTCCGTTCGAGATCCGTCTGCGCGAGATAGCGCGGGTTGTACTGCTCGATCTGATCGACGACGACCGTGTGGAGCACGCCGAACCGGGCGAGCGCGCTGAATCCCTTCGAGCCGTTGATGTCGTTCGCGAAATTCCACTGGAGGTACGCGTACTTGATGCGCACCGCCCATCCTCTATAGAAGCTGGTGGTGGTTTGATCGGCGGTATTGAACACGTCTGTCGTGACGCGGATACTCGCGCGCTCACCCGCCGGCATCCGAAAGGTGAGGTACGCGCGCTCGAGATCGAACTTGCTCGACGCCTTCCCGCCATTGGCCGCCTTCGCCGCGTCGTCGGTGCGGCGCTGGAAGTTGGCGTACAGCACACCGCTGAAGTCGAAGGCGGGAGTCACAGGCGGAGTCCCCTGCGCGCGGATCGCTGGCGGCAGAACGAGCGTGCCCGCAAGCAAGAGGACGGTAAACCTCGAACGAACCAGTGGCATGTGGCCTTTCCGTTGGGGGGTGGCGTACGTAACGCACAGGCAACGCACGTGTAACGGGCGCTGGCCTGCCATTGAATATCTCCCGCTTTGTAACGGCGGCTCTGGCCGAGTGTAACGGAGCGGTAACGACAACAAGCCAAGAGAAAAGGGAAAAGGGAAAAGGGAAAAGGACCAAAGAGAAAAGGGAAAAGGACGAGGCGTCAGAAATGAGGAGCGTCAGAAATGAGGAGCGTCAGAAATGAGGAGCGCCTCCTCCATCCTCACCCCTCCTCCTTTCCCCTTCGTTCTTTCGCCCTTTTCCCTTTTCCCTTTTCCCTCGCCTCTTATTTGATGTTCACCAACGCCAGCGCCCGGTAGGCGAGCGCGGCGATGATCGCTGCGGCTGGGATCGTGATCACCCACGCCCACACGATCCGGCGCGCGATGCTCCAGCGGACGGCGGAGAGGCGCGTCGTTGCGCCGACGCCGACGATCGCGCCTGTGATCGTGTGCGTGGTCGACACGGGAATGCCGAGCTGCGCCGCCGTGATCAGCACCGTCGCGGCTCCGGTCTCGGCGCAGAATCCGCTCACCGGCCTGAGTCGCGTGACGCGGGATCCCATCGTGTGAACGATGCGCCAGCCGCCGAAGAGCGTGCCGAGCGCGATCGCCGTATAGGCGCCGAATTCCACCCAGCGCGGCACGTGGTCGTTGTTCTCGAGATACATGTAGCCGAGCAGGCCGGTCTTCCCCGCAAAAATGGCCTTCGTCGACACCAGGAGGCCCACGATGATGCCCATCGTCTTTTGCGCGTCGTTCTGTCCGTGCGCGTACGACAGGAAGCCCGAGCTCAGGAGCTGGCCGCGCCGAAACAGGCGGTCGGTCTTGGACGGCGTCGAGCGAACGAAGAGGTTGAGCACGAGCACCATCAGCAGGAACGCAAAGAGCGCACCGAAGAGCGGCGACAGCACGATCGCGAGCAGCGTCTGCTCCCACTTGGTGCCCCAGAGGAGCGCCGCGAACCCGCCTTTCGACACCGCTGCACCAGCAAAGCCACCGATGATGGCGTGCGACGAGGACGTCGGAATGCCGAACCACCACGTGATCAGATCCCAGAAGATCGCGCCGAGGAGCCCGCCGAGGATCACGTTCGGGTCAACCACGCTCTGGACGACGAACCCCGAGCTCACGGCCTTCGCGACGGCCGTTGACCCGACGAATGCCCCGAGAAAGTTGAACAGTGACGCCCACCCGACCGCGGCCACGGGAGAAAGCACGCGTGTGCCGACGATGGTTGCGATCGAATTCGCCGAGTCGTGAAACCCGTTGATGAAATCGAAAACGAACGCGACGAGGACGATGATGATGACGTAGGTGATCACGCGCCGTGTCCCGACGTCAGCTGTTCTTGATCGCGATGCTTTCGAGGACGTTGCTCACGTCTTCGGCTTCGTCCAGCGCGTGCTCGAGGTTGTCGAGCAGCTCCTTCCATTTGATGACGTGAATCGGATCGGGGGTGCCGGAGAACAAATTCCGGAGCGCCGTCGAGTACAGGATGTCGCCCTCCTCCTCGATCTTCTTCACGTCGCGCATGCGTGCGAAGACCACTTTCGACGATTTGATGCCGCGCACCGACTGCTGGAGGTGGCCGGCCGAGCGCTCGATGAGTGCCGCGAGTCCGACGGCTTCCGGCGGCGTGTCCTTGATGCCGAACACAATGGCCCGCCGCGCCGCGCCATCGATGAGATCGATGACGTTGTCGAGCGAGCTTGCCAACGCATGGATGTCCTCGCGGTCGAGGGGCGTGACGAACGAACGGTCCACGCGCTCGATGATCCCATGCGTGATCTGGTCCGCCTGGTGTTCCACGTCCTTCACCGCCGCGGCGAAGTGCGCCACGCGGTCGGGGTTCGCGAACAGTTGGTGGAGCAACTGACTCGCCGCCACCACGCGGTCCGCCAGCTGGTCGAAAAGGCCAAAGAAACCTTCGTCCTTCGGAATCAGGCGCACGGTCGCGTCCTCGGTTGTGGTACAGGGCGGCCCAAAGTTACCGCCCCGTTACAAACCGGAGGAGGGACCGGCGGTTCCCCCTTACGCGTACCGAGCCTGGTCCAGGATGGCTCGGTGCCGCTCAACCAACCCCTGATCCATGAACGCGCGGCTGAGCAGCATGCCCGCCGCAAACCCGCCGATGTGCGCCCAAACCGCGACGCCCCCGGAAATCGCTGGAGACGGGGCAAGTAGCTGCGGAAGACCCGTCAGGAACT
>DASRAP010000395.1:0-3213 GCA_035638155.1 Gemmatimonadaceae bacterium | reverse complement strand
TGAGACCGCCGGCGCGGCACTTGATGTCGAAGAACTTCTCGGCGCCCAGGTCCGAGCCGAACCCCGCTTCGGTGATGACAACATCGCCGAGGGCGAGGCCGGCGCGTGTGGCGAGAATGCTGTTGCAGCCGTGCGCGATGTTGCCGAACGGCCCCGCGTGTACAAGCGCCGGTCCGCCTTCGAGCGTCTGGACGAGATTCGGACGAATCGCGTCCTTGAGCAGCATTGCCATTGCGCCTGCGGCCTTGAGATCGCGCGCGCGCACCGGCGAGCGTGAATCACCTTTCGTCGCACCGACGACGATCGCGCCAAGCCGCTGCTCCAGATCCTCTCGGCCCGTTGCGAGCGCGACGATGGCCATGACTTCGCTCGCGGGAATGATCACCCAGCGCTCTTCCCGCACGATACCGTTCGCGGTGCCGCCAAGACCGATGACTGCGGAGCGCAGCGCGCGGTCGTTCATGTCGATGGTGCGCGGCCACGTGATGCGCCGCGTGTCGAGCCCGAGCGGGTTGCCCTGCTGCAGATGATTGTCGAGCATCGCCGCGAGGAGTGCGTGCGCGCTCGAGATGGCGTGGAAGTCACCGGTGAAATGGAGGTTGATGTCCTCCATCGGAATCACCTGGGAGTGTCCACCGCCCGCCGCGCCGCCCTTCACGCCGAATACCGGGCCAAGGCTCGGTTCGCGCATGCAGAGCACCGCGTTGACGTTGATGCGCCGCAAGGCCTGCGCGAGACCGACGGACACGGTGCTCTTGCCTTCGCCCGCCGGCGTCGGGTTGATGGCCGTGACGAGCACGAGGCGGCCTTTTGCCGGACGTTCGGTGATTTCGAGCGGCAGCTTGGCTTTGTATTTGCCGTACAGGTCGAGGTCGTCGGCGCCGAGCCCGATTTCGGCGGCAACGTCGCCGATGGGACGGATTTTGGCGCTCTGGGCGATCTCGATGTCGGACGGGAGATTGAGGATCATTGCCGAAGAATGGGTGGGGAGGAAAGCTTATCCCATGACACTTCTTCGTCCAGCGCTCATCGGGACAGGACTGATCGTGTTCGCGGGGCTCAGCGCCCGGCGATCCGCCGACCCCGTCACCGTCATTCATGCCGCAACCGCTCTCGATGGACGAGGCGGAAGCATGCGGAACGTCTATGTCGTGGTTCGCGGCGGTAAGATCGACCGAGTCGAGACAAAGCCCGTCAACGAGAAAGGCGCTGCGACCATCGAGCTCGGCAACGCGACGCTGCTTCCCGGCCTGATCGACGCGCACGTGCATCCGGGCTGGTACGCCGACAAGAACGGCAAGCGTAACTCGCCCAGGAACGGCGACACGCCCGCCGAAGCGGCGCTCGCCCGCGCCGGCAACCTGTACGCGACGCTGATGGCGGGATTCACGACCATTCAGAGCGTCGGCGGGCAGGAAGATCTCGAGCTGCGCGATGCCGTCGCGCGCGGATGGATTCCCGGGCCGCGCATCCTCACGTCGATCACGCAGCTGAGCAATCAGCGCATCGCGCCGGATTCACTGCGCGCCATGGTGCGCGGGCTCAAGAAGCAGGGCGCGGATCTCATCAAACTGTTCGCGTCGTCAGGGCTCGGCGCGGGCGGTGCGCAAACGCTTTCGGATGAGCAGCTCTCGGCCATCTGCAGCGAAGCAAAATCCCAGGGCCTCCGCACGGTGGTGCACGCGATCAGTGCGCAGAGCGTTCGTGCCGCGACGCTCGCCGGCTGCACGCAGATCGAGCATGGCACGTACGCGACGCAGGACGAGCTCACGCTGATGGCCGAACACGGCACGATCTTCGATCCGCAGGTGTGCCTCGTCTTTCAGAACTACGTCGATCACCCCGACGCCTACAACTTCACCGACTCGTCGCTGGCGCCGCTCAAGGCGGCGATTCCGACCGCGTCAGCCATGTTCGCGAAAGCGATCAAAACGCCGAAGCTCAGGATCGTGTTCGGCACCGACGCCGTGGCGCTCGCCCATGGGCGCAACGCCGATGAACTGCTCTGCCGCGTGCAATCAGGTCAGCCGGCGATGGACGCGATCGTGTCCGCGACGTCCGCCGGCGCAGCGGCGCTCGGACTCGGCGACAGGATCGGATCGCTCGCCGCGGGCTACGACGCCGACATCATCGCGACCGATGGCGATCCGTCGAAGGATATTTCAGCCACGAAGCGCGTTGTGTTCGTGATGCGAGCGGGAGTGAGGTACAGATAGGTCATCACTGAAGGACGGGAACACTGAAGGACGGGAACACTGAAGGACGGGAACACTGAAGGACGGGAACACTGAAGGACGGGAACACTGAACGACGGGAACACTGAACAACGGGAACACTGAACAACGGGAACACTGAACGACGGGAACACTGAACAACGGGAACAGCGAACAACGGGAACAGCGAACAACGGTGGTCCCGTAGTTCGTTGGTCCCGTAGTTCGTTGGTCCCGTAGTTCGTTGGTCCCGTAGTTCAGTGGTAGTCGGTGATTCAGTTTCTGTTGACTCGAACCTTCTCAACAAACACACCGCCGCTCTCGCGCCGTGAGAGGTAGAGCACGCCGCCCTTGCCGAACGCGAGAATGTCGCGGTCCTTCGGTAGCTGCACACGCTCGACGACCTCACCCTTTGGATTCACGACGTCGTACAGGATGCCGTCTTTTGCCCCCAGCGAAGTCGTGGGCATGATCCAGATGTTGCCGTCGAGATCCGGCTTGGGCGCGTTGGCGCGAACGGGCGGGATGTAGTCGGGAATCTCGGAGGGGGCGGGTAGCTGCACCGCGACCGGGATCCAGTGACAGTCGAGGTTCGTTGCGGGATCGTCGGGCGCGCCTCCACCGCCGCCCGCGCGGCCGACCGCGACAGCGCCGCCGCCAGCGTCACCGCCGCGACCGCCGCCTCCACCACCACCTGCTCCACCGGCGCCCGCCGCGCCCGCCGCGGGGGGCACGAAGCCGAGATACATCTCGCTCACCCTGCTGCCACACACTCGTGCTTTGTAGCCGCCCAGCGTGGTGAGGGAGTCGATCACTTTTCGCGCAGAATCCAGCTTCTTCTGCTTGTCGTCGTCGGTAAGGCGGCGCCAGTCGAACGGCATCTTCGGGCCGACGAAATGCTTGCCGTCGGCGTAGACGAACTCCATGTGGTAATCGGCGCCACGGACGATCGCGAGCACCCCCGTCGACGTCATCGTCCACGTGTCGACCGACGGCAGCA
>DASRAP010000394.1:0-11290 GCA_035638155.1 Gemmatimonadaceae bacterium | reverse complement strand
TCGACGTCCGGCTTCTCCATGCGCTCGAGAAACTGGCGCGCGTAGGCCGAAAGCGACTCGACGTAGCGTCGCTGGCCTTCTGCAAAGATCGTATCAAACGCGAGCGAGGACTTTCCCGAGCCGGACAGTCCGGTAATGACTGTGAGGGTGCCACGCGGAATTGTGACGTCGACGTTCTGAAGGTTGTGCTCTCGCGCGCCGCGAACGATCAGGGTTTCAGTCGACATAGCCTCTCAAATTCGTCGGCGGACGAGCTTGCTTCAAGCCAGCCCCTTCCGGCGCGTCAGCCGCGGGCATGATTGAGCGGCACCACGCCACTACATTTCTCCCGTTCGACGATCCTCGCCCTGGTCTGGGCCGCGAACCGTCTCACGCCGACTTCTCGATGCAAAGCTCCGACGCCATCGTCGTCATGACCACGCTCGCCTCGGAAGGCGAGGCGGTGACGCTCGTGAAAGCCCTCCTGGACCGGCGCCTGATTGCGTGCGGAACGGTCGTCCCGGCCGCGCGGTCGTTCTATCGCTGGGAAGGCAAGGTCGCCGACGAAGCCGAAGTACTGGTCATCATGAAGACGCGCTCGGCGCGTCTCGACGCGCTCGAAATGGCGTTCGACGAGCTGCATCCATATAAGGTGCCGGAATTGCTCGCGCTGCCGGTTGCGGCAGGCAACGCGAAGTACCTCTCATGGATCGGCGCAGAAACTGTCCTCGGTGTTGCCTGACGTGCCGCCTGACATTCGCCCCGATCCCGCGCAGCTGCCGCTTGGCGAAAGCGAGGGTGCACCGCTCGTTCCCGCCGGCGATGACCACATCGCGGCGGCGCTCGAAACCGGCGAAACGGCGCTCGCGCGGCGCGACTTGGTCGCCGCGGCCGCCGCGTTTCGTGCGGTGCTCGCCGAGGCGCCGGGTCACGTGCGTGCCCGACTCCGGCTTGCGATCGCCCTCGATCGTTCCGGCGACGTGGCGGCCGCAATGGCGGAGCTCGATCGTGCGCTGGCGCAGCACGGCGACAACGTCACGCTGCTTGTTGGACGTGCCGCGCTCGCGAGCTCGCACCTCAACTACACACAGGCTGAGACGGACCTCAAGCGAGCGCTCAAGCTGACGGATTCGAATGCCGAGGTGTTTCTGCAGATCGGCATCCTCGATTGCCGGCGGGCGCGCTGGCGTGAAGCCATCGAGCCGCTTCGGCGCGCGACGGAGCTCGATCCGACGCTCGTCGCGGCGTACTACCACTTGGGCGAAGCGTACAATCATGTGGACCGGCTCGACGACGCGCGCCTCGCGTATCAGCGCGCGGCAGAGCTCGAGCCGCAGAACTGGCGCGCGTTTCAAGGCCTGGGCGTCGTGTACGACCGCATGGGCCGCCCGGTCGAAGCCACGGCCGCGTACAAGCGGTCGCGCGAGGCGCACAAGGCGTGACCTTGAGCCCCGCGGGTCGCGTGCGTCGTCGACGCGTGCGAAGCGCGGCGGCGACAGTCATCGTGATCGCGTGGGCCGCGGCACTCGCGGGACTCGTTCAGCGTGATGTAGTGCGATCGCCCGCGGCCCGGCTCGCGGAGCTCGCCCTGCGCGTCAATCCGGGCAATGTGTTCTATGGCGTGGACCAGCATGGCCACCGGGTGGGCTGGGCGTCATCGACGATCGACACGATGGCGGACAGCCTCACGCGGCGGTCGGACACGCTGATGCTGCTCGACGAGCTCGTTGCCGATGCGCCGAACGGCGCGGATGCGGAACGCGCGTCGATCCGATCGCAGATCATGCTCTCGCGCGCGTTTTCGCTGCGCCGATTCCTGATCGACATGGATTCCGGCGGCGCAACATCGCGCGTGTCCGGACAGATGCACGGCGACACTGCGCTCGACGTCGTCGTGACGATGCGGGCGCGCACGGACACGCAGCGCCTGAAGGTATCGGAGCCGGTCATGCTCGCCCCGATGGTGCGTCTCGCGGCCGTGCTTCGCTCGCCGCCCAAGCGCGGCAGTCGCGGCAAGTACCTGGTGTTCGATCCGGCGAAGCGTTCGACGCACGAGGTGACGATGCAGATCCTCGCGGAATCGCTGTTCGTCGTCGACGACTCCGCGGGATTGGACGTCGCAAGCGGCCGGTTCGTGTCGACGCTCAAGGACACCGTGCGGGCATGGCGCGTCGCAGCCGCGGACTCATCGATTCCCGCGAGCTGGGTCGACGCGCAGGGGCGTGTCGTGCAGACGTCGGCGCTTGGCGCACTGGCTATGGCGCGTACCGCGTACGAGCTCTCGTTCGAAAACTGGCGCCTGGACGCGCGCGCGGCGGCGAAAGCCACGGTGACGGGCACGAACGACGTGCATGACGTGACGCCGGTCGCGGCCGATCTCAAGGTCGCTTTCTCGGGCGGGCGCCGAATGCATTACCGGCTCACAGCGCCCTCGCTGAGCGCATTCAGTCTGAGTGGCGGACGGCAGCGCACGTACGGGAACGTCGTGACTGTCGAGCTCGAGCAACCCGACATTTTCGCGGCGAAGTATCGGCTGCCCTTCGGACCCGCGGAGCGTACCCGGTTCCGCAACGAGCTCCAGGCAGAGCCGTACCTGCAAACGCGCACGCCGGCCATGCTGCGCAAGGGCATCACGATCATTCAGCACGAACGCGTGCCGGAAAACATCGTGAGGCTGCTGGCCAAATGGGTGTCGGACAGCATTGCACGCACGGCGTCGTTCTCGATGCCGGACGCGATCGAGGTGCTGCGCACCGGCGCAGGCGACAGCGACGATCACACACAGCTCTTCACCGCACTGGCGCGTTCGCTGGATATTCCGACACGCATCGTTTCTGGCGTGATCTACGTGAACGGCCAGTTTTACCGTCACTCGTGGGCCGAAGTGTTTCTGGCCGACTGGATGCCCGTGGATCCCACGTTCGGGCAGGTTCCCGTGGATGTCTCGCATCTTCGGCTGGCAACGGGCGGCTTCGAACATCGCGCGGAGTTCGCGCGATTGCTCAAGACCCTGCACATCGACGTCGTCACCCAATGATCGAGCTCAAGGGCCTGACGAAGAAATTCGGTTCGTTCACCGCCGTGAACGGCATCAACCTGACCGTGCCGCGCGGCGAGCTGTTCGGATTTCTCGGGCCGAACGGCGCCGGCAAGACCACGTCGCTGCGCATGATCGCGGGCATCCTGCGGCCGACAGCGGGGAGCGTGTCGATTGGCGGCATCGACATCAACGCGGATCCGGTCGCGGCAAAGTCCAGGCTCGGATTCATTCCCGACCGTCCCTTCATTTATGAGAAGCTGACGGGCAGCGAGTTTCTCCGGTTCGTGGCCGGCCTGTACGACCAGATGGGTCCGGAAGTGGAGCACCGCGGACGCGAGCTGCTGGCGCTCTTCGATCTCGAGGAATGGCGTGACGAGCTCGTCGAGAGCTACAGCCACGGCATGCGGCAGAAGCTGATCATCGCAAGCGCGTTCGTGCACCGCCCTGACGTGATCGTGGTGGACGAGCCGCACGTCGGACTCGACCCCAAGTCGATCAAGATTCTGCGCGAAATGCTGCGGGAGTACGTGAACCGCGGCCACACGATCATGATGAGCACGCACACGCTCGAGGTCGCCGAACAGATGTGCGACCGGATCGCGATCATCGCGGGCGGCGAGATCCGCGTGTGCGGCACGATGGACGAGCTCCGCGCGGCATCGACGGACAAGACGCTCGAGCAGATCTTTCTGCGCCTCACAGGCGAGCGCGCGGCGCGCAATCTCATGGACGTGCTCGAGGCATGACGACGGCGGCGGTTCCGGATCCGGGACTCCGGCACCTGCTCATCCCGAAGGTGCTCACGGCGCGTGTCCGCATGGCGTCGGGCGAGCGCGGCCGCGGCGCCCGTCTCACGGTGCTCATCTCGATCGGCATCGTGTTCTGGCTCTTCATTTTCTCGGTGCTGTTCCGGATCCTCAAGTATTTCCGGAACGTCGAGGAGATCGGCGCGCTGCTCGCGGGGAAATTGCTCGGTCTCATTTTCGCGAGTTTTTTCGCGCTCCTGCTGCTCTCCAACGTGATCACCGCGTTGTCGTCGTTCTTCCTCGCGAAGGATCTCGACGTCCTCGTGGCATCACCGACGGACTGGCTCAGGCTGTACGGCGCGAAGCTGCTCGAAACACTGATCAATTCGAGCTGGATGGTGGTGCTGATGTCGATCCCGATGTTCACGGCGTACGGGATCGTCTTCGGCGGCGGCGCGCTCTTCGCGCTCTATGTCGTGGCGCTGTTCGTGCCGTTCCTCGTCATTCCTTCCGTGCTCGGCGCCGCCATCACGCTCACACTCGTGAACGTCTTCCCCGCGCGGCGCACGCGCGACATTCTGAGCGTCGTTGCGGTCATGGCCGCCGGCGGGCTCGTGCTGCTCTTCCGTTTCGTGCGGCCCGAACGACTCGCGCGGCCGGAGGGCTTCCGCTCCCTGATGGACTTCGTTGGAGTGCTCCGCACGCCGACGTCGCCGCTCTTTCCGAGTGAATGGTTCGAGAAAGCGGTCATGGGATGGTTGCACGCGGGCAGCACCGACTGGCTCGGCATGGCGCTGCTCTGGACCACGGCCGGCGCGTTTCTCGTGTTCGGCGCGCTCCTCCACCGCGTGTGGTATTACCGCGGGTTCAGCAAGGCGCAGGAGAGCGCGCAGCGCCGCGCATACTCCGGCTGGTTCGGCCGCGCGCTTCGGACGGCACTGGCGCCGGTGGGATCGGTGCGCCGGGAGCTCGTGCTCAAGGAGCTCAGGCTGTTCTTCCGCGACACGACGCAGTGGAGCCAGCTCATTCTGCTCGCGGTGCTCGTCGTCGTGTACGTGTTCAACATCCGGTACCTGCCGCTCTCAGGCCAGGGCATCACGTTCTTCCTCGTGAACATCGTGCCGTTCCTGAACCTCGTGCTCGCCGGCTTCGTGCTCGCGAGCATCGCGGCGCGTTTTCTTTTTCCCGCGGTGAGCCTCGAGGGGCGCACGTTGTGGCTCCTCCGGTCGAGTCCGATGTCGATGCGCGACCTGCTCTGGGCGAAGTTCTGGGTCGGCACGGCGCCGCTGCTCGTTCTCGCGCTCGCGATCGTGTTCGTGACCGACTATCTGCTGCAGGTGACGCCGTTCATGTTCGCGGTGAGCCTGGGCTCGATCGCGTTCATGACGTTTGCCCTGAGCGGACTCGCAGTGGGATTCGGCACCCTCTTTCCGCAGTACGAGACCGAGAACGCGGCGCAGATCCCCACGTCGTTCGGCGGCCTCGTGTACATGATGACGAGCGTGGGCCTCATTGCCGTGGTGGTGATCGCCGAAGCCAAACCCGTGTATTCCTACCTGTCCGCGCTTGCGAACGGCGGCCGCGCCAGCTCCGTGCAGATGGTGGCATGGTTCGGGTTCGCGGCGCTGGTCTGCATCACCGCGACACTGCTTCCTCTCCGTATCGCGCAACGCCGTCTCGAAATGGTTGAACGCTAGCATGCCTGCCGCCCGCAACTTTCCGCGCCTCCAGCGCGCCGCCGAGACCGACATTCCGGCGCTCGTGACGCTCAACAACATGTTCGCGCCCGAAGGCAAGACGTTGCCGCGCGACGAGAACTTCGCGTTCAACCACCTGCACGATTACTGGGTGCTGCGCGGTGAGCGCGGGGCGCTCCTGGGCGCGGTCGCACTCGATGAATACTCGCCCTCGCTCGTCGAGCTCGTGGCGCTCGCGGTCGATCCGTCCGCGCGCGGAAAGGGCTACGGCAAGAAACTCATCGAGGCCGCATGTGATCTCGCGCGCCGCCGCGGGTACCGCGAGATCTTTGCCGTGTCGTACGCGGACGCCCTGTTTCTCGACGCCGGATTTGAACGCGCGGAGCTCGGGGCCTACCCTGAAAAAGTCGCGCGGTACGAGCGCATTGACCGGTCAGAGCTTGCCGTCGGCGAGAAGCACTGCTTCACGCGCCAACTGGCCGGCCACAGTTAGAGCAGAACTTCGCGCCCGGTTCAGGGCAGATGTTTCCGCACGCTGCACACGTAACGAGCCGCGCGCGCGCCGCGCGAATCATTTCTTCAGCACGCTCACGCTGAGCCGGCGCCGCCGGCGCTGCGGGTTGAGGCGCGGCGGCGGCGCGTGCGCTGCGCGGCGATCGGCTCGCGAACAGCGGCCATAGCACGAACAGCAGCGCCAGCACGCCCACGGCTGCTCCGATCGCGATCGCCATCAGATCTCGTGCGGGCCGCGCGAAAACGCGGCAACCGCGATTCCGGCCAGTGTCACGAGCGAACCGATCCAGACCCACGATGCATGCGGTTCGAATATCACGCGTACGTCCGCGTTCCCCCCGGACCCGCGAACCAGTACGAGGGAGACATCCTGTGTCATGCCGTGCCACACTCCTGCTGTCATCACCGGATCGAAGGTATCGTCGCCGCGCGAATTGATGTACTGGCGGCGTTCCGTGCTGACGAGGCGAGACCGTGAGCCGTGGGTCACGCGAACCGCAGCGAGCTCCGCGACGCTGTTGGCCTCCTCACTGTGCGATACACCCTGGCTGGCGAGCCGCCACTCCCCGCCGTGCGGGTCGCGTACGCTGGTTTCCTTCCCCACCTCGAGCATCGTACGCTGCTCCACGCGGTGCGTCGTGACCGCGAGCGCGGCGATGGTGAGCGCGAGACCACAGTGCGCGATGGCTGCGCCAACGCGCCGCCCGCGCCTTTTGGCGCCACCCATGCGAGGACGGAGAAGCGCCATGACCGAAGACGCAACCACGGCACCGGCCAGCGCCACGACAATGAGCGCGACCACCGGACGCACTCCGGCCACCACCACCACCGCGCCGGCGCACGCGACGTCGAACACGGTTGTTCGCACGCTGCGGCGCAGCGCGTCACCGGCTGGAGCCCGTGAGCCGAGCTGCGCCGCGATGGCCATCACGACGAGCGCAACGATCGCAAGCGGAACGTTCACGGCCGTGAACATCGCAGGCGTCGGCGTCACGTGCGCCGTACCTGCCCACGAGGCAAGGGGGGCATAGAGCGTGCCCCACGTGATCGACGTCGCGATTACGGACAGCGTGAGCGCGGCGACGATGAGCGCGCTTCCTCGTGCCCGCCACGAAGGCGCGCGCGGTTCGGCGCGAGGCCGGACGGCCGACAAGGCGACCGGGACGGCAATCGCCACAGCGATGATCGCCGCAAACGGCGCGACCGGAAGCGGTGAGCTGAACGCGTCGGACGTCGGAATAACGCCCGCCGGGACGACAAACGCGCACGCGACGGCGACAGCGAATGCCCCCGTCGCGAGCATCCAGACACGCGGAGGGGCGGCATCCGACGCCGCGGATCGCGCGACGTGCGCGAGCGCGCCCATGGCGAGCGCGGCCACGAGAAGCGCGTTCTGCGATGGATCCCACGTCCAGAACGCGCGCTGCGCGCCATCGTCGTGGGTCCACATCATTCCAGCTACGAGCGCAAGGAAGAGCAACGCCGAAGAAATGATTGCGCTGCGCCGAAGCGTCCCGCGCCACTCGGCGCGCGTCGCGCGAATGGACGCGAGCGCGAGGGCGTACGGCCATGCGGCCGACGCGAGCGCACCAGCACGCACGGCGTGGTAGAAGAGCGACGACAGGCGCTGATAATTCCCCGGCATGCCGAGCCCTTCCGGCGGCATAAACGTCAGTCGCGCGAACGGATTCGCGGCGGGAAGCGTCGCCGCGAGCAGCAGCGTGATCGCAGCCATCAGCGCCGCGCTCGCGCGCGGCATCCGACGCACAGGAGAACCGCTCCGGCCCAGCGCGGCAGCTCCGCCGGCCATGACCGCGCACCACACGAGCGCGATCCCGCCCGGAGTCGCAAACACGGCCGCCAGCCGATAGACACGCGGCATGTTGATCGTGACGTGTTCCGCGACCGCTCGCAGCGAGAGATCGGCGCTCACGAACGCGCTGACAAGTGCCGCGAGTGAGAGCAGCAGGCAGGCGAGCGTAGCCATCGTCGCGCGCCGAGCGCTCGCGAGAAGATCGGTGCGCGCGGTCGACTCACCCGCGATGGATGTGAGCGCGCTCCACGCGCTGAAGAGAAGTGCGACCCAGAGCGCCCCCTGGCCGGCGATCGTCACGCGAAACGCCGGGGCCGTGCGCGCACGCGCGTTACTCCGAGCCCTCTTTCTCCCGCACAGGGCCGTGTGACGCGAGACGGCGCACGTGCGCCATCACTCCGTCGAGATCGGCTTCGGCCAGCTCGCGTTCGGCATCGGTGAGCCGCACGGAATCGCGGTTGAGCATCCGCACGCGCTCGAGCATGTCGTCGATGAGTGCGCGCAGCACCAGGTTGGACCGACGATCGGGATTCGGTACGGACATCGTGCCTGGCTCCGCGGTTGGTTCGCAATATATGACGACTGGGCGCCGCCATCGTCGCTCAGCGAACTGCGTGGAGTGCGAGCGCCGCGGCTGCGCCGCCGATCGCGTCCCACGCCAGATCCTTCAGGCTGAAGTGCCCCTTGACGCGCCAATCGTACAACTCACGGCCGAGCCCAACCGCGAGCACGGCCGCACCGCCAATGCGCAGCGACGCCGAATGGCCCTGGTGTGCCGACGCGATTCCGTATCCAACAGACTCGATGACGGCGCACGCGGAGAAGTGCTTGGCCTTGTCGAGAGCGAGCCATTTGTCAGCGGGCTGCGTGAACGGCGAGGACGGGAGCACAGGACCACGCGAACACAGAACCACGGGAGCACAGAACGACGGGAACACGAACGACGCAACAGGCGCCAGCGGGCGCGGGTGGACGTTGAGGGCAACGAGCATTACGAAAATCATTCCCCGTCCCTTGACCAGGAAAGCGCCGCACGCATAGCGCGATTCCAGCCCGCAAATCCGTCACGCGCGGCGTTGGCTGCGCCCATTGGCGCCGGTTCGAAGCGCGTGAAATGCCGCGGGGCCGAGAATTCGGTGGCGTCGCGCCAGATGCCGGCGGCGACTCCCGCGAGCGCCGCTGCACCGAGGGCCGTGGTTTCGACGGAATCAGGCCGTTCGACCGGAACACCGAGCACGTCGGCCTGAAACTGCATCAGCCAGTCGTTGGCGGACGCCCCGCCATCGACGCGCAGAAACGCGAGTCGCGCGGGGTTGCTCGCGCGCATGGCCGCGAGCACGTCGGCGGTTCCGTACGCCATGGCTTCAAGCGCCGCACGCGCGAAATGCGCGCGCTTCGTTCCGCGCGTGAGCCCGACGATCATTCCGCGCGCCGTCGGCGCCCAGTGCGGTGCGCCGAGCCCGGTCAGCGCGGGCACGAAGTACACGCCGTCGTTTGATTCGAGTGAACGCGCCATCTCCTCCGTCTCGCCGGCGGTCGCGACGAGACCGAGCCCGTCGCGGAGCCACTGCACCGCTGCGCCGGCAATGAAGATGCTCGCCTCTACGGCGTAGGCCGCCTCACCCTGAGGTCCACACGCGACGGTCGCGAGCATGCCGGTGCTCACCACCGGGCGGGTCTTCCCAGTGTTGAGGAGCAGAAACGCGCCGGTGCCGTAGGTGTTCTTGGCGTCCCCTTCGCTCACGCACGCCTGTCCGTAGAGCGCCGCCTGCTGGTCACCGGCGATGCCGAGAACCGGGATGGACGCACCGAAAAACTCGGCGGCGGCAATGCCGAAGTCGCCGGATGACGGCCGCACTTCCGGCAGCAACTCTGCGGGCACGCCGAACAGTTCACACAACCACGGCGACCACGCGTGTTGCTCGATGTCGTAGAGCATCGTGCGCGACGCGTTCGTCGGATCGGTCGCGTGCACCGCGCCGTTCGTGAGTCGCCACAGAATCCAGGAGTCCACTGTGCCGGCCGCGAGGTTTCCCACGTTTGCACGGCCGTACTTGTTGAGCATCCACTCGACCTTGCTCGCCGAGAAATACGGATCGGTCACGAGCCCCGTCGCGGCCGCAATGCGAGACGCGTGCGGCGCAAGCTCGGCGCAGCGCCGCGTGGTACGGCGGTCCTGCCAAACAATCGCGGGACCGAGCGGTGCACCCGTCGCGCGATCCCACAGGATCACCGTTTCGCGCTGATTGGTCAGCCCGACGCAGTCCGGCGTGACGCGCGCCGCCGCGATGGCCTCGCGCGCGGCATCTACGCTCGCGGTGAAAATCTGTTCGGGGTCATGCTCGACCCAGCCCGGCTGCGGGTAGTACTGGGTGATCTCGCGGTACGCGCGTCCGGCAATGCGGCCGTCGGCAGACACGACGAGCGCGGTCGTGCCCGTAGTGCCCTGGTCGATCGCGAGTACGTGCTTCACGCGCCGGTCACACGAATCGGTGCGGCGGCCGATGAACGCCGCGATCCGTGACGATCGCAGTGATCAGGCTCGCCGGCGTGACATCGAACGCGGGGTTCCAGACTTCGGCATCGCCGGTAATCGTGAGCCGCCCGCCGACGCGCGCGACTTCATCACGATCCCGCTCCTCGATCGGAATCGCTTCGCCGGTCGCAGTGCCGGTATCGATGGTCGACCATGGCGCCGCGACGTAGAACGGAATTCCGTGATGCGCCGCGCTCACGGCGAGCGAGAATGTGCCGATCTTGTTCGCGGTGTCGCCGTTCGCGGCAATGCGGTCCGCGCCGACGATGACGGCATCGACCGCGCGCCTCTGCATCAGCGCGGCCGCGGCGCTGTCCACGAGCACCGTGACCGGAATGCGCGCGCGCGCAAGCTCCCACGCGGTGAGGCGCGCGCCCTGCAGGAGCGGCCGTGTCTCGGTCGCGAACACGGAGACCGCTCTTCCCGCGGCGTGCGCCGCGTACACCACGGACAGCGCCGTTCCTGCGCCGGCGGTTGCCAGAGCGCCGGTGTTGCAATGCGTGAGCACGCGCACGGGGTCGCCGAGCAACTCGAGGCCGTGCAATCCGATCGCGTGCCCCATGGCAAGATCTTCATCGCAAATGCGCTGCGCTTCCGCCGCGATCACGTCCGCAGCGCCGGTTCCCGCTTCTGCGGCTCGCAACAGGCAGCGGTCGACGGCCCATGCGAGGTTCACTGCCGTCGGGCGTGCCGTGCGAATGCGCTGCGCGATCGCGCCCGCCGCGGTGAGCGCGGCAGCCGGTGACACGGCGTCGTACGCGCGCATGGCAACTGCGAGACCCATGGCGCCGCACACGCCGATCGCCGGCGCCCCACGCACCGCGAGCGTCGAGATTGCGTCGACGATGTCGTCGACGGTTCGGAGGTCCCGCTCAACGCGCTCCGCCGGAAGTCTGCGCTGGTCGATGATGCGCACGGCACGGCCGCCGTCGGCGAAACGCACCGGCACGAGCGGAGTCGCGGGCG
>DASRAP010000393.1:0-12915 GCA_035638155.1 Gemmatimonadaceae bacterium | reverse complement strand
GGTGCGGACGCCGTGGCGCACGACGGCGCGCCGGGGTCCGCCGACGCCGTGCGGGCGCTCGTTTCGCTCGGCTACGGCGATGCGGAAGCCGAACGGGCCGTGCGCGCCGTGATCGAGCAGGCCGGCAGCGCGGGTCCCGCTGAAGTCATCAAGCGCGCGCTCGCGTCGCTGCAGGGGCGGTAGATTTCACGCGATGACGCGCGCCGAGATCACGACGCCGGAAGTGCTGCCCGAAGAGTCCGCGGTGGAGCTGTCGTTGCGGCCGCGCCGCCTCGTGGAATTCATCGGCCAGCGCCGAGTTCGCGAGAGTCTCGATATCGCGATTCGCGCGGCCATGGGGCGCGGCGAACCGCTCGATCACCTGCTTTTCCACGGTCCGCCCGGCCTCGGCAAGACCACGCTCGCAGAGCTCATCGCCCGCGAAATGGGCGCGAACCTTCACACGACGTCCGGCCCGGCACTCGAAAAACCCGGCGACCTCGTGGGACCGCTCACCAACCTCCGCGCGGGCGATGTGCTCTTCATCGATGAGATCCACCGTCTGCGGCCGATCATCGAGGAGTTCCTCTACCCGGCAATGGAGGACTATAAGATCGACATTCGGCTGTCCGACGGTCCCAAGGCACAGACGATCACGATGGCGGTCGAGCGCTTCACGCTGATCGGTGCAACCACACGATCCGGATTGCTCACCTCGCCGCTGCGCGCGCGGTTCGGCCTCACGCTGAGGCTCGACTTCTATCCGGTGGAGGAAGTGGAAGAGGTCGTGCGGCGCACAGCCGACGTGCTCGGCGTGACGATCGATGCGAAGGCCACGCACGAAATCGCACGCCGGTCACGCGGCACGCCGCGCATGGCCAACCGGTACCTGCGGCGCGTGCGCGATTATGCGCAGGTCCGTGCCAACGGCCACATCACGCACGAGGTGGCATCCGAGGCGCTCAGGCTTTTCGAGGTGGACGAATTCGGACTCGATGAATTGGATGTGAGAATTCTGCGAACAATCATCGAAAAATTCGAAGGCGGTCCCGTGGGAATTCAGGCGCTCGCGGCAACCATTGGCGAGGACGCGGATACGCTCGAGGAAGCGTACGAGCCGTTTCTCGTACAGTCGGGACTCGTGCTACGGACCGCGCGGGGCCGCGCGGCGACACCCGCGGCCTACCGCCACCTCGGATTTCAGCCCCCCTCCCCCACTGGCGAACAACCCCGACTCTTCTGAGTATTGGGGAAGTCGGACAACGAGGCTGGCGTGCAGGCATCGCGCAGACGGGTCGAGATCCTTTGGGCACTCCTGATCGTTTGTGCGACCGCCCGTCGTCTCCCGGCGCAAGCGCCCGCAGGAGCTGACAAGCTCACGCCCGCCGCCGTCGCAGAATCGCTCGCGGTGCTGAAGCGCCTCGACAGCGTGGTGCGCAGGAATCCGAACGACGGCGACGCGTGGTATCGCATGGGCATGATCGCGTGGGCGCTCGCGGAGCGCGATCATGCGAAGCCGCCGGTCAAGGACCTCGACTGGACCATGCTCGCGCATCTCGCAGACACGTCACTCAGAATCGCCGCGCAGGTGCGCAAGGATTACCCGCAGTACGGCTTGATGGCAGGACGTTTCCTGCTGACAACCGGCGTTTCGATCACGCGCGCAGGGTCCTACGGAATTTTCAACGACGCGCTCGAGAACGCGCGCAAGGGCTCCGATCCAACGACCTACGCCGAAGTCGCCGTCGAGACCGGACGCGTCTACTGGCGGCGGTACGACACGTTCGCCAACCGGTGGTCCACCATCAGCGGACGACCGTGTCTGCCCACGCAGGTCCTGAACGGACGCTATTTCCAGCCCACGAAGGCCGACAGCAATCCCGTGCTCGCGAGCGGCGCGCGGATCGCACTCGGTGAAATGCTTCCCGCCGCGCAGCCGCTGCCGTTCGACGTCTCGGGCGAGGCGGATTATCTCAAAGCCGAAGAACTGTTCAAGGAAGCGTTTCACGCGCAGCCGTCACTCGAACGCGCGTATCGCCAGCTCGCGATGCTGTTCGTGGAACGAAACCGCTGGACCGAGCTCATCGATCTCGCGCGCGCCCGAATTCAGGCCGCGCCGTGGGATGCCTGGGCGTGGCTGACGCTCGGGCTCGGCCAGCATCGCACCGGACACAGCCTGCTCGCGGCCGCCGCATTCGACAGCGGACTCACCATTCTGCCCGCCGAGGAGCGGAAGCGACTCGACAAACTGGAGCGCATCCTTCCGCTCGGGGATTCGAGCCGCTATGCCGGCGCCGACGACGCGACGCGGCTCGCGATGCAGCGACTGTACTGGCTCTCCGCCGACCCGCTCTGGTCCCAGGCCGCCGCAAAACCGCGCATCGAGTTTCTGGCGCGCGTGACGTACTCCGAGCTGCGCTGGACAGTCGAGGAACTGAACGTGCGCGGCGCGGATACCGATCGCGGCGAGATTCACATCCGCTTCGGTCCGCCTGATCTCATCGCCTTGTTCGACCCGCCGCCCGACGTGTGCACGGTGTGGGCGTACAACTCGGGCTTCCTGTTTCAGTTCACGGGGCAACCAACGTTTGCGACCGCCAAGCACGGACAGGAAGAAGTTGCGGCGGCGATGATCGAGGCGAGCCCGGCTCGCTGGGACAATCTCCCGCTCCCGAAGATTGATTCAATGCATGTGCAGGCCGCGCGTTTCCGGGCCACCCGGGATTCTGTCGACGTGTTCCTGGCCATGCGTCCGCCGGCCGACACGATTATCAAGTCGTCCGACGTTGCGAGCCCGGTGCGTGCGGACTACTGGCTCCTCGCCGGCGGCACGGTGGCCGTGTCGCATGACTCCATCGTCCCGGCGCCGCAAGACGTCGCCACGTTCACGCATCGTGTTGCGCGCGGGAACTACGTCTACCGGGTGGAGGCGAGCGCCGATGGTGCGCGGGTTGCCGGGCGCGCGTCCGCGGTCGTCGTCGCCGGGCCGGACAGCACAGGGTTCACGACCTCCGGCTTCGGCATGAGCGACGTGGTCATCGCGCGTGCCATGGAAGACCAGCCGGCTTCAGCCCGCCGTTGGACGGACCTCACGTTCACTCCGGTCATCGGCGCCGCGCCGCGAAGCGCGCGCGTCGACCTCGTCTGGGAGAGCTATGCGCTCGAACCGAAAGCCAACGCGGTCAATTACACCGTGACCGTGAGCCTCGACAAGGAACAATCGCTCGCGGGCAAGATTGCCGCGCGTATTGTCGGATCGGTCAGCGGACGCCTGGTCGGTGATCCGACCGACGACCACCTCTCGCTCAAGTTCGACCGCACGGCGCCGAGCGCGCCGGTCCTGCTCGACCACATCACACTCGCGCTGGGCACAACGCCGCCGGGCACCTACAGGATGACGGTCGCGGTACTCGACAACGTGACTGGCAAGGCCACCTCACGCGTGACGAGGCTAGTGATTCAATGAGAAACATCTTGCTCGCGGGATGCGCGCTCGTGCTGCTCGCGTCGCACGGGGAGGCGCGCGCGCAACGTCCGGCCGGGGCGGATACAATGTCGGCGGCCGCCGTTGCGGAGTCCCTCAAGGTGCTGAATACGCTCAGAAAACAGCTCAGGAAAGACAACAACAACGCCGCGCTCTGGTATCATCGCGGCATGCTGGCGTGGGCCCTGTACGACCGGGACCGCTCAAAGCCGCTGGGCGGGCTCAGCCAGCTCGATTGGACCATGCTGGGCCGCGAAGCCGACAGCGCGATTCGCATCGCCGCCAACCTGGAACCGGACAACCCGCGGTATCGCCTCACGCAGGGACAGTATTACCTGGGCACGGGATGGATTCCGGTGCGCATCCAGGCGTACCACGTGTTCGACGTGGCCCTCACGGCTGCCCGCTCGCTCGGCGACTCGACGCTCCTGTCCGAAGCGCTCATCGAGAAAGGGCGCGTGCACTGGCGCCGGTACGATCCCTCCGATTTCGGGTACGTGCCGTCCGATGTTCGGCTCGCCGCGCGTCTCCTCGCGACGGACACGAATTACAGCAGCCAGGTGCTCGCCCAGGAGGCTGGGATCTTCGATCCGAAGGAACCGGTGACCCGCGAAACGCTGCGTCTCGCGCGCAGCCAGCTCATGCGCGAGTTCCAGCGGAGTGACGGGGGCTTCTCCAACGAAGCGGACTACACCCGCGCGGAATCGTACTTCCGCGAAGCGTATGCGGTGCAGCCCACCAGCGCGCGGGCGTACCAGCAGCTCGCGATGTTGCTGTCCGACCGGCAGCGCTGGACGGAGCTTGCGACGCTCGCGCGCGGACGCCTCGGTCGGGAGCCCGGCAACGCGTGGGCCTGGATGACACTCGGTCTTTCCGCACACCGCATGGGAGACGAGAAGTGGGCCCTCGCGGCGTTCGACAGCGGATTTGCGCGGCTGAATCCGCTCGAACGGAAGCGCCTGGACAACATGGAGCGCGTGCTTCGGCCATCGGATTCCTCCGCCTGGCGCAGCAAGACCGATGCGGAGCGCGCGAGCTACTCCCGATCCTACTGGGAATGGTCGTCGCCGCTCTGGTCACGGGTCGAGACGAGCCCGCGAGCGGAGTTTCTTGCGCGCGTCACGTATTCGGAATTGCGCTGGACCGTCGACGAGCTGGGGAAGCGCGGCGCCGACTCCGATCGTGGCAACGTGTACATCCGGTACGGACCGCCGGACGCGCGTGTGGCCGAAGGCGGATCCGAGACGTGGTGGTACGATTACGCCCGGCTCACGTGGCATTTCCGAGGCATGCCCACGTTCGCCACGGCGTACTTCGGCGATCCCGACTACGCGCTCGACCTGATGGATTCGCTCCCGGCGCGTTGGGACAACATTGCGCACGAGAAAGTCGATTCCCTGCCCGTGCGCGTGACGCGCTTCCGCGCCACGGCCGACTCGACCGACGTCGTGTTCGCTTCGCTGCCTCCCGTCGATGCGATTCGCAAAGCGGCCGCCGTCGACGGCGATGTGCGCCAGGATTTCTGGCTCTTCGACGGCGCGTCGCTGCGGCCGGTGCATGACTCCGCCGCAACACGCGCGAACAACCCGCGCTCGATCATCAAGCGACTGACGAAAGGCGATTACGCGTACCGCTTCGAAGCGTCCGCCGACGGATCGCTCTTTGCCGCGCGCGCCATGTCCTCGGTGACGACGGCACCGGATTCATCCGGATTCGCGACGACCGGCTTCGGCATGAGCGACGTCCTCGTGGCCAGCCGTGCGGCGCCGCGCACCGCGGCGCGCCGATGGACCGATTTTGATTTCGACGTCAGTGCCGGGAGCGTTGCACAAGGCTCCAACATTGCGCTCATCTGGGAGAACTACGACCTCGGCCAGAGCGATGGCGGCGTGTCGTACGAGGTCACGCTCACCATCGAGCGAAAGTATCAGATGTTCCTCAACAAGGTCCGCGCGCGCGTCATTGCGGCGTGGGCCGCGATGGTCGGATCCGAGCAGACGAGCGATCGGGTGGTGTTCCACTATGACCGCGGCGCGCCGTACGCGAGCGTCGTCCCGGATTACATCACGCTCATTCTCGAGGATCTGCCGGCCGGCAACTACGACCTCTCGGTGGACATCACGGACAAGGTCACGGGCAAGACCGCCGGGCGCACCATGAAGCTGACGATTCGTGACTAGGCTGGCAGGAGCGCTGGCACTTGCGGCCGTGATGTTTGCAAGCGCTCATGCCGCGAACGCGCAGATGGCGCCGCAGCGTCCCGACGCGTTTCTGAAACGCACGACGCCGCGCGATACGATCTCCGCTCGCGCGACGGCGGAATCGCTTTCGGTTCTCCGGAGACTCGATCAGCGTGTGCGAGCGGAGCCGCGAGATGCGGATGCTTGGTTTCATCGAGGCGAAGTGGCGTCCACCGTTGCGCGACTCAGCACCTCGCGCGCGCTGATAGCCGGCCCCACGCGCAATGAGCTCGACGCCACGGCGTACAACAGCCTTCGCAGGGCGGTCGTCATTGACTCGACGAACGCGCGCTACTGGTACGGACTCGCGACGTATTACGGCGAGACGGGCAGTCGCACCTTGCCCGATTCGGCGCTGGAGCATGTGATCACGCTCAGCAGGAGCAGCGGCGACACGGACCTGCTCGTGACCGCGCTCCTCGATCTCGGTCAGACGCGTTACGCGCGCTGGTTTCGCAACGACCATTCCGTGGAGCAGGTGCCGTCGCGCGCGTTCCCGGCCGATGGAGCGACGTCCGCCTTCGAACACGTACGGCTGAACGTCGCGCGTGCCGCGGGCAAGGACTCCGTGAAGGACGTCCCCGAGATGCTGAAGAGCGCCATCACCGCGATCGTACACGGGGCGCCCGTGACGCCGGAGCGGTACGAGCGCACATTCGACCGCCAGCGCATCACGGCGCTGTACGAAGAGGCGTTCGCCCTGGACACCGCCAGCCGCCGGGCGTTCGACAAGCTCACCTCACTCTACACGGTCAGCGCGGACTGGTCGCGTCTCGCATTCGCCGCCGCCGAGCAGACGCGGCGCGATTCGTCCGATGCGTGGGCGTGGATGGCGCTCGGCCTGGCGCGCCAGCGGCTGCGCGCGCCGCGCGAGGCGCGCGAGGCGTTCGCGCACGGGCTCGCGCACCTGTCCGCCGGCGAGCGCGCGCGACTCGACCGTGTGGACCGCGTCATGACCTGGTGGGATTCCGCCCGGATGGCGCCGCTGGATTCCGCGTCGAAGGCGCGGCGTGCGGAAGCAGTCTGGCGCTTCGGCGATCCGCTCTGGTCTGTCGAAGAGGGCAAGCCCCGCGACGAGTTCCTCGCACGCCTTACGTATGCCGAACTTCGCTGGCCCTATCCGGAGTGGCAGGACACCACGGCCACGGTGCTGCCGGCGAAAGGCGCGGACACACAGCGCGGCGATCTCTACATCCGTTACGGGCCACCGAACCAGATTCGCGGCGGGTCGTTCTGGCTGTACGATGCGGGTCTGGCGTTCCTTCCGGGTGACAGCGCGCGCGCCATCCGGAGGCGCTTCGGCGTGGAATACGCGGATGCCACCGAGCGCGTCGAGGACTGGCAGCCGGCGCGCTGGGACAACGTCACACTCACGCGCATTGACTCGATGCCCACGCAGATCGCGCGGTTTCGCGGCGGAACGGACTCGGTCGACGTGTTCGTGGCAGCACGCGCGCCGTCCGACACGCTGCACGACGCGCTCGGTGCGCCAATCTCGCCGGCGGCGCACTACTGGCTCGTCGACGCGACGACGTTCGCACCGTTGAGCGGATCGGCCGCCGTGAGCGCGGGCCACGACCTCACGTGGACGAGGCGCGTGGCAGCGGGCACTTATCATTACCGCACCGAGATCACCGCGCCGGGGGCCGATCGCGCCGGGCGTACGACGGGAATGGTCGTCGCCATGCACGACACGGCAACCGGCTTCTCCACGGCCGGATTCGGCATCAGTGATCCGCTCTTCGCCACGCATGTGCACGAAGGCGCGGTTCCTCGCCGGTGGTCCGACGTGGAGCTCACTCCGCTCATCGGAGAGATCGAACAGGGCGGCGCTGTCGCGATCGTGTGGGAGAACTATGAGCTGGGGAACGACGCCGGGTCAGTGTCCTATTCCGTGAAGCTCACGCTCGAACGGAAGTGGAAGCAGTTTCTGAACCGCGTTCGTGCCCGCGTGATCAGTGCCTTTGCAGCGATGATGGGAAGCGAGCAGACGGCGGACCGCGTGATCTTCCACTACGACCGCAGCGCGCCGTTCGCGAGCGTCGTCACGGACCTGATCACGTTGCAACTGGAAGATACGCCGGCCGGGAACTACGATGTCACGCTGGAGGTCACAGATAACGTGACGGGAAAGACCACCGCGCGGACAACTCGGGTCGTGATTCATGACTAAGGGGAAACCGGCAACGGGCAACAGGGTTGCTGCGATCGCTGCTCTCGCCTTGCTCATGCACCGTCCCGCCGGGGCGCAGCGCCCGGCCGGTGCGGACACGATCTCCGTGCAGGCGGTCGCAGAATCCCTCGCGGTACTCGACCGTCTCGCGGAGCAGATCAGGCACGACGGCCGCAACGCGGCGCTGTGGTTCAGACAGGGCATGATCGCGTGGGCGCTCTACGACCGCGACCGCGCGGGCACGGGCGTCGACCGCGTGGACTGGACGCGTATCGGCCGCCTCGCGGACACGTCACTGCGAATCGCGAAGGCACTCGAGCCCAACAATGCCAGGTACATCCTCGGTGCCGGCCAGTACTTTCTCGGCACCGGGCTCCTCACGATGCGGGCGCAGTCCTATACGATGTTTGGGGATGCGCTCGCCATCGCGCGCGGCACGAATGACGCGCTGACGCATGCCGAGGCCGCGCTCGAGGTAGGGCGCGTGTACTGGCGGCGTTACGACGCGGTCGCGAACGCGGGATATTCAACGTCGGACGCCGCCGAAGTTCGCATTCTCGCGCAAACGCTCGCGAAGGACACGGCAAACCACTCCAAGTCGTACGATCCCGAGCGCGCGTCGAAGAGTCACCCATACACGCGGCGCACCGTCGTCGCAGCGCGGCGGTCACTCGACCGCACCGCGAAAAAGCCCGTGACCGGTTTTCTCGGCGAAGCCGATTACCTGGAAGCCGAGCACTACATGCACGAAGCGTACGACGCAATGCCGTCCTACACGCGCGCCTATCGCCAGCTCGGCATGCTGTTCGCCGATCGCGCGCGATGGACGGAGCTCGAGGCGCTCGCGCGCGATCATCTCGAAGCGGCTCCCGGCGACGCGTGGTCGTGGCTGGTGCTCGGCCTCGCCGTGTATCGCACCGGCGCGACGGAAGAGGCGCGTGCGGCGTTCGACAAGGGGCTCGCACTCCTGAACGGCGGTGAGCGTGCCCGGCTCGATCACCTGGAGCGCGTGCTCCGGCCTTCCGACACGCTGACGTCGGCTGACTGGACCCCGGCAGAGCGCGCCGCCCGCAGCGACCGGTACTGGCGTGACGCGGACCCCATGTGGTCGCTCCCGGAGGTGGACCCGCGCACGGAATTCCTTGCGCGCATTGCGTACGCCGAGCTGCGATGGTCGGTCGATGAGCTCGCCAAGCGCGGCACCGATTCGGATCGTGGTGGCGTGTACGTGCGATATGGACCACCCGACAGGATCGCAGCTGCCGATGCAAAGCTGGACTGGACCTACGACTACGCGCACCTGCAGTTCCGGTTCACGAGCGCCCCCACGTTCGGCACGGCGTATTTCGCCGACTACGGGCGCGCACACCACGTGATCGATTCACTCCCGGCGACGTGGGACAACACCAACCTCCTCCAGATCGATTCGATCCCGACGCAGGTGGCACGCTTCCGCGCGGGCGATTCTGTCGACGTGTATTTCGCGGGCCGGCCGCCGGTGGAAAGCATTCGCCGTGCGACCGACGTGGCCGGCGCTGTGCGCGCGGATTTCTGGCTGCTGGACGGCGCGCGCGCCATCCGGATGCACGATTCGTCGAGTGTGGGGCAGCCCGGAGTGCGGGGATCCGCGCGTCGCGTCGCGCCCACCTCGTTTGCGTTCCGCACCGAAGCCAGCGGCGAGGGCTCACTCGCTGCGGGACGCGCGAGTGGCGACGTCATTCTCGGCGATTCGGCGGAAGGATTTCCGCTGCACGGCTTTGGCGTGAGCGATGTTGTGCTCGCATCGCGCGTGTCGGCCGGCACCGCGGCTGCACGCTGGAAGGACGTCGACTTTACGCCATTCGCCGGGCCCCTTCCGCACGGCGGCGAAGTGTCGCTCGTGTGGGAGAACTACGACCTCGAGCAGCGGGACGGCACGGCGTCATACGGCGTGTCCGTCGCGATTCTTCGCGAGCGTTCGCGCGCGGGCCGCATCGCGGCGCAGCTCGTTGGCGCGCTGGCGGGAGCCGCAAAGCGTGAAGCCTCGCTTGACCGCGTGCAGATGTCCGTTGAGCGGTCCGTTTCGCACCGCGCAACTCTCCCGGACGCCCTCACGCTCTCGCTGGGACCGACCCCGCCGGGCACGTACCTGCTGAGCCTCACGATCACCGACCGTGTGAGCGGCCGCGCCGCCACGCGCAGCGTGCGGATCGTCATCGGCGATCAATAACGGCATGACGCACGCGCCGGGGACGCGGACCTCCGATTACGACTTTCCGCTCCCCGAATCCCTCATCGCGCAACATCCGCTCGACCGCCGCGACGCGAGCCGTCTGATGGTCGTCGAGCGCGCATCTGGCCGCATTTCACACACGACGTTTCGTCACATCGCAGATCTGGCTGACCGTGGTGACGCCCTCGTGCTCAACACGTCGCGCGTGATCAAGGCGCGGCTCCTTGGCGCGCGCGCGAGCGGCGCACCCGCGGAGATTCTCCTGCTGTCGCGCAACTCCGGGGGCAGCTGGGACGCGCTCGTGAAACCGGGAGCGAAAATGCGACCGGGCCACCGAGTCCGGCTCGCGGACGAGGCGTCGGTGATCGTCGGAGCCGTACGCGATGCCGGCGTGCGCGAAGTAACGATCGACGCGCGGCTTCCCGATGACGAGGTCATCGAGCGCTTCGGCCACGTGCCGCTCCCGCCGTATATCACTCGCGCCGACGCCGCGGACGACGCGGAGCGATACCAGACCGTGTATGCGCGCGAACGCGGATCGGTCGCCGCACCGACCGCCGGACTGCATTTCACCCCGGCGTTACTCGAGTCGCTCGCGTCGAAGGGGGTGGAGCGCATCGACGTCACGCTGCATGTGGGTGCGGGCACGTTCCGGCCGGTAGAGCATGACGATCCCGCGCAGCATGTCATGCATCACGAGTCGTTCACGATGGCGGGCGAGGCGGCCGCGAAACTCAATGCCGTGCGAACTGCCAAGGGGAACGTCTGGGCCGTCGGCACGACGTCACTGCGCGTGCTCGAGTCCGTCGTCGACGCCGGCGGACACTTCCACGACGGCTCCGGCACCACGGGCATTTTCATTCGTCCGCCGCACGTGGTGAAGGGTGCCGACCGGCTCATCACGAACTTTCACCTGCCCCGGTCCACGCTCCTGATGCTCGTCGCGGCATTCGCCGGGTTCGAACTCACGAAGCGCGCGTATGAGGTGGCAGTCGCCGAGGGGTACCGGTTCTACTCGTATGGTGACGCCATGTGCATCATCTGACCGCGAACTGAAGTAACGAAGACCCGGTGGGCGGCGTATATGCTCTCATGCGTCGCATACTGATTCTGATTGCTGTTTGCACGTTCTCCGCGTCCGGCAGCGCACAGGCTCCCCGCGGTTCCGATACACTCTCGCCGGGCGCGATCAACGATTCGCTGAAGATTCTCCAGGATCTCGACGCGAAGGTCCGCGCCAACAAGCAGGATGCCGCCGCGTGGAGCCGGCGCGGCCTTGTCGCGTGGTCGCTCGCCGAGCGCGCCCGCGTCGGCAATGCACCCAAGACCCTCGATGAGACGCGGTTGGGCCGGCTCGCCGACACATCGCTGCGCATCGCTGCCCAGATCGATTCGAAAAACCCGTACTACCGAATGGCGGTCGGCCGCTTCCTCATCTGGTCGGGCGTGCCGACGGCGCGTTTCGCGGCTGGCGGTTTTTTCGAGGCAGCGCTCGACGCGGCGCGCAAGACTGACGATCCCAACGTTCACGCCGAGAGTGCGATCGAATTTGGACGTGTGGCATGGCGACGGTACGATGCGCTGAGCAATCGGCGGATCGAGACGACGCCGGGAAGCGCCGTGCGCTCCATCCGCACCGCGCTCAATCCATCGTCACCCGGCGTCGACGCCGTCCAGCAACCGCTCAAGGCCGTGCGCGAGATCATCGAATCGGGCTCGATGGCCCTGCCGGCGGATCTCAACGGGGCGCACTACTACGAAGAGGCGAGCAAGCTCTTTCGCGAGGCCTACGACGCCGCACCGACCAATGCGCGCACGTTCAGGCACGTCGCGATGACCATCGCGGACAAGAATCGCTGGACCGAGCTCGAGGAGTTCGCGCGCAAGCACACCGCGAGCGTGCCCTGGGATCCGATCGGGTGGATGGCGCTCGGACTGGCGCTGCAGCGCGAGGGGCGGAGCGTTCCGAGCGCGGCCGCGTTCGACAGCGCTATGTCCGTCATCGATCCGCACGAGCGCACCCGCCTCGACCGCCTGGAGCGCGTGCTGCCGAGCGGTGACTCCGCCCGTCAGGCAAAGCGCACGCCCGCGGAGCAGGCTGCGTACGGCCGGCTCTACTGGCTGCTCGCTGACCCGCTGTGGGGGCAGCCGGGGAATGAATCGCGCGTGGAGTATTTCGCGCGCGTGACGTTCGCCGAGCTGCGCTGGACGGTCGACGAGCTCAACGTGCGCGGCGCGGACACGGACCGCGGCGACATCTACATCCGGTACGGTCCGCCGGACATTGTCGCGTCGTTCGGGCCTGCGGTCTCCGACGGCAACGTCGATGCGATGGCCGTCTCGACGACGTGGATCTACCAGAGCGGGCTCGCGTTCGTCTTTCAGGGCCAGGCCACGTTCGCAACCGCACATACGGCGCGTTCGGACGTCGACATCGTGCAGGCGATGACCCAGATGCAGCCGATCCGCTGGGATAACGTGGCCGCACCGAAGATCGACTCGATGCCGGCCCAAGTCGTTCGCTTTCGCGGCGGCAAGGATTCGGTGGACGTGTTCCTCGCGTCCGATCCGCCCGTCGACAGCATCCGTGCCGCGATGGCGAGCGGCGTCGTTCCCATCCACGCGGACGCCTGGCTCGTCGGCGCGAGCTCGTATCACGATTCCACCGGTGTCGAAAGCGGCGGCGTGAAGACGTTTTCCCGGCGCGTTGCGCCCGGATCGTATTTGTACCGCCTCGAAGCGAGCGCGCCCGCCGTGCACCGCGGCGCGCGCAGCTCGGGCGTGCTCGACGCGTCCGACAACCCGGCAACGGGTATCCCGATGCACG
>DASRAP010000392.1:0-23504 GCA_035638155.1 Gemmatimonadaceae bacterium | reverse complement strand
GTCCGCCTCGTCCTGACGATTCCGCGGGAGTTCCAGACGCATCTCCTGTCGCGTCAGCCCGCACCAGTGCAGGCATTGCTCGACGGCGCGGACGCGAACACGGCGTCGATCGCGCTCAACTACGCCAACAGCATTGTGCTCGCGTACTCCGCGCGCGCGTTGCTTGGAACGTCGGGCGTGCGGCCGCCGATCCTCGTGGAGAGCCGCGTCTGGTACAACGAGACGCTCCAGAGCAGCAACATGATCGTGCCCGGACTGGTCGCGATCGTCATGATGATCATTGCCGCGCAGCTCACCGCGCTCACGATCGCGCGCGAGTGGGAGCGCGGCACCATGGAGCAGCTCGCCGCGACGCCCGTGCATCCCGCGGAGGTCATTCTCGGCAAGCTGCTGCCGTATCTCGTGATCGGCATGATCGACATGGCGGCCGTGGTTCTGATCGGCCTCTTCGTGTTCAAGGTGCCGTTCCACGGCAATCCGTTCCTGCTGCTCCTGCTGGCGACGCTGTTCCTGGTGGGGTCGCTCGGCCTGGGCATCTTCATCAGCGCGGCGATCAAGTCCCAGCTGCTCGCGACGCAAACGGCCATGCAGGCGACCTTCCTCCCGTCGAACATGCTTTCGGGCTTCATGTACGACATCGCCAACATGCCGATCATCCTGCAGGGACTCTCGCATCTGGTGCCCGCGCGCTACTTCATCACCGCGCTCCGGGGTGTGTTCCTCAAGGGAACGGGGATGGCGGTGCTCTGGCCGCAGGCGCTCGCCATGCTGGCGTTCGCGATCGTGGGCCTCACGCTCGCGGTGCGCTCGTTCCACAAGGAGCTCGCGTGAGCACGCGCGGCATAAACCGGCGCCGGCTCTGGCAGGTCATCCGAAAGGAATTCCGTCAGACGCTTCGTGACCCGAAATCCGCGCGCATCATGTTCGTCGCGCCGGTGCTGCAGGTGCTCATGTTCGGCTTCGTCGTGAACACGGACGTGCGTCACGTGCGCACGCTCGTGCTCGATCGCGACGCGTCGGTGGAATCACGCGCACTCGTCGATGCGCTCTCGAGCGCCGGTTACTTCACGATCACCGGGCATGCCGAGCGACCGGGGCAGGTGACGGAGGCGCTCGACCGGGGCGATGACGTGATGGCCCTCGAAATCCCTCGCGGGTTCGGCGCGGACCTGCTCGCGGGCCGGCAAGCGTCAGTGCAGCTGCTCGTGGACGGCAGCAGTGCGAACACGGCCAACGTCGCGATGGGATACGCCACGCAGATCATCACGCGGTACGGTATCGATCACGGCGCGAAGATTGCCGCACGGGCGGGCCTGCCTCCGCAAGGCGCAGGCATCGATTTCCGGGCCCGCGCCTGGTACAACGCCAATCTCAAGAGCCAGGTCTATAATGTGCCCGGCGTGATCGCGACCATCATGATGATGATGTGCCTCCTGCTCACGTCGCTCGGTGTGGTGCGCGAACGCGAGATCGGGACACTCGAGCAACTCATGGTGAGCCCGCTCCGGCCGTCCGAGCTCATCCTCGGCAAGACGTTGCCGGTCGTGTTCATCTGCTTCGTCGATCTGTTGCTGGTCACCGCCGTGGCCTTGCTGCTCTTCCACATTCCGCTGCGCGGCAGCTTCACTCTGCTCGTGTTTGCGTCGGTGGGATACATGCTGGCCGGGCTCGGGATCGGCCTCTGGATTTCGACCGTGTCGAAGACGCAACAGGAAGCGTTCATGTCGATGTTCCTGTTCCTCATGCCGGCCATGTTTCTCTCCGGGTTCATGTTTCCGGTCGAAAGCATGCCCAAGGCGTTTCAGTACATCACGTTGCTCAATCCCATGCGGCACTTCCTGATTGTCGTGCGCTCCGTGTTTCTGCGCGGTGCCGGCTGGGAGATCCTCAAGCCGCAGGTCGTGACGCTATACGTCATGGGCGTGCTGCTGCTTGGGTTCGCGATGACACGATTCAGGAAAACGGCCGGGTAGCCGCCCGAGTGGGCCTGCCGCCGGGCTGGCGCGAACAGCGCCCGGCGTTATGATCGTGGCAACTCAACCGGGGGAGCCAGATGCCGATCGTGAAGGAGTTTCGTGAATTCCTCATCAAGGACAACGCGCTCGCCCTCGCCATCGGCGTCATCATCGGTGCGGCGATGGGGAAGGTCGTCGGCTCGATCACCGACGATCTGATCATGCCCCTCATCGGTCTGATCATGCCGGCCAATACGTCATGGAAAGACTGGGGCGTGGTGCTACGGCACTCGACCGATCCCAAGGTGCCGGACAATGTGCTTCGGTTCGGCAGCTTCCTCTCCGCGACGGTCAACCTGGTTATCATCGGGTTCGTATGCTTCATGCTCGTGAAAGCCTTCGTCCCCAAGAAGCCAGCCGCCTAGCGGTGTGATGGCCTCGCACACGCACTACCTCTGGTTCAACACAAAGCGTCGTCAGGAAATCATCGACATCACTGACGATGTGACAGCACAGGTGAAGGCCAGTGGCATCGCCGAGGGCTACGTTCTCGTCTCGGCGATGCACATCTCGGCTTCCGTGTTCGTGAATGATCACGAATCGGGGTTGTGGCACGATATTCTGCATTGGCTCGAGCATACCGTCGCACCGTGGGACCCCGCGCGGTACCAGCATAACAACACCGGCGAGGACAACGCGGCGGCGCACCTGCGATCGCTCACCATCGGTCACGAAGTCATCGTTCCTGTAACGAAGGGCGCACTCGACCTCGGGCCCTGGCAGCGAGTGTTTTATGGTGAATGGGACGGCCAGCGGAAGAAACGCGTGATCATCAAGGTTCTCGGCGAGTAGAGAGCACATGCTGGTGACGGTGCTGGCGCTGGCGGTTGCGTGCGGAATCAGCCCGTACGCGACGGTTGCGCTCATCGGTCTCATGCATCGGCTCGGCTGGATCGCCGGGCTCCCGCCCGCGCTCGCCGGGCTCTCGAACGCGTGGGTAATCACGCTCGCCGTCGTTCTCGTGGCCGTCGAGTTCGCGGCCACGCTCGTGCCGGGCATCGCGTCGGCCTGGGAAGCGGCGCATGCGTTGCTGCGTCCGCCCGCCGCGATTGCGATGGCACTGCTGCTCAGCTGGGGCGGCGATCCGGGACTCGTGCTCGCGACGGCGCTGCTCGCCGGCGGCATTGCATTCGGTACGTCGCTGACGAAACTCGGCGCCCGTCTCGCGATTGATACTTCGCCGGAGCCCGTAAGCAACGGCGCGGCGAACGTTACGGAGCTCACGGGCGTGGCGCTCATCAGTGCATTCGTGTGGCGTCACCCGGTCGCGTCGGCGGCCATCGCGCTCGCGATCGTCGTCGTGACGGCGATCGTCGTGCGCACCGTGTGGGGCATGATTTGGCGGACGGTCGTCCGGTCGCGCCGTCCGGGCGTGAGTGGAATCAGATCGTAGCGGTTACTTCCCGCGCGGCTTTCCTGGGGCCGCAGCCGCCGGGTTCTCGGGCCAATCGTGCCGGGGGTATCGTCCCCGCATCTCCTTTCGCACTTCGGCGTAACTCCCGCGCCAGAACGCGGCGAGATCTCGCGTCACCTGTACCGGCCGCCGGGCGGGCGAGAGCAACTGAAGCGTGAGCGGAACACGGCCTCCGAGAATCGCGGGCGTCGCCTGCACGCCAAAGAGATCCTGGATGCGCACCGCAATCGACGGCGCCGAGGGATCGGCGTAGTCGACGGCCGCGCGCCGCCCGCCCGGAAGCTCGATGGCTGGCGGAGCGAGGACGTCGAGCGCGCCGCGTTGCTTCCGGTCGAGCTTCGAGAGCAGCGCGTCCGTCAGCGCTGCGCGAGACAGCCCGGCGAGTGAACGCGCGCCGCCGACAACGGGTTCGATCCATTCCTCGAGCGAGCCGAGCAACGCGTCGTCGCTCACGTCGGGCCACGACGCATCGCGCGCCCGGAGAAAGGCCAAACGCTGCCTGAGCGCGCGCGCGTTGTCCGACCACGGAAGCGCATCCACTCCCGCGCGCCGGATGGCACTGACCATGGCAGCCTGGATTTCGCCGGCCGGCGGGTCGGCAAGCGCCTGTTCCTTCACGGGAATCGCGCCGAGTGATGTGCGCCGTACGGCAATGATTCGTTCGGTGCGATCGTCGTAGCGCACGTCATCGGCGGTCACGAGCGCGGCGGCCTTGCAGGCGATCAACTCGTCGAGCTCGGCCGGTGCCGCGAGTCTGATCCCGGCGTCCGGCGAGCGCCCGTCTGTTTCCGCAATGACGAGCCACTCGTGTGCGCCGAGCGGATCCGGCTGCACGAAGTGCGCGCCGGAGCCGTTGCTCAGGACATACCGGGTATCGTGCACCGCACGCCTTCGTGCAATGCGGTCCGGATACGCAAACGCCAGCAGTACTCCGGTGAGATCGGCATCCACGCGATCGTTTGCAACTCCGAGCCGCTCGCGCCATTTCGCGGCGTCAGCACGCACGCCTTCCACCGCACCGCGATGCACGTCGGATGCGCCTGAGTGTCTCGCGACGAGCTCGATTCTCGTGCGCAGATCCGCATCCACCCGGGAGTCGGGTCCGGCGCGCAAGATATCGCGGCGTCCAAGCAGCGCGGCGATGATCGCGGCGAGAGAACCGTGCCGCTGTTCACGCGCGCGGACGAGCATGTGCGCCAGCCGGGGATGTGTGCCCAGCCTGCTGAGCTCGGCGCCGTGCGGCGTGATCGCGCCATCGGGAGAGATCGCGCCAAGCAGCTCGAGCAGGTTGCGGGCCTGCGAAAGCGCGCCGGCCGGAGGCGCGTCGAGCCACGTGAGCTCGGACGGGTCGCGGATGCCTGCGGCCGCGAGCTCCAGCGCGAGTGGCGCCAGGTCGGCGTCGAGAATCTCCGGTGTGTCGCGTGGTGTGAGCTGCGCGTCGTCGTGTTCGGCCCAGAGCCGGTAACACACGCCGTCAGCAGTGCGCCCCGCGCGCCCGCGACGCTGGTCGGCGGACGCGCGTGAAATGCGGACGGTCTCGAGTCTCGTGAGGCCGGTACGCTGGGAAAATCGCGGCGCGCGGGCCAGTCCGGAGTCGACGACCACGCGCACGCCGTCGATGGTGAGCGATGTTTCCGCGATGTTGGTCGCGACGACGATCTTCCGGCGCCCCGGCAGACTGGGCGCGATGGCGGCGTCCTGCTCCTCGCCGCTCAGGTCACCGAACAACGGCCTCACGTCGATCGCGGGATCGCTGATCGCGTCGCGGAGGAGCTGAGTCGTGCGCACGATTTCCGGAGCACCAGGAAGGAACGCGAGCACGTCACCGGGATGACCGGCGAGTGCTTCGCGGATCACGCGCGCCGTGCCGTTCTCGATGTATTCGCGGTCGCGGCGCGGCCGGTACTCGGTCGAAACCCGGAATGCGCGCCCCTCCGTGACGACGATCGGCGCGTCGAGTGTGCGCGCGACCTGTTCCCCCGTCAGTGTTGCGGACATCACGAGCACGCGCAGGTCCGTGCGGACGACGGCCTGCGTGTGCAGCGTGAGCGCGAGGCCCACGTCGGCGTGCAGCGAGCGTTCGTGAAACTCGTCGAAGATGACCGCGCCGATCCCGTCGAGCGTCGCGTCGGACTGGAGCATCCGTGTGAGCACACCTTCCGTCACGACTTCGATGCGGGTCCGCGGACCGACCACGGTATCGAGGTGCACGCGGTACCCGATCGTTTCGCCCACACGCTCACCGCGCAGGAACGCCATACGGCGAGCCGCTGCGCGTGCGGCGAGCCGCCGCGGCTCGAGCATGACAATTTTCTGATCGCCAAGCCACGGCGCGCCGAGCAGCGCCGGCGGGACGAGCGTCGTCTTGCCGGCGCCGGGCGGCGCGACGAGCACCGCTCGCGACGCCGAAGTCATGGCGGCTATAACCTGTTCGATCATGGGCCCATTCATCGGCAACGGGATGATACTATTCCGCATGCGACGACTGTTGCCTTTCCTCGCGTCCGGCATGATTGCCTGCGCCGAAAAACCCGCGCCGGCACCCGCGGCCGGCAGCGACGCGAACCTCGCGCACGCGAACGCGGTGCTCGCGGCCACGCCCGTCATGGACGGACACAACGATCTTCCCTGGCGCATTCGTGAGGACAGCGTCGCGCGGGGGGACGCGTCGAAGTACGACCTGACCCATGCGCCGGGCATGACGGACATTCCGCGCCTCAAGGCCGGACACCTGGGTGCGCAGTTCTGGTCGGTCTACATCCCGGGCGATTCCGCGAAGTACGGATACGCAAAGATGCAGGCCGAGCAGATCCGCACGGCGAAGGCCTTCGTAGCGAGGTATCCCGACACGTTCGTCTGGGCGCTCACCGCGCACGAGATCCGCGACGCCATGAAGAGCGGCAGGATTGCATCGCTGATGGGCGTCGAAGGCGGGCATGCGATCGAAAACAATCTCGATTCGCTGCGCAGCTATTACCGCCAGGGCGCGCGGTACATGACCCTCACGCACAATGTGACGCTCGACTGGGCGGACGCAGCGCTCGACAGCGCAAAGCACGCCGGCCTGACGGCCTTCGGCGAGAGTGTCGTGAAGGAGATGAACAAGCTCGGCATGCTGGTCGATCTCTCGCACGTGTCCGACGCGACGATGAGCGATGCGCTGAACACCACCGAAGCGCCGGTGATTTTCTCGCATTCGGCGGCGCGTGCCCTCACCGATCACCGGCGCGACGTTCCGGATTCCATTCTGCAGCGGCTGCCGAAGAACGGCGGTGTCGTGATGGTCACGTTCGTGCCGTCGTTCGTGTCGCAGGAGGTGAACGAGTACGACAAGCGCCGCGACGCGGTATTCGATTCGGTGAAGAAGGCCACAAAAGACACCGCGGCGATCGCCCGGGCGGACACCGCATGGGTGCGCGCGAACGCGAGCCCTCGCGCGACGATCGCGCAGGTCGCGGATCACATCGAGCACGTCCGGAAGGTGGCGGGGATCGACCACGTGGGCATCGGCAGCGACTTCGATGGGATCACCGAGACCGTGGTGGGTCTTGATGACGTCTCGAAGTATCCGGCACTCTTCGCGGCGCTCATCGCGCGTGGATGGAGCGACGAGGATCTGAAGAAGCTCGCCAGCGAGAACGTGCTGCGCGTGCTCGAGGAGGCGGAGCACGTTGCGGCGAGACTCAAGGCCGCGAAACCGGCGACGAAAGCAGCGACGAAGAAGCCATGACCCACACGACTCAGGTGGCTATGCGGAAGGCACTCCTCCTTTTCACCGGCGCGCTGGTGGCGGCAACGCCGCTCGCCGCGCAGCAGGCGACGTTCTACTATCGGCTCGGCAAGGATACGATCGCCGTCGAACAATTCACCCGTACGGCCACGAGCTTCACGGGTGAAGTCATCCGGCGCGTTCCGAACGTACTGCGCATACAGTACGACATCACCCTCGGTGCCGGCGGCAAGCCGACGCGCGCGGTGATCCGGCAGCGCCAGGCGGACGGCACGCCGCTTGCCGGCCAGCCGTCGGAGGCGCGGTTCACGTTCGGCACCGATTCCGTGAAGCGGGAGAACGTGTTCCCCGACAGCACGCAGACGCGCATGCTTGCCGCGAAGCAGGCGGCGTTCGTGATCACCTGGCCGTCGGTGGCAACCGCCGAGCTGCTGTATGCGATCCGCAAGGCGACACGAACGGATTCGTTCACGGCGGTGAGCACCGGCGGCGTGGCGATGTTCGGCCTCACGCCGACCGTCGGCGACACCATGCGTCTCATCGGCGGACCGTACCCTATGCGTCTCCGGTTTGACGCCGACGGACGGATGCTGTCCGTCGATGGGTTCTATACCACGAACAAGATCACGGGCGTGCGCGCCCCGGGCGGGGTGGACATGAACGCCCTCGCCGCGAAAATGACGCCCATGGGTGTCGCGTCCGCGCGCGGCACGGTGAGCGCCGGGTTCGGCGGAACGCAGTCGCCGGTGGTGATCGATTATGGCCGCCCGAAAGTGCGCGAACGCTCCGTCTGGGGCGGGGAGCTCGTGCCGTTCGACACGGTATGGCGCGCCGGCGCCAACGCGGCGACGCACCTCGCCACGTCGAAACCCCTCGCGTTCGGCGACGTCGTGGTGCCGCCGGGCATGTATACGCTGTGGATCCAGCACACCAGGAACGGCACGTCGCTCATCATCAACAAGGCCGTCGGCGTCTGGGGAACGCAGTACGACTCGACGCAGGTGTTGGGACGCGCGCCGCTCGTGCTTGCCGCCACGCCGGAATTCGTCGAGGAATTCACGATTTCGATCCGCGTCCTGCCGCAGAACCGTGGGGCGATCGATTTCGCATGGGGTTCGCAGGTCGCCACCGCCACCTTCACCGTCCGCCAATGACCGCTGACGCCGACGATCTCCGTTTTCCCGTTGGAAAATTCCACAAGCCGCGTGCTCCGCTCACACGCGCCGAGCGCGCGAGCGCCATTCTCGACATGGCGGAGCTTCCGGCGCGCCTCGGCGACGCCGTGCGCGGGTTGTCCGAGGAGCAGCTCGATACGCCATACCGCGACGGCGGGTGGACCGTGCGGCAGGTGGTACACCACGTCGCCGACTCGCATCTCAACGCCTACTGCCGCATGCGCCTGGCGGTGACGGAAGACAATCCGACCATCAAGCCGTACGCCGAAGATCGCTGGGCCGATCTTGCCGACGCGCGGTCGGCGCCCGTCGGTATCTCGCTCGCACTCCTCGAATCACTGCACGCGCGCCTCGACGCATTTCTTCAGAGCGTGCCGGCAGACCAGTTCGCACGCACCCTTCAGCACCCGGAGTCAGGCGCGCAGACGCTCGACTCGCTCGTGGCCCTGTACGGATGGCACAGCCGGCATCATACCGCCCACATCACGGAGCTGCGCAAGCGGAATGGTTGGTGACGCAATTCGGCGTTTTTTCTCATTAGGTTTCCGGGCATGAGCCTCAAAGCATTGCACGACGCCGGGCAGGCGGTCTGGCTGGACTTCATCGACCGCGCCCTCCTTCAATCCGGCGACCTCGCGCGCCGCATCAACGACGACGTGCTCACGGGCATGACGTCCAATCCGACCATCTTCGAAAAGGCGCTCGCGCACGGCACGTTGTACGACGCGCAGATTGCGTCCTCGACGGCGTCGACGCCGTGGAATCTTTTCGAGGAGATCGCCACGGACGACGTCCGCTCCGCGTGCGACATTTTCCGCGGCGTCTACGATCAGACCAAGGGCGCCGACGGATTCGTGTCGATCGAGGTGTCTCCGGCCACCGCGCACGACACCGACTCGACCATTGCCGAGGCGCGCCGCCTCTGGAAACGCGTGGACCGCCCCAACGTGATGATCAAGGTGCCGGGTACGCCCGAGGGCGCCCCGGCCGTGAAGCAGCTCACGGCGGATGGCATCAACGTCAACATCACGCTGCTCTTCTCCGTCGACGCGCACCGCCAGGTGATCGACGCGTACATTGAAGGACTCGAGGCGCGCGTGGCGGCGGGGCAGCCGGTGGCCAGCATCGCATCGGTGGCGAGTTTCTTCGTCAGTCGCGTGGACACGGCGATCGACGCCAGGCTCGACGCGATCGTGAAAGGCGGAGGCGCCGGCGCGGCGCGCGCCGGTGCGCTCAAGGGGAAAGCCGCCATCGCTAACGCGAAGCTCGCGTACCGGCTCGCGCGGTCCAAGTTTTCCGGTGCGCGCTGGCACGCACTCGCGTCGCGCGGCGCGCGCATGCAGCGTCCGCTCTGGGCGAGCACCAGCACCAAGAACCCGGCCTACCGCGACGTCATGTACGTGGAGGGGTTGATCGGCCCGGATACGGTGAACACGCTTCCGCCGGCGACCATCGATGCGTTCCGCGACCACGGCGTCGTGGCACAGACGGTCGACCGCGACGTCGATCAGGCGGAACGCGAGCTCGCGGATCTCGCGGCGCTCGGCATTTCGCTCGACGAGGTGACGGCGCAATTGCTGGTTGAAGGACTCGCGTCGTTCCAGAAGTCGTTCGACTCGCTCCTCGCGGGTCTCGACGAGAAATCGCGCGCGCTCGGCCACGAACTCGCCGCGACGCGGTGACTGATACTCCGCGAGCCAAGATCGTCGCGACGCTCGGCCCGGCGTCGCGACCGGACAACGTGTTGCGTTCGCTGATCGAGAGCGGGCTCGATGTCGCCCGCATCAACTTTTCGCACGGCACGCACGACGAGCACGCGGCAACGATCGCCACGATTCGCCGGCTCGCGGCGGAAGCGGGGCGCCCGGTGGCGATTCTCGCGGACCTCCAGGGCCCGCGGATCCGCATCGGTGAGCTCAGCGGCGCGATGACGGTGCAGCCGGGGCAGGACGTCGTGCTGTCGCCCGAGGAGGACGTGCGCCCGGGCGACGTCCCGATCACGTACGACGACCTTGCGCACGATGTGCGCATCGGGAGCCGCGTGCTCGTGGACGATGGCAATCTCGAATTCACGGTGGTGCAGTTCGACGGGCGGCGCGTCGTGGTGCGCACCGTGTACGGCGGCCCGCTCACCTCGCACAAGGGCATCAACCTCCCTGGTGTCGACGTTTCGGCGCCCTCGCTGACCGAGAAGGACAAGGCCGATGTGGCGTTCGGCATCGAGCACGACGTCGATTTCTTCGCGCTGTCGTTCGTGCGGCGCGCGGAAGACATCATGCAGCTCAAGGGCATGCTCCCCAAGGGTGTGCTCGTCGTCGCCAAGATCGAGAAGGATTCCGCGCTGCAGAACATGGAGTCGATTGTCCGCGCGGCGGACGCGGTGATGGTCGCCCGCGGCGATCTCGGCGTTGAGCTGCCGTACGAGGCCGTGCCGCTCGTCCAGAAACGTCTCATCGCGCTCTGCAACCAGCTGGGCCGCCCGGTGATCACGGCGACGCAGATGCTCGAATCGATGGTGATGCACTCACGTCCGACGCGCGCCGAAGCGTCCGACGTCGCGAACGCGGTCATCGACGGCACCGACGCCGTCATGCTCTCGGCCGAGACGGCGGTGGGAAATTTTCCGACGCATGCCGTGCGGGCCATGCGTCGTATCGTGACCGAAATCGAGAAATATCCCCGGCAGCGCTTTCGCACGGGGTCGCCGCCGGACGACGCGTCAACGGAAGAAATCATCGCGGCCGCGAGCGAGACGGCGGCGCGCCTTGCGCAGGCGCCCGCGATCGTGGTGTTCACCAAGAGCGGTTTCAGCGCGCGCATTGTGGCCGCGCGGCGGCCGGTCGTACCGATCATTGCGATGACCGACCAGCCGCGCACGTTCCGCCAGCTTTCGCTCGTGTGGGGCGTGACGCCGCAGCTCGTGAAGCATTGCGAGACGTACGAGCAGATGCTCGCGATGGCGCGTGAAGTGGTGAGCGTGCACGGGCTCGCGAAGCCGGGCGACCGCGTGCTGGTCACGGCCGGCGTGCCGTTCGACGTCATCGGTACCACGAATACGCTCAAGGTCGAGGTGGTGTGAAGCTCCGGTTCCTCGGCACGGGAACGAGCTTCGGCGTACCGCAAATTGCCTGTGAGTGTGCCGTGTGCCGGTCAGACGATCCGCGCGATCGGCGCCTGCGATCGGCGGTATTGATCGACACCGACGGCGGCACGCGCATCCTGATCGATACGCCCCCCGAGCTCAGGCTGCAGTTGCTTGCCGCGGGCGTCGACGCGCTCGACGTGGTGCTGTTCACACACGACCACGCCGATCACACGCACGGCATCGATGACATCCGGGCGATCACCATGCGGCGCACGGCGGCGCTCCCGATGATCGGCCCTGCCGAGACCATCGCGAGTCTCGCGCAGCGCTTTCCCTACGTGTTCGACCCGGCCATTCCGCCTCCGCCCGGCTCGAGCAAGCCGGAGGGCCAGGGGCGAAGCATTGAGCCGGGGCAACGCATCACGATCGGCGACGCGACGATCGAAGCGATCGAAGTGCCCCACGGCCCGAAGCGCGTCTTCGGGTATCGCATCGGGCCCGTGGCGTACGTGACCGACGCGAAAAGCGTCCCGCCCCAGGCGCTCACGCAGCTTCGCGGCGTGGAGCTGCTGGTCATCAACGCGTTGCTCCGGCGCCAGCACCCGCTTCATCTCTCGATCGACGAAGCGATTCAGGTGGCGCGCGAGGTCGGGGCGCGTCGCACGTTTTTCACCCATCTCACGCACCATGAGAGCCATGCGGCGCTCGCGGCGGAGCTCCCCGCCGGGATCGCGCCCGCGCATGACGGCCTCGTGGTCGAAGTGTGATTCCCCTAAATTTCTTCCATGACCAACATTCAGCATCCATTCGGCGCCGCCGTCGAAGTGCAGGGCGCCCGCGTTCGCGTAGCCGACCAGAGCGTGCTCGCGTCGCCGAAGATGGACGAGCTCGTGCGCACGGCGGTCTTCGGTGCGCCGGACGCCCGCGAGAGTGCACGGTGGCTGCTGTGGGAAATCGGCCAGGCCGTGGGCGTGCGCCCCGCATCGATCCACGACCTTTACATGGCGCGCGGGCGCGGAGAGTGCGGGGGGTTCACCGTTCCCGCGATGAACATCCGCGGCCGCGCGTACGACACCATGCGCGCGGTCTTCCGCGTGGCGATGAAGCGCGACGCCGGAGCGTTCATTTTCGAGATCGCCCGCTCGGAGATCGCATACACGGATCAGCGGCCGGCGGAGTACGCGGCCGTCGCGATCGGCGCCGCGCTGCGCGAAGGATTCCGCGGCCCGGTGTTCATTCAGGGCGATCATTTCCAGGTCAACGCCAAGAAATACGCGGCCGACGCAAAAGCCGAAGTGGACGCGGTGCGCCTGCTCGCGCGTGAAGGACTCGCGGCGGGTTTCTACAACATTGACCTCGATACCTCGACGCTCGTCGATCTATCGCACGCGACGCTCGAGGAGCAGCAGCGCCTGAATTTCGAAGTCGGCGTCGAGCTCGCCGCGTTCGTGCGTTCGCTCGAGCCTGAGGGCATTACGGTATCCCTCGGCGGCGAGATTGGCGAAGTGGGGACCGCGAACTCGACGGTGCCCGAGCTTCGCGCGTTCATGGACGGCTTCAACCGCCGGCTCGAGGAGGTGTCGCGCGGCGCGATCGGCCTGAGCAAGATCTCCGTGCAGTCAGGCACCTCGCACGGCGGCGTCGTCCTGCCCGACGGGTCCATCGCCGACGTGCAGCTCGACTTTCAGACGCTGACGGACCTCTCTCGCGTCGCACGCGACGAGTACGGACTGGCGGGCGCGGTGCAGCATGGCGCGTCGACGCTGCCGGACGGGGCGTTCAATCACTTCCCGCGCACCGAGACCTGCGAGATCCATCTGGCGACGAATTTCCAGAACATGTTGTACGAACATGTGCCGTCGGAACTGCGCGATCGTATCTATGCGTGGCTGGCGACAAACGCCAAAGATGAAAGGAAGATTAAGGACACAGAGGAACAGTTCGTGTACAAAACGCGTAAGAAAGCTCTGGGTCCATTCAAGCGAGAGCTCTGGGACCTTCCGGAAGCCCAGGCGAAGGCGCTCGATGCGGCCTATGAAGTGAAGTTCGATTTTCTGTTTGCCCAGTTGGGTATAGTTGGAACGGCACCGGTTGTGGCGAAGTTCGTTTCGGCGACTCCGCAGCACCGGCCTCCGCCGGGCGGCGTGCCGGCGGCACAGACCGCGCCCGACGATCCCGACGCAGGCGAATAGCGCTGGAGACTCACCCCTGCAGTGTCCGCTTGTGGTCGCGGATTCATTACACGGAGGAAGGAACATGAGGAAGTCGATCGTTGCATTTGCCGCCATTGTCGCACTTGGCGCCTGCGACAAGTCGAAGGTCGAGCTCGAGAAGAAAGTGGCCGAGCTCCAGGTGATGGAATCACAGAAGGATTCCCTGATCCAGGAAGTCATGTCGACGACGCAGTTCGTCGGTGACCTCACCGCGGATCTCGCCCAGGTCAAGGCCCTCAACGCCGGCAAGCCGGTCGCTGCACAGACCGCCGAGCTCGAAGGCAAGACGCCCGCGCAGATGCGCGCCGCGGTGCGTGAGCGCGTTCGCGAGCTCGCGTCGCGGTTCCAGGAAAGCGAAGCGCGTCTCGCCCAGAGCCGCCAGCGCGTCCAGAACCTCGGCTCGTCCAACGCAGAAATGCAGAAGCAGCTGGCGGTCTACGACTCGACGATCAATTCGCTGCGGGTCGTGCTCGAGAGCCAGAAGACGGAGATCGCCGCGCTGAGCGAACAGGTGCTCGGTCTGCAGCAGACGAACACGATGCTCGCCGCGACGCGTGATACGCTCACGACGCAGCGCGACCAGTTGACCAACACCGTTTCGACGATGACGACGGAAGCCAACAAGGCCTACTATATCGTCGGCACGGAAAAGGATCTGATCGCGAAGGGGATCGTCACCAAGCGTGGCGGATTCCTCGGCTTCGGCAAGGCGCTCCTGCCGGCGGTATCGCTCAAGGAGCACGACTTCACCCAGATCGACCGGATGCGTGATTCGACGATCACGTTCCCGAGCGCGGACAAGAAGTACGAGATCGTGTCCAGGCAGGACACGCAATTCCTGTCCGTGCCGCCGGACAAGAATCACGAGCTGACGAAGGGTCTCAAGGTCTCGTCGCCCGAGCAGTTCTGGGCGCCGTCCAAGTTCCTCATCGTCGTCGAGCGGTAAATGGCGCAGGGAGGCCGGACCGGTTTCGCCGGTCCGGCCTTCGTGCTTTCCGGAGCAAGCATGACCAGCGAAGATCGCGAATCTCCTGTCATCATCGAGCGCGGCGGCGGCCAGCTGACCGCGTTTCTGATCGGACTGGCCATTGGTGCGGGCGCCGCGTTGTTGCTCGCGCCGCAATCGGGCGCGCAAACGCGTGCCGCCATAGGGCGCCGGGCTACGCGTGTGCGCCGTGCGGCGAGTCGCGTTGCCGACGACCTGCGCGAGCGCGCGGAAGACGCGTACGAGAGCACGCGCGACGGCCTCGCGCGGCGCGCGCGGGATGCGCGGGAAGGCGTTGAAGACGTCATCGACGACGTGAAGTCGCGTGTGGACGCCGGGCGTGCGGCCGGCCGCGCGGCCGCACGTGCCGCGCGCGACGAGCTGCAGCGGCGTCTTGCCGACGCCGCCGCGGAGCGCGACAGCAACGACGCCTGACGGTCTCGGCCCGCTGACGGCGGACGCCTGACGGGTCGCCCCCGCCGGCCGTCCGCCATTAGCGTTGAGCACCATGACCCTGTTCGAGGAAGCGGCCGCAGCGGGGCGGGCGCTGCGCGACGACGTGCGCGTCATCGCCGCGCAGTTCGGGCGACAGGACATTTTCTTCCACGCCGGGTCGGTCGCCTATTCGGCGCTCCTCGCGGGCGTCCCGTTCGCACTCCTCCTTGCGAGCGCGATCGGGTATCTGCTCGGCGCGGCGCAACCGGTCTCATACGACTTCCTCGAGCGGTTTCTCGGACAGCTGCTACCGGACCGCACCGCCGCGGCGGCGATCCCGATCATCAAGGGCATCCTCGACGACGTGCAGGCGTCGCGCGGCAAGGCAGGCCTGGTCGGCCTCCCGCTCTTCATCTGGTTTTCGACGCGGTTCTTCGGGGCGCTTCGTGCGTCGCTGGGGTCCGTGTTTGCCGTGGACCGCGGGCGCAGCTTCGTGCACGGGAAGCTCCTCGACGCGGTGTACGTCACCGCGGGAACCGTCTTCGCGACGATTTATCTGGCACTGCAGGTGTATCTGGCCCGCGGGACGACGGTGGGGCTCGCCGTGCTCCACACGATCAACGTGCAGGCGGGCACGGTCAGCTTTCTGAGTTTTTTCGTCGCACGCCTGCTCGCCACGACGTTCCTCGCGGCGATGTTCACGGGACTGTACAAGTTTCTGCCCAATCGCCGCATTCACTGGGAGAGCGCGGCGTGGGGCGGCATCTGGGGCGCCGCGCTGTTCGAGATCACCCGCAACGTGATCTTCGAGGTCGTCACCCGCCTGTGGAATCCGGCGTCCCTCTATTCGGGCACCCTGGCCGTGGTCGTGGTCGTGGTCTTCTGGGCGTACTATGCGGCCGTCGTGTTCCTCATCGGCGGCGTGGTCGCGCGGGTGCATGAAATACGGGCGACACGAAAAACCAAGAGGAAAGAGTAAAGGGGAAAGGGAAGAGGCCAAAAGTCGCAAGGGAAGAGGGACGGGGGAAACGGGACAAGGAGCTACCCTGTCCCTTTTCATTCTCAGTCCTGCGGTTTCCTCGAGCCTTGACGCTCCTCCTCCTTCTCGGTCCTGCAGTTTCCTCGCCCCTTTTCCCTTTTCCCTTTTCTCTTTTGTCAGTACCTTCTTCCCACTCTCCTTTCGGAGCCGAACACATGAGCTACTCGCGCCGCGGGTTTCTGTCGGCCATTGGTGCTGGTGCAGCGGGCGTCGCCGTTCTTCCGTCCTTCGACCCGAACGGCATTCGCGCCGAGCCGCTCGCGCCGGCGGTTCGCGCGGCGCCGGGGACGATCATCCGGCTCGACAAGAACGAGAATCCCGCGGGGCCGTTTGCATCGGGGCGCACGGCCATTCAGAACGCGATGGTCGATGCCGGCCGCTATCCCGGGGCGAACGAATCGAAACTCGTCGATGCGATCGCGAAGAAGTTCAGCGTGAAGCGCGAGCAGGTCGTGATGGGATGCGGCAGCACGGAAATCCTCGCGCTGTGCACGCAGGTGTTCACGACACCGTCGCGCGGACTCGTGGCCGGCACGCCGACCTTCGAAACTCCGGCGTCGCTTGCGCGGCAGCTTGGCCATCCGGTCGTCGCTGTTCCGGTGACGAACACGATGCACCTCGATCTCGACGCGATGGCGGCCGCGGCGCGCGGCGCGGGGCTGGTCTATCTCTGCAATCCGAACAATCCCACGAGCACGGTGCACGGCGCCGCGCCGGTGCGGGCCTTCCTGGCGCGGCTCCGCAAGGAATCTCCGGATACCATGATCCTCGTCGATGAAGCGTATCACGAGTACGTGAGTGATCCGTCGTACGCGACGATGATGCCGGAGACGTCGAACAAGAATGTGGTCGTTGCGCGCACCTTCTCGAAGGTGTACGGCATGGCCGGACTCCGCATCGGCTACGCGATCGCCGCACCGGAGACTGCCGCGAAACTGGACGCGTGGCGGCTCGACTCCGCGGTGAATCAGCTTGCCATTGCGTCGGCGATGGCGTCGATGACGGATACGGCGGCCATGCAGGCCGAGCAGAAGCGCAACGCCGCGGTGCGCGAGGGCGTGGTGAAGTGGTTCACGCAGAAGGGATTCACGGTGGCCAAAAGCGACGCGAACTTTGTTTTCGTCGACATCAAGCGGGATGTGCGCAAGGTCATTTCGGCGTGTCTCGAGAACGGGCTTGCCGTTGGCAGAGCGTTTCCTCCGCTGGAGACGCATCTTCGGTTGTCAATCGGGCTGCAGCCGGAGGTCGATACGGCGCTGACGGTACTCGGGAAGGTGCTGGTGTAGCGCGCTAAGCGCTAAGCGCTAAGCGCTAAGCGTTAAGCGCTAACTGCTCAGCGCTAACGTCAGCACTGTTGTACCTTTGATCTGCTCCAGGCCCCGGCGGACGGAAGGCTGCCGAATCCCGCCAGGACCGAGAGGTAGCAACGGTACGTAGTCCTGACGTTGCGTCGTCAGGCCTGGGGCAACTCTCTTCTCGCATTCCAGTATGCTCGCGCTGGCCCGGAAGTATCGGCCCAAGTCGTTCGGCGAGGTCGCCGTCCAGACGCACGTGGCGACCACCCTCAAAGGCGCCATCGCCCGTGGCCGCATCGCGCACGGCTACCTGCTGTGCGGCCCCCGCGGCACCGGCAAGACCACGCTCGCGCGCGTCCTCGCCATGGCGCTCAACTGCGAGCGCAAGCGCGACGACGGCGAGCCATGTGGTGAGTGCCCGTCGTGCCGCAGCATCTGGGCTGGCGCGACGTCGCTCGATGTCGTTGAAATCGACGCGGCGTCGAATCGTGGCGTCGACGATGCCCGCGACCTCCGCGAGCGCGCCATGTACGCGCCGTCGGGCGACACCCGGTACAAGGTCTACATCGTCGACGAAGCGCACATGCTGACGCGCGAGGCGTGGAACGCGCTCCTCAAGATTCTCGAAGAGCCGCCGCCGCGCGTCGTGTTCGTGTTCGCCACGACCGAACCGCAGCGCATCGCGCAGAGCGCCGCTCCCGTGCTCTCGCGCCTCCAGCGGTTCGATCTCAAGCGCATTGGTCCAGCCGAGATTCGTGCGCGGCTGACGTCGATCCTGCAGCAGGAGAAGGTCGAAGCCGAGCCCGATGCCCTGGCGATGATCGCGCGCGCGGCCGACGGCTCGATGCGCGACGCGCTCTCGCTGACGGACCAGGTCCTCGCATTCGGCGACGCGCGTCTCACGTCTGACAGCGTGCGCTCGGCTCTCGGCCTTGTCGCGGACGACGAGCTGCTCGCGCTGCTCGACCTCGTCGCCGAACGCCGTGCCGCGGACATTTTCACCGCGTCGGCGCGGCTCGCGGACGCCGGGGCGGATTACGGTCTCCTCCTCTCCGGTTTCGCCGAAATGTTGCGGGCACAAATGGCGATCGAGCTGGGCGGGGTGCCACCGGATGTCGGCGAACGCGTACGCGCGGCACTGGAAGAACGAAAGGGCCGGCTTGGGTCCGCCGAGCTCGTGCGAATGATGACCGTCATTGTCGAGCACGAACCGATTTTCCGGAAAAGTGCACAGCCGCGGATGCTGTTCGAGGCGCTGCTCGTGCGGTTTGCGCTCCTCGACCGGACGATCGCCGTGGAAGACATGCTGCGCGCACTGGGCGGGGGCGGCGCATTGCCGCCACCGTCGGGCGGCGGCACGGGCCCGGTGCGGCAGCGCGCGCACTCGGATGTCGTTCCGCGCGCGGAAACCACGCCACCAACGCTGCGCGACAGTGCGCCGCCCCGTGCTCCGGCCCCCGTTTCCGCTTCCGCTCCCGCTCCCGTCTCCGCACGCGCGCTCGCGGACACGCCGGTTCCTGCGCCCGCGATCCGCTCCCGGCCGCTCGACGTCAATCGCCTCGCCGAGTTTTGGGACGACATCGTGGCTGAGCAGCGCGCCGCGGGAAAGGCGCTCGTGGCGCAGCTTCTCGAGGAGTCCACGCCGTCGGCCGTGACGTCGAGCGGCGTCGTCACGCTCGACGCGGAATCCGATCTCACCGTGAACGGTCTTGCGCAGGTCGAGTCCGCCGTGCTCGACGCACTCAAGCGCCGATTCGATGGTGTGACGAAGCTCGCGGTGCGGTTGGCCGGCGCCGCACCCCGGCGGCGCTATGACGCGAATGCGGTGAAGGCGGAACGGACCGACACCCTGCGCCGCGATCCGCTCCTTGCTGCGGCCATCGACGCACTGGATCTGGAGCTGCTCGAATAAGCGCCTGCGGTTAGTTTTCCATCATGTCCGACATGCTCAAAATGCTGCAGCAGGCGCAGCAGATGCAGAGTCGTCTTCAGCAGGCTCAGGAAGAGCTGGCGCGCATGACCGTGACCGGTACGGCCGGCGGCGGGATGGTCACCGTCGAGGCGGACGGCAAAGGCCAGGTGCGGTCCGTCCGGATCGAACCAGGGGTCGTCAATCCCGCCGACGTGGAGATGCTCGAGGATCTGGTGCTGGTGGCCGTGACGGACGCGCAAAAGCGCGCCGCGCAGCTCATGCAGGACGAAATGGGCAAGCTGACCGGCGGACTCGGGCTGCCGTTCAAGCTTCCATTCTGACCGCCCGTATCCATGTCGGCGATCGAGGAACTGGTGACAGAATTGTCGCGACTGCCCACGATTGGCAGGAAATCGGCGTGGCGGCTCACGTACCACCTTCTGAAACAGCCGACTGAGCAGTCGCGCAGGCTCGCGCGCGCCCTGGAAACACTCGCCGACCGCGTCCGTCGTTGCGAGCGGTGCTTCAACCTGAGCGAAGACGCGCTCTGCCCGATTTGCGCCGATCCGCGTCGTGATTCCTCGACCATCTGTGTCGTCGAAGAGCCGCAGGACATCGGGGCCATCGAACGGAGCGGGGAATACCGTGGTGTCTATCACGTGCTGGGTGGAAGGCTCTCCCCCCTCGACGGTGTCGGGCCGGGTGACCTGACCGTCGCGCAGCTCGCTGCACGGGTTCGTGAGGCTGGCGTCCGGGAAGTGATCCTGGCCACGAATCCCAAGCTCGAAGGTGAAGCGACGGCGTTGTACGTTGTCGAACAGCTCGCGGGGTCGGGGGTCACGATGACGCGGCTGGCGCGTGGGCTTCCGGTAGGCGGCGATCTCGAGTATGCGGATGGCGTCACGATCGCGCAGGCATTTTCAGCGAGGCGGGGCGTCTCATGAGCGTGTGCAGCTGCTACTCACCAGCGCGTTTCAGGGTCGTTCCGAGTGGACACGGCCGCGTTTTGGGGCGAGGTTAGGCGCATGGCGTCTGGCGCGACAAGCTGGTCATTCACGCAGGAAGACTTCGGCGCGATCACGGCGTCGCTGGAGCAGTTTCTCGCGAAAACCGGCGCGCGCTGTGCGCTGCTCGTCGATCGCGCGGGGCAGCTCGTGGCGACCGTGGGCGAACAGCCCACGTTCGACCCCACCGCATTCGCGACGCTCACCGCAGCGGACTTTTCGGCCAATGACCAGCTCGCGAAACTCGTCGGCGAGACGGACTTCAAGGCGTTGTTTCACCAGGGCGAGACCGCGTCGATGTACCTCGCGGACGTCGCGCACCGAGTCATCCTGGTGGTGATCTTCGACAATCGCACGACGCTCGGTCTCGTGCGCCTCAAGATGAAGGAGACCGTGGAGGACCTCAATCGGTTGTTCGAACAGGTGTTCGCGCGGGCCAAGGGGCAGGCGGAGCGGCCGAGCGTGCTCGCCGGAGCCGACGATGACATCGACAAGCTTTTCCAGTAAGCGAGGCGCGCACTCATGTCGATGATCAACTACGCGTCCCGCGAGATCAACTGCAAACTCGTGTACTACGGTCCGGGCCTCGGCGGGAAGACCACGAACCTCGAGCACGTGTACGCGAAAGTGAAACCGGACACGCGCGGCAAGCTGATTTCGCTCGCGACGGAAACCGAACGCACGCTGTTCTTCGATTTTCTTCCGGTCGACCTCGGTACGATCCGCGGATTCAAGACGCGTTTCCATCTGTACACGGTACCGGGCCAGGTCTACTACAACGCGAGCCGCAAGCTCATTCTCAAGGGTGTCGACGGCATCGTGTTCGTTGCGGATTCGCAGATCGAGCGCATGGAAGCGAACCAGGAATCCATGCAGAACCTGTACGACAACATGACCGAGTACGGGTACGATCTCACGAAGATGCCGTTCCTGATCCAGTACAACAAACGCGATCTCCCGAACGCGGCGCCGGTGAGCGCGCTGCAGGTGGCGCTGAACCCCGGCTGGGAAGTGACGGACGCCGCGCGCCAGCATATCGTGCCCGACGCCATGCACCCCGGGGAGAATCTCATCGAGCAGGTTCCGACGGGCGAGTGGATCGAGCGGGCGCCGTACATCGAAGCGGTGGCCGTGACCGGTGACGGCGTGTTCGACACGCTCAAGGCGGTCAGCAAGATCGTTCTCAAGTCGCTCGCCTGAGCGCGCAAAGGAGCGCGGGATGAATCTTCCGAACGCGCTCACGATCGGCCGTATTGCGATCACGCCGCTGCTCGTGTGGTTGCCCCTCACCGGATCGGCGGCCGGGCGGTTTGTCGCGTTCGTGCTGTTCCTCGCCGCGGGCTGGACCGACTATTACGACGGGGTGCTCGCGCGGACGCGCGGCCTCGTCACGGATCTGGGCAAGATGCTCGATCCGCTCGCCGACAAGCTGCTGCTCGTCGGCACGTTCGTCCCGATGTTCTATCTGCAGGCGCCCGCGTCGGATCCGCTCTTCCAGTTCCTGATGGGGTCGCACCACCGCGGTGCGCATTATCCCTTTGTGATCAGCGTGTTCGGCACGGACATCCGCGTCGCGTTTCCGTGGTGGGTTGCGGCGATCGTGCTGGGCCGCGAGCTCGCGATGACGATCATGCGCCAGATTGCCGCGCGCCGCGGGACGATCATCGCGGCGATCTTTGCAGCGAAAGTCAAGACGGTCGTTCAGCTCGTGTGGGTTGGCGCGGCGTACTTCTGGTTTTTCGTTGCGACGGTCGATTTCGTCGACGTCACGCAAAAAACCGGATGGGGCTTCCTCAGCAACTTCGCCGGGATCGCCGGCGCACTCGCGATGGCGGTCAGCGTCATGCTGACGCTGTACACGCTCGGCATCTACGTGCTGCGGTTCGGCCCCGCCCTCATGAAGTCCGATGGGCGTTCGTCGATCGCCCATCGAGGGAATCGTCAATCGTGAGTGTTTAACCCGTATGCGTTCAACGTCCGTCGTACTCGCCCTCCTGCTCGCCGGTCCCCTCCTGGCGCAGAAGCCCGCCACGCCGCCGGTCTCGCCGCCTGAGGAGTCGCATCTCACTGCCTTCCTCGAGCTTGGCGGGGCAAATTCGATGTTCTTCGGCGACCTCAAGCGGATTCATTCAGGATACGGGGTCGATGTCGCCGCCGTCCTCAGCCCGCAGTATCCACTGCTGCTCGCGTTCGGCGTCAACTACACGCGTCATTCCACCGACAGCACGACCGAGAAACTCGGGCTGACGCAGACGTATATCGAGCCGCGCTTCATGCTCAAACGGTCGGGCCGGCTGATTCCGATCGTCGCTGCGCGACTGGCGTTCGCGCGCTGGCACCAGACCATCACGCTGATCGACGACACGGGCGTGAACGTCACCGGCGAAGCCGTTGCAACCGGCCCGTCGCTCGGCGCCAGCGCGACGCTGCTCTACAAATCTTCTCCGCACGTGCGAACGTATCTCACGGTCACCGGGCAGAGCAGCCATTTCGGCGACCTCGACCTCGACGGCGCCAGAGTCAGCGGGTCCGCAGAGACCGGAATCACCGCGCTCGTTCGCGCGGGCATCTCGATCGACTTCTCGCTCGAACCGGCGCCGTTCCGCGCGCATCCGGGACGGTAGCCAAAGCGTGAACGTCGAGATCGTCACCATCGGCGACGAACTCCTCCTCGGCTTCACGATCGACACGAACGCCGCGCACCTCGCCCGGGAGCTGGCGGGCGCCGGCGTCGCAATCACCCGGCGAACAACGGTCGGCGACGAGCGTGACGCGATCGCCGACGCCGTTCGTATCGCGATGGATCGTGCCGACGGAGTCATCACGACGGGGGGGCTGGGCCCCACGAGCGACGACCGTTCCAAGGCGGCGGTCGCGTCGCTGTTCGGGCGGGAAATGCGCCTCCACGAGCCAACGCTCGAAGCACTCAGGCAACGCTGGAAACGGCGCGGCCTCGGAGAATTGCCGCTCACGAATCGCAATCAGGCCATGATTCCTGACGGCGCGGAGCTGCTCGAGAACGGATACGGCTCGGCGCCCGGGATCTGGCTCCAGAACGCACGCGGAACCTGGCTCGCAATGCTTCCCGGCGTGCCGCGCGAGATGCGAGGCATGCTCGCGGACGTCCTGCTGCCGAGGATTCGCTCGCGCGCGACCGGCGAGGTGCGCGTGGTTGCATCGCGCACGCTGCGCACGACCGGCG
>DASRAP010000391.1:0-3664 GCA_035638155.1 Gemmatimonadaceae bacterium | reverse complement strand
CGATCTTGCCTTGCGCGGCCGAGGCGCCCGGCGCTTTGCCGTAGGCCGTGCGATACACCAGTCTCCCGTGCGGATCGACGAAGTTTCCGAACTGCCCCGTGGAGATGTTCCGCATGTCGTTGCCGCGAGGAAGCGCCATGATGCGGACCTGCTTGCCGTTGCGATCAACGACGAGAAGCCCGGCGTTCCCAGGGTCGACGACGACCGTCGTGTCGCCACGGAACGGCATCGCGAGGAAGTTGGCGAATGCGATCATGCTCCCGGCCGTGAGCGACGAATCGACGAGTACCCGGACGACCTTCATGTCCTTGTCGAACACCAGCACCTTGCCGCTGCGTTCGCGCGCGGTAGCGATGATGCTTCCGTCGGGCCATTGCCACGCGCTGACCTGCGGCGTCCGGAACGACTCGGTCGATGTTGCCTCGATCGCGACTTTTCGAATCGGGATCGTGGCCTGTTGCTGTGCGCTGACGGCGGAAACGCTCAGGGCGAGCGCGAAAGACACGCGGGCGGCTTTGTTGGTCATGTATAACCTTACGCCTTCCAGAAGCGCTCCGCTGCACCCACTGGGCGCCTACCGTACAATGTGGGCGCGAAAGAGGTGTGTGCCTTTGTCGTCGGTGCTGTACTGCATGTAGTAGACGACGCCACCGCTGCCGAATCCGACGAGACTGCAGCCGGGCGGAAGCTGCACGCGCTCGACGATACTCCCTTCGCGATTCACGACGTCGTACAGCAGCCCGCCCCGAGCGGACAGAGACGTGCCGGGCAGCACCCACACGTTCCCATCACGATCGCCGAGCACGCTGCCGAGGCGAATGGGTGGGTAGTAGTCGGGTAGCTCCGACGGCGCCATCATCGATTCCTTCCTCGCCGGCGCGCTCGCGGCACCCCTGCCGGTGTAACCGCTCGCGTACACGCTGTCGATCATGCGCTGCATGCGCGCTCGCAACACCTCGACCGAGTCGATGATGTGCATCTTCTCGTCGTCGGTTATGCGGCGCCAGTCGAACGGCATCTTCGGCGTCGACCGCCTCGTGCCGTCCGGGTCAACCCAGTCGACGTGGTAATCATGCCCGCGCACGATCGCGACCGTTCCGTCGCTGAGGAGCGCCCAGTCGTCCACCACGGGCAGCGGATTCACTTTCGTGCTGATCTGCAACTTGCCGTCCGCTGACATGCCGGATGTTGTCTTCGACGAGCCCGGCGCGGCCACGACGGCGAGCGTGTCAACGGCGCGCGTCTCGAACGTCACACGGACAACAGGATACGAATCCGGCGATGCCGGCGGTGTGTAGCGCTCCCCCGGCGCCGGGAGAATGCGCGGCGGCTCATAGCGCGCCCGGTACACGAGCCGTCCGTTCGGATCGACGCGCGGCAGGCCGCCGAGCGAGAGTGAAAGCATGGAGGCGTCGCGCGGATGGGGGAGCGCGACCACGTGCCCGGGCCTTCCGCTCGCGTCAAGCATCACGAGTACCATGGCCGACGCGTCGACGATCGCGATCGAATCGCCCGGGAAATGCAGCAGCGACATGCGCATCGACGGCAAGCTGCCCGGGGTCAGCGACGTCGAGTCAACGTACGCGCGGCAACTGCGGAGGTCTGCCTCACACAGCGTGACCGTCTGCCCAAGCATTGCCGTGAATACCACGCGGCGGTCGCGCAGCTCTCGCACCTCGCTCATCCGCGGCAGGCTCGCCGCAGACCGCGCGTCCGGTTCACTGAGCTGGCGAATCGGAATCGCCTGCGCAAACGCAACGTGCGAGGCCAACAGCACTGCTGCGGGGACCACACGGGGTATATGCATGACGAGAACTTACGACTTCCCGGCCTGCTCTGCCGACGGTCTATATTGGCGCGATGCTGCACATCACCAACGGCGATTCCGCCGCTCAAGGCATCAGGCAATCCGGCGTGCCGGGCGAAGTCCTGCCGTGGCGCGACGTGCTCCACGACGGCCCCGTCCCCAGCGACGTCTCGTTCAACCAGCTGCGCGCGATCCGCGCGCGCTTCATCGCCGACTGCGGGTGGCGGCCGTTCGAGGAAGCGCTGCGCGAATTCACCGAACGCGACAAGGCGCTCGAACGCGCGCTCACGCACGACGAGATCGTGCTCTGGTTCGAGCACGATCTCTACGACCAGCTGCAGCTGCTTCAGCTCCTCGACTGGTTCACGCGCGCCGAGCTCGGCGCCACGAAGCTCACGCTGATCTGTGACGCGGAGTACCTCGGCCCCTCGGCACCGCAGCGCCTCGCGGAGCGCTTTCCGTCGCGCACGGCCGTGAGCGAAGACGCATTCGGCGTCGCGCGCCGCGCGTGGGCGGCGTTCCGATCCGCGACGCCGACCGACATCGAAGCGATCACGAGCGACGAAACGCGTGCGCTGCCGTTCGTCGCGCCGGCACTCCTGCGCCACCTCGAACAGTTTCCGTCCACGACCAACGGACTCTCGCGCACGGAGCAACAGGCGTTCGACGCGATCGCGAACGGCACGACGAAGCTCGCGAAAATCTTTCCCGCGATCGCCCAGGCAGAAGACGCGGTATTTCTCGGCGACGCAAGCTTCGCCGCGTATCTCTCGGCCCTCAGCAACACGGGAGAGCCGCTCGTGCGCACCGCGTCGGGCGACGTGCTCAAGGCGCCATGGGGCCGCGGCGTGTGGGAGCAGGACGTGACGCTCACCGCTGCCGGCGAGGCCGTGCGCGCCGGCATTCGTGATCACGTCGAGATCAATGGGATCGACCGGTGGCTCGGCGGCGTACACCTGGAAGGCCGTACCGCGGACTGGCGCTGGGATCCGTCCGCGCGCAGAATCGTTCCAGCCTCCAACCTCTAGCCGAGAGTCCCTTGCACTCACGCCTCGTTGTTCTGCTGGCGGTCGCCGCCTGTTCGTCGTCCGGAAGCAAGCCTGCGTCCACCGCGCCGGCACCCAAACCCGCGCAACCAGCGTCAGCGCCTGCGGCCAAACCCGCGCCGGCGTCCACGACGACGACGGTCAGCGTGCCCACGAAGCCAGGCAAGCCCTACGATGGTCCGCCGATCGCGGCCGCCGTCGGCGTCGACGTGTCGCAGCTGACCAAGCGACCGAGCGGGCTCTGGGTGCAGGATCTCACGGTCGGCACGGGGAATCCGGCGCAAACGCCTGACTTCGTGAAGGTGAACTACACGCTGTGGCTGGCGAACGGAACGAAGGTCGAGAGCACCGAAGGCGGCTCACCGCTCGAGATCCGCCTCGGCCAGCACGCAATTATCGAAGGCTGGGAAGAAGGACTCACCGGCATGAAGCCCGGCGGGCATCGCGTGATCATCGTCCCGCCCACGCTCGGCTACGGCATGCGTACGCGCGGGAAGATCCCCGGGGGATCGACGCTGGTGTTCGACTTGGCGGTCACGTACGTGGGACGATAGAGGGCTGGAGAGCTAGAGGGCTGGAGGGCTAGAGAGGTGCGAGTTCGAGTCCTTGGCGCCGGGCTCCTTGTTCCGGCGCTTCTCATTGCGCAGCAACCGACCGGGTACGCTGCCGCTGATTCGGCGGCGGTCGCGCGCGCGGCGTTCCGAGCGGCCAATGCGGCCATCGCAAAGCACGACACCGCGGCAGCGCTGCGCGCGGTGGATCGCGCCGCAGCAGCGTGGCCGACACAGGAGGGCTATCTCTGGGCCCGCAC
>DASRAP010000390.1:0-6556 GCA_035638155.1 Gemmatimonadaceae bacterium | reverse complement strand
AGGGCGACCACCGAGAGAGCGGCGACTGCGATTGCCGCGGTGGCGGCGTTGGGCGCACCAAACCGGCGATGACGGACGGGGAGGTTCATGGCCGAATCCTATAGGCCTACGCCCGCGATGGCGAATGCGGTGTGAACGTCCCTGTGCACGGCGGGTACCGATGCCATGCGCGTCTCGATCACGGGACCGTTCTACTTGCTTGCCTGTGTGCTTGCGTGCGGCGGAAGTACCGTCACCGATGCGACTCCGGCCAGCACTCCGGCGGTCATCAGGCTCCGGTTCGTTGCCCAGCCCCGGCCGCTCGTCGCGGGCGAGCCGTTTACCACCAGCGTCGAGCTCATCACGTCATCCGGCGATCGCGCGACCTCGGCGGAAGAGGTCACGCTCACGGTGGGTGGCGGTGCCACGCTGACGGGAACCACACGTATGACAACGGTGAATGGACTGGCCACGTTCAGTGCGCTGGCCGTCACGCGCGCCGGAACGGGTTACACGCTGACCGCATCATCACGATCCCTTTCGGAAACGAGCGTCGCGTTCGACGTCGTCGCCGCGCCACCGAGTACGGATCGTTCCACCCTGGCAATCGGGACACCGTCGCTCGTTCCCGGACTTCCCGCCGCGGCGACGCTTTCATTCAGGGACCGTTTCGGCAACGTCATCGCGCCAAGCACAGTGACGCTCACGTCGTCGATCGACGGACTGACGGTATCACCATCAGCCGGCTCGACCAGCGGCGATGGGACATTCCACACGACGATCGTCGCGCCGGCACTGTCCACACCGACCGTGACCGGAACGCTCACCGCAGTTGTGAGCGGCGCGACGCTCGCGTTCCCCGTGACGGCGGGATGTATCGCAACGGGGGCTCTGTCGTTCGGCGCTGCATTCGCAGGCGTCGTCTCGAGCAACAGTCCGTGCACGCTCAACGGCCACCCTGCTGCCGTCGTCTCGTTCCACGTACCGTCGTCGAACACGAGCGCTGTGATCACGGTGACTGCGACGGGAGGTCCAGCCTTTTTCCCCGAGTTCTCGGTGCAAACGGCGCCTCCGGGATCCGTGTACGTGGTCGGCAATTCAATTTCGGCAGCGACGCGCGGCCCGCTCGACTGGCTGCTGCCTCCCGGCGACTATCAGGTGGCCGTGAGCTCCGCCGATGGAGCAGCGGGAAGCTTCAGTGTCCTCGCGACCAACACTGGAGTGGGATCACCGGGGTGCGGAATCCAGAGCGGGCACTATCCGCTCATGTTGATCGGCATGACGGCCACGTATTCCGGGCAGGCTCTCGCTGCCAGCGACTGCGCCGATGCAGCGACACACTATTTCGACGTGTATCTCGTGCGAGATAATCGCCCCTGCACGATCAGCGTGCACGCCAGCTACACCACCACCCTGCAGGTGTCGAACCTCGACGGAGCCTTCGTGGCATTGGCGAATAACGCGAGTGCGCCGGCGGAGGATACGCGCGTGGTGCTTGCAGCCTGCAGCTCTCCGACGGGGCCCGCGTTGCTCACGATCAGCTCCGTCGATCCGTTCGTGACGGGGCCATACACGTTTACCGTGAGCTTCGCGGGCAATTAGCGCGCTACTTCATTGACTCCGCAATCAGTTTGTCCGCAATCTTGGCGGCCATCCCCCTGGCATCAGCGCCCGGGTCGTCCGTCAGGATGATGATCGCGGCCTTGATGTCGGGGAGACGCACGAACGCCGCGCGGTGCCCGTCACTCGTGCCATACGCAGCCTGGCGCACGTGCCCCTTGTACTGATCCACTCTCCAGCCGAGTGAATTGCCCGCCGTGCCTCCGTCCACGGGAGTGAAGACGTTGACGCCTTCGGCTTCCGTGAGCGAACGGTTGGCGGTCAAACCGAGCTCGAATCGATAGAGCTCGTCGACGTTCGAACGAAACGCGCCGGTCGACGAATCGACATCGGTCTTGTGCATCCCGATCGGCGTGTAGAGACGCGTATTCGCAAGCTGGTTGAGCTGTTGCCCGCCCTGCTTCGCGAGGAGCGCGGCGAATCGCTTCGCGCCGTTCGGAGCGCTCTTCGCGTGCGAGAGGTAATCCCGGATCGATACGCCGGGCGCGACCTCGTCGGTGAGCTTGAGTGGCGGCGCGGCAGCCGGCGGCGCCGCGGTCGTGTCGTCCGGATTCCCGCGCCCATTTGCCCCACGACCGCCGGCGCCGCCCCGGCCGCCGCGGCCGCCCGCCTGCGCCCGCATGGACGCAAGAAAGACTGACGCACCCAGCGCATCGGAGATTTCGCCGAGCGCAAAGTTCGGCGAGCTCGTCTCCGACATGTACTTGCCCTGCGGCGGCACGTTGTACGCCTGGTCCACGAATACCTTGCCGTTCTCCGCGACGAGCACGGTCGCCTGTGGTGCTCCCTTCTTCCTGTACGCGGCAAACACGCCATCCACGAACTTCGGCGTCACCTTGGTCTCTTCGCTCGCGCGGTGGATCACGTGACGCGCGGCAAGGTCGTACTTGTCACCCGGATGCAGCGAGAGATACGGCTTGCCGGGATCCGTCTTGTCGCGGCCATTGTACACGAATGCCTTGTTCCGGCCGATGATTTCCGCGACATCGCCCTGCACGACCCACGCGGTCCCTTCGTCCTCTGAGATGAAGAGCGTGTCGGGATACTTTCGCATGAGCGAATCGGCGAGGTCCGCGAGCCGCTCGCGCGCGACGACGTGCTGGTCGATGCCCACCCCGCGGAGAAACGCGAATCCCTTGAGGTAGCCGGGATACGCCATGATGAAGTTGTTGTTCGACGGCGCGCCTCTCACGAGGAAACTGCCGAGAATCGACGCGCCCGCCGAGGAACCGGATGCGGCGCCGCCGCGCGCGAGAATATCGTGAAAGAGTTTCTCCGTTTTGGTGCCGAGGTACGAGTCCACCAGGTGGAAGTGCCTGCCGCCCTCGAACCAGATGCCGCGCGCATCCTTGAACTGTGCGAGCCATTCGTCGGAATCGGCTTTCTTGCGATCGATCGTGTGCAGAACTTTTACGTTCTTCGCGCCGGCCGCCCGCAGCCCGTTCTGGCCGCGCCAGTCGGGCGGATACACCGAATCGCCACCGGCCGTCGGAACATCGAGAATCAGCGCGTCGGGACCGCCCGAGAGCTCGATGAGCTTTGCGAATACCTCCGGTCCTTGCCCGCCACCACCAACGACGATCACGGCCCCGTGCGGCGGGCCAACAACCGCAGTCTTGCCGGGGGACGGCGCTGACGCCGTTCGGGCGGATGTCGTTCCGCCGGAGGTGCATGAAAGCAGCGTGAACGCTGCGGCGGACACTAGTAATGAATGGCGAGTCATGGTCATTCCGGAGTCGAAGCGCGTCGAAAGTATATAACTTGCCGTTGATGCGCGCCGCACCCCTCGCTGTGCTTCTCGCCGTGCTGCTCGTTCTGGGATGTGCCTCTGCCACGTCTCGGCGCACAGCAGTGCCCGCCGCCACAGTTCCTGCGCCGGGCACGGCGAATTCGGCTGATCAGGTGCACATGGTTCTCAGCCGGCTCACCTTCGGGCCGCGCCCGGGAGATTTTGCGCGCGTTCGGGCCATGGGCGTGGACCGCTGGCTGGACGAGCAGCTCCATCCCGAGCGTATCACAGATGCCGCAGCCGACCGTGTGTTGGCCGGACTCGAATCGCAGCAGAAGCAGGCATTCGAGATCATCGCCGACCACCCGACGCCACAGGAGCTTCAGCAACTCGTCGTCGGACGCCTGCAACCCGACGGCACGCGCGCGGTGCCGACAAGGCAGGACAGCGTGACCTATCGCAAGGCCCAGGCCGACGCGGCCGCGCTCACGAATCAGATTCTCGTCGGCAGGGTGCTCCACGCGACGCAGTCCGAGCGACAGCTCCTCGAGGTCATGACCGACTTCTGGGAGAATCATTTCTCGGTGCACATCGGCAAGATGCCGAACCGCTACGCGGTCGTTGACTACGATCGCACCATTCGCGCGCATGCACTCGGCCGCTTCCGGGAGCTGCTCGGCGCGGTGGCGAAGAGTCCCGCGATGCTCTTCTATCTCGACGCGTGGCAAAGCGCCGTCGACAGCATGCACCCGACGATGCCGGAGGCACGCATCGCTGAGCGGCGCGCCGCGAAGGGCGATTCGTCGCCCCTGATGGTTCCCAATCGCCGGCGTACGGGACTCAACGAGAACTACGCGCGCGAGCTGATGGAGCTTCACACGCTGGGCGTGAACGGTGGATACACGCAGACCGACGTGATCGAAGTCGCGCGCTGTCTGACCGGATGGACCATCGACCGGCCCGAGCTCGGCGGCCCGTTCCTCTTCCGGCAGGAAACGCACGATGCGGGCCCGAAGATCGTGCTTGGCGTGCACATTCCCGCCGGGCGCGGCATCGAGGACGGCGAGCAGGTGCTCGACATCGTCGCGCGCCATCCGGCCACGGCACGGTTCATTTCGCAGAAGCTCGTTGTGCGGCTGCTCGCGGACACGGCGCCACCGTCACTCGTTGAGCGGGCCGCACAGACATTTCTTCGCACAGACGGTGATATTCGCGAAGTCGTGCGCACGATCGTCACGTCGCCGGAGTTCTCGTCTGCTTCACTCGAACGAGCGAAGGTGAAGACGCCCTTCGAGCTCGTGGTGAGCACGCTTCGCGTCCTGAATGCGCCGCCCGATACGACCAACCGGTTTGTAGGAATGATCGGACGGCTGGGGCAGCCGATCTGGGGACGGGTCACGCCCGATGGTTGGCCGGATCGTGGCGAAGCGTGGATGAATTCCGGCGCCCTGCTCAACCGTGTGACGTTCGCAAGCAACATCGCGAACGGACTTGCCGTCGCGCTGAGTGCCTGGGATCCCGCCCCCAGGCTCATGACGTCAGGAACTGACGATGTCGTGAGCGGCGTGGTCGACGCGGTGCTCGCCGGTCATGCCTCGGCCGAAACCCGCGCGGCGATGCGGGGAGCGCTGGACGTTCCGTTGCCGGATCGGCGGACGCCTGCCCAACGTCTCTCCGACGTCCTTGCGGTGGCGCTTGGCAGCCCGGAATTTCAGCGCCGCTAACCCACCCCACAAACAACCATGAAGTACTTCCTGCTCGCAGCGTCTTGCTGCGCATTCGCCGGCGCGTGCGCGCGCCCGGCTGACAACGGCGTCGACGCATCGCTCATGCGCGAGATCAATGGCATAAAGGCCATCGACAATCACGCGCATCCGGTTCGCCCGACCGCGGCCGGCGAGCAGCCCGATCGCGAATTCGACGCGCTGCCGGTGGACAATCTCGAGGCGCAGTCCGATCCCTACCGCCAGCGCAAGACGTCGCCGATCGTGATCGACGCGGGCAAGCAGCTCTACAACAACGATCGCAAGAGCGCGATGGCCGCCCACAAGGACGACTATGCGACGTGGGTGCTGGACAAGATCGGCGTGGACATCATGCTCGCGAATCGCGTCGCGATGGGACCAGGACTCCCGGCCGCGCGGTTCCTCTGGGTGCCGTTCGCCGACGCGCTCATGTACCCGCTGAATAACGATCGCCCCGGGTTCACTCCCGACCAGAAGGCATTCTTCACGCTCGAAGACAAGCTGCTCAAGCGGTATTACTCGGAAAGCGGTGTGGCCGCAAAACCGGCCACGCTGGACGAGTACCTCAACAAAGTCGTCAAGGCCACGCTTGAACGGCACAAGCAGGGTGGCGCACTCGCCGAGAAGTTCGAAATGGCGTATCTCCGCACCCTCGACATCGGGAATCCTTCGCACGCTGACGCCGAGAAAGCGTATGCCGGCGCCGGCGACTACAAGGCACTGCAGGATTACATCTTCCGTTTCATCGCGTCCGAGTGCGGCCGGTTGGGCATGGCGATTCACATTCACGCCGCGCACGGCGGCGGCGGATATTTCCGGACGCAGTGGGCCGATCCCATGCTGCTCGAGCCGTTGCTCGATGATCAGTCGCTCCGCAAGACGAACTTCGTCCTCATCCACGGCGGATGGCCGTATACGCGCGAAATCACGCCGCTGCTTACAAAGCCCAACGCATATCTCGATTTCTCCGAGCAAACCGCGTTCAACACGCCGAGCGATGTGGCGGGCGTGCTGCGCCCGTGGCTCGCGTACAACCCAGAGAAAGTTCTCTTCGCGACCGACGCGTATCCCGAGTACGACGAGCTCGGCTGGGAAGAAAGCGGCCTGATCGCGGCCAACACCGGACGTGAAGCGCTCGCACGTGCACTCACGGCCATGATGCGCGACGGGGAGATCGATCATGCCCGCGCACTGGAACTTGCGCGCATGGTGCTCCGGGATAATGCGCGGAAGCTCTATAAGCTCAAATAGCTTTCAACGGGCAACGGGCAAAGGGCCACGGGCAAAGGGCAACGGGCTTGCCCCTCAAGCCTCCTCCTCCCTTCTCCATCCTGTTGTTCCCTTGGGTTTTTCCCCTTTCTCTTTACTCTGGTTCCGCATCGGCAGAATGGATGTTTCAGTTATTGACGGAGCCTGCCGCGTTCAGTCCTGAGGCGCCAGGTTCCGAAGCCGGTACACCGCGCCGGCATCCGCGACGTTGGGT
>DASRAP010000389.1:0-5430 GCA_035638155.1 Gemmatimonadaceae bacterium | reverse complement strand
CGGGAATCACAGAATTACGGGTGTTGTGCCGTGGTTACAGTGCTCCCGTGGTTCCAGTGCTCCCGTAGTTCCAGTGCTCCCGTAGTTCCAATGCTCCCGTAGTCACAGTGCTAGAAGCTCCCAGCACTTGGCCCACGCGCGCAGACCCTCGTGAAGGCGGTTGATACGGAAGAACTCGTTCGGGGCGTGGTAGTCTTCGTCCGCGGTCGAGAACGAGAAAAACACCGTGTCGATGTTCATCTCGCGCTTGAAGATCTCGGAGATCGGCACGGTGCCGCCCATGCGCACCACTAACGGCTGAACACCATACACCCACGCGAGCGCTTCACCGGCGGCGCGGAGCGCGGGATGGTCGAGCGGCATGGCGTACGGCCGCGCTCCGTGATCACCGCTCTGCACCGCGATGCGCGTCCCGGCCGGCACGTGTGACTCGAGATACGCGCGAACGAGTGACGCGATGTCGTTCGGATCCTGGTCGGGCACGAGCCGGCACGTGATCTTGGCGTGCGCTTCGCTCGGGATGACCGTTTTGCTTCCCGGCCCCTCGTATCCGCCCCACATGCCGTTCACGTCGAGCGTGGGCCGCGTCCACTGTCGCTCGAGTGTCGTGTAGCCCTTTTCGCCGAACGTGCCCGGCGCGCCGACCTGCTTGAGATAGGCGTCGTCGCTGAACGGCAGCGCTTCGATCGCTCGACGTTCGTCCGCACCGAGGTCGCGCACCGCATCGTAAAAACCGGGAACGGCAACACGACCATCGCTGTCGTGCAGCGACGCAATGAGCTCGGCCATGGCGTGGAGCGGATTCGCGACCGCTCCGCCATGCCGGCCCGAGTGCAGATCCTTCGACGCCGCCGTCAGCGTGAGCTCGAGGCCCGCGAGACCCCGGCTCGCCACAGTGAGCGACGGCTCGTTGATGCGCCACATCGCCCCATCGGCGCTCAGCACGAAATCGGCCGCGAGCAATTCCTTGTTCCCGGAAATGAACTGCTCGAGGCTCGGGCTGCCGATTTCCTCCTCGCCTTCGATCATGAACTTGATGTTCACCGGAAGCGTGCCGCCGTTCGCAAAGAACGCCTGCGCAACGTGGATCGGGATCGTCAGCGGTCCCTTGTCGTCCGACACGCCGCGCGCAAACAGGCATCCGTCGCGGACCGTCGGCGTGAACGGCGGTGAGATCCACTTGTCGAGCGGATCCGGCGGCTGCACGTCGTAGTGACCATACACGAGCGCCGTCGGCTTGCCCGGTGCGCCGAGCCACTCGGCGTACACGACCGGGTTGCGCTTCGTTTCGATGACGCGGGTCGTGAACGGCCCCGCAGCGCGCAGTTTCCTTTCGACCCAGCCCGCCGCGGCGCGAATGTCGCCGGCGTGCGCGGGGTCTGCGCTCACACTCTCGATCGACGCGAACTCGATGAGATCGCGGAGATACTCCTCGTGTCGCGCGCTGAGATGCGCGAGAACGGCGTCGATGCTCATTTGCCGCCGTCGATCGACAGGACCTGGCCCGTGATCCATCCGGCCTCTTCCGATGCAAAGAACAGCACGCCGTTCGCGATGTCATCGGGCGTGCCAAGCCGCCGGAGCGCGATGCGGTCCACGAGCGCCCGCTGGCCTTCCTCACCGTACGACTGCCACTGCCGTTCCGTCGTCGGATTCGAGCGCACGAACCCCGGGGCGATGTTGTTGACGGTGATGCTCCATTCGCCGAGCTCGTGCGCGAGCTGGCGCGTGAGGCCGATCTGCGCTGCCTTCGCCGACGCGTAGGCCTGGATTCCCGTGAGACTCACGCCAAGTCCGGCGCCGCTGGAAATGTTCACGATGCGTCCCCAGCGCCTCGTCTTCATTCCCGGCGCCACCGCCTGCGAGCAGTAGAACGCGCCGGTCACGTTGACGTCGAAGATGCGCTGCCAGTCGGACGGCGCGATTTCCTCGAGGGGACGTCCGACCTGTCCGAGCACGCCGCCGGCGTTGTTCACGAGAATGTCGACCTGCCCTGAAATCGCTGACGCCTTGGCCGCGAGCGCCTCGACGGCACTCTTGTCGGTCACGTCAACAACGCGCGTCTCGCACGCGCCGCCGGCTGCCGCACAGAGACGTTGCGTGTCCCTGAGCTCGTCTTCCGCGATGTCACACGCCCACACGCTCGCACCACGCCGCGAGAACGCGAGCGCGATCGCCCGCCCGAATCCGTGCGCGGCGCCGGTTACGATGACGGTCTTGCCGGAGAAATCGATGTTCACCGTTTCGCGTCGCCCGCAGCGCCCCACGAGCCGTCCAGAAGCGCGCGCGTTTCCTCGACCGCCACGGCCCAGAGCGCCAGCATTTCTTCGTCGGAGCGCTGGTACACGCCCGCGTAATTCCCGTCGCCCAGATACTTGCGGAGACCCTTGGGGTCGAGCATGCGCACCGTCGCGAGATCGGCGGCTTTCTTTTTCTTCTTCGGCAAGTCGACGCCCGGAAGCCGCGTCCACGGGAAGTTCTCCATCCATGATGCATGCGACGCAACCGGGTCGATCTCCTGCACCTTCTCCCACGTGCGCGGCGCGTTCCACCAGTTGTGAAAGATCACGCGGCATCCGGGGTGATCCGCGGTCCATTCCTGCGCGAACGACTGCGCCGCGCTGTTGCCGCCGTGCCCGTTCACGATCAGGATGCGCTTGAATCCGCTCTGGGCCATGCTGTCGAGGATGTCGCGCACCACCGCGAGGTGCGTGTCCACGCGCAACGAGACCGTTCCCGGATACGCGCGGAAGTAGGGCGTAACACCGTACGCGACGACGGGAAACACCGGAACGCCAAGCGGCTCGGCTGCGTCCGCCGCAACGCGCTCGGGCAGAATGCAGTCGACGGTCAGCCGGAGATACCCGTGCTGCTCCGTGCTGCCGAGCGGGAGCACCGCCCGATCGTCGTGGGACAGATACTCCTCGACCTGCATCCAGTTCATGTCCGTGATGCGCACGTGCTACTCCTCCTGGTTTCCCGCGCCGACGCGGAACATGTGACCGTCGGGATGACGGAGATGGAATTCGCGCACGCCCCACGGCTCGTCGGTGGGCGGCATGGTCACCGTGTAGCCGGACGTGATCGCCAGCGCGTGCATCTCGTCGACCTCGGCGGGATTCCCGAGAAACCACGACATCCAGACGCCATCAGTCTCGTCGTCGCCTGGAAATTTCGGCATCATCGTCCCTCGCGAGCCCTGGCCGTCGCGACAGAGGAAGATGCTGTGCTCGTCCACGCATACGCTGCCGAAATGCCCGTCGCCATGCTCGTTGCGCAGCGCGTTGCCTTCGATGGTACCGCCGGAGTTCCACGTAAACCCGCGCTTCCATCCGAGTTTCTCGAACCACTCGATGCTCGCCGGAACGCTGCTGACGTTGAGGATTGGAATCACTTCGCGGATCTTCATGGCATGAAATGTACAGAGGGCCGGAGGGTTGGAGGGTCGGCGGGCTTGTGGATGCTCGCCGCTGCAGCAGTTGCCGTCACGGCGTGCCATTCAGCCGCGAACAGAACGTCGAGGCCGCACGCGTCGCTTCTGCTCGACCCCGCAAACCCGGAATGGACGAGGGCCGCGCCACCGGTTTCGCGGCTGCGGTTCGAGACATCGAAGGGCGTGTTTGTCCTGGAGCTGCATCGCGACTGGGGCCCGATTGGCGCGGACCGGTTGTACAACCTCGCGCGCCTGGGATACTACAACGACACCCGGTTTCATCGCGTGAACAGGAACTACATCGCGCAGTTCGGACTGAGCGGGAATCCCGCAGTCAACGCGGCCTGGAAAACGCGACAAATCATGGACGACCCGCCGCGGTCACACAATCAGCGCGGGACGTTCGCGTTCGCGATGATCGGTGGACAACCCAATACTCGCAACACGCAGATCTACATCAACCTCGCCGACAACTCGCGGAACGACGCGGAGCCCTTCACGGTACTCGGCACGGTCGTCGAGGGGATGTCCGTGGTGGACAGTCTGTATTCCGGATACGGCGAAAACTCGGGCAGCGGGATGCGGCAGGGCAAACAGGGGCCGCTCGCGGAAGGAGGAAACGCGTTCATGGACAGGGAATACCCGTTGCTCGACAGGATCCTTCGCGTACGAATCGTCCGCTGAGGAGCGCAGACCAATTCGTCGTATTGTCGGCTGCATTCGCGAAAACTTGAGCCCATCAAGCGATCAAGTTCGCGGTCCGAAACTTGAGGGGTGAACAGTTACGTCGCCCGCCAGCCCATCTACGACAGGACCCAGGAAGTCGTCGCGTACGAGCTCCTGTTTCATTCTGGGCCGGAGGCGTTTTGCGGATCGCTCGATCTCGATCGCGCGTCCACCTCCGTCATCAGCGATAGCCTGCACGTCTTCGCCAATAACGAGCTGACGGGCGGCAAGCCGGCATGGATAGACGTTTCGCGCAACACATTGGTGCGCGGCTTTGCGCTTCTGCTTCCGCCCGGCACGACGGTCATCCAGATCCGCGACCTCACCGACATCGACTCCGAAGTCGTCGAGGCGTGCCGGGGTCTCAGGCAGGCGGGGTATACGATCTCGATTGACCTGCCGCAGTCGCACGAGCAATTCGAGTCGCTCCTCCCGCTGGTCGACGTCGTTCGCGTGCTGTCAACAGCGTCCATTAGCGCCGAGCATCAGGCGTTGCGGCGCCGGCTGGCGCCTCGCGGAATGCGGTTCATCGCGGACAATGTCGGGACCCGCCAGGAATTCCTGGATGCGCGAAACGCCGGATGCGATCTCTTCCTCGGCCGCTTCGCGATGCAGGGCGAGGTGGTGGCGAGCCGCGCGATTCCCGCGGGCAAGCTCACGACGCTCACCCTCATCCAGCAGCTGAGCCGGCCCGATCTCAACCGGACGGAAGTCGAGGATACGATCCAGCGCGACCCCGGCCTCACGCTGAAACTGCTCCGCTACCTCAACTCGGCTTTCTTCGCGCTTCCGACGCGCGTCGAATCCATCAAGCACGCCGTCAGCCTCCTCGGTGACGGGCCGCTTCGCACGTGGGCCTCGCTCATTGCAATGGGGTCGCTCGCTGACGCGCCGGGTGCCGAGCTCGTCGTCACGGGTCTCGTGCGCGCGCGCTTCTGTGAAGTGATCGGCAAGACGCTCGACTGCGGCCTCGCACCCAGCGAGCTCTTTCTGCTCGGAATGGTGTCGACGTTCGACGCGCTGCTCGAAGTGCCGATTCAGAAGGTGCTGCGCACGGTGAAGGTGTCGCGCGCCATCGACGACGCGCTGCTCGGTGCGGAAGGCGACATGACGCGCATTTTCCAGCTCACGCTCGCGATCGAGAGCGGGAATTGGTCCCGCGTGAGCACGCTGACCAGGGACCTTGGTGTAGGCGACGGAATCGTGGCCGGCATCTATCGCGAAGCAATCCTCTGGGCCGACCGCGTCAACCAGTTCTAGGCGAGTGCTTT
>DASRAP010000388.1:0-11745 GCA_035638155.1 Gemmatimonadaceae bacterium | reverse complement strand
GAGCACCCGCGATTCCGCACGCACGCGCCGCACCACCGCCGCCATGGGAGCGACCACGTCGAGCGTCTTGCACTCGATGATCACCGGCATCCCCGGAAACGTGGTGAGCACTTCTTCCAGCAGCGGGATTCGCAATCCATCAGCCGCGAAGGGGCGCGCGGCGTCTTCGCCGGCCGGCGAGTTCGCCACGTCGGGATCGGCGTGCGCATGCCAGTGCGCGCCGGCGTTGAGCGTCCTGATCCACTCGACGGACAGCGCGGTGACGTCGCCGGTGCCGTCTGTCGTGCGGTCCACCCTCGGATCGTGCAGGACGACCACTGCACCGTCGGCGGTGAGGCGCACGTCGCACTCGAACCCGTCGGCACCCGCGCGCGCCGCGGCGTGAAACGCCGCCAGCGTGTTCTCGGGCGCGTGCGCCCGGTCACCGCGATGTGCGATGACCGGGCGGGCACGTCCGTCGAACAGAATCAATCGATGCTTAGAACTTGTACTGCAGGCGGGTGATGAGCATGCGGCCAATTGCCGGCGTGCCGACGAAGGTCGGGCGCTTGTTGTCGAAGAGGTTCGTGCCGTTGAGCGCCCACGTGAGATCCTGCCCCGGAAGCGGCACCCGCCAGTTGATGCCTGCGTCCATGACGGCGATCACACGCACCGGCGGCAACGCGGGAAGCGTGACGCTCGGGTCGGCATTATTCGGATCGTCGATGGGCTTGCCCGAGTAGTAGACGCCGGAATTCACCGGGAACGCGTCGGTATAGCGGCCGCGCGCCTCGACGCTCAGGTGGCGCTTGTCGCTCTCCCAGCGCAGCGTGAGCGACGCCTTGTTCTTGGGTGAGTTCGACATGTATGGCAATCCGTTCGCGCCCGTGTTCTCCGCAAAGATGATGTCGGAGAAGACGTTCTTGTTCTGCCATGAATACGTACCCGAGAGCGCGAACGCGTTCGTCAGCTGCCAGTCGTAGCCGAGATCGATGCCGTACACGTTCACTTTCTTGTCGAGCGTGAAATACGTGAAGAGCACGTCGGGGCGCGTTTCGTCAGCGAACGTGATCGTGCCGAGCGGCGCGGCCTTGAGCGAGCCGGCGAGTCCGGGGGCAACCTGGGCGGCGAGACCCGCAGCGTTTGCCGCCGCGGCCTGCGGCGAGAGGCCGAAGCTCTGGAACACCGGCGTGAGCGTCGCCGTGATGTTGCCGTTGAAGTAATTGCTGAGGCTTGCGCTGTCGGTGAACACGTTCGGTGTCGCAACGCCGGCGGGCGGACTCACGTCGCCTTTCTGCTGGTACCAGAGGTCGATCGACACGCGCCCCTTCTTGCCGATGAGGCCCTTGTAGCCGGCCTCGAGGGAGTTGTTGAAGCTCGCCTTGAGCGCGCCGATGTCCTTGACGCCGTCCGCCGTGAGTGGCGCGCATCCGGGGAGGAGACACGCCACGTGCGTTGCCAGCTGCGCGTCGGTCGGTGTGCCCGCCTTGAGTCCGTTCACGATCGCAGCGGCGAGTGCCGCCGCATTGGCGGCGGTCTGCGGATTCGCCGCGAGCTTGGCCTGGATGCCCGCCTGCAGCAACGCCGCGCGCGCGTTGATCAATCCGGCGTACGCCGCCGCGGCCGACGCGTCGGTCTTGTCGGACGTGTAGACCGAGCGCATGCAGAAAGAGCCGAACGCGGCGCCGTCGCACGAGCGGTCGAAATCGCGGCCACCGTGGTTCCCGACGGCGCGAATGTCGAGGCCGGCACCGTCGACGTTCCGGCGCTGAACGAGATCAAGGAAGTATTCGAAATTTCCCGGCGTGCTGAACGCGCGGTTGTACGCCACTCGGAAGCTGTTGTTGTCGTTCGGCCGGTAGACGAACGCCGCGCGCGGCGACAACTGGTAGCCGTCGATTTCGCTGTGCTTGTCCAGCCGGAGCGCGGAGATGAAGTCCAGTTTCTGCGTGAGGGGCGTCGTGCCCTGCGCGTACACGCCCCACTCGGTCACGTTGTCGATGTCTTCGTTCCGGCCGTTGATGGTGTGGCCCGTGCGCGGATTCGTGAAGATGTAATCGGCGCCGTAGGTGATCTTCGTGCTGCTGATGTTGATGCCGTGCTGCACCTGGCCGGCGAACACGCGCGATTTGTCGACGATGGGTTGGCCGCTGCGGATGAGATAGGTCCCTTCGAGGTCGAGCGAATCCGTGTTGCCGGCATCGGAGGAGTTGAGAAACGCCTGCGCGAAAAAGCGTCCGCGACGGAAGCGTTCCTGCAGATTGAAGTACGTCCAGTTGCGAACCTGGCCGGCGCCGTTGGCACCGGTGAGCTCGATGCCGCGCACCGCGTCGGTGAAGCCGATCGTCGTCACCGCTTCCGTGCGGCGGTCCGGACGATAGTCGAGCCGGCCTTCCATTGTGTACCGCTCGACATCGAAGTCGCGCCTGACCGGCGTGCCCGCGCGCCCGGGAGGCGCGGCGTCGGGGAACGTCGTCGGTTCACCCGGATCGAAGTACTTGAAGTCGCTGCCCTGCATGTATTCACCCGACACCTTGACGCCGACTTTTTCGCCGATCACAGTCGCGTGTCGCAGGCTCGCCCGGATGAGCGATTGCGATCCGCCATCGACGGTGACCGTCGTACCCTGCGACGTGAACGGCGATTTCGTGATCACGTGCAGCACGCCGTTGGCCGAGTTGGGCCCGTAGAGGGCCGACGCCGGACCGAGAAGCACCTCGATGCGCTCGATGTCGTCGTTCGTGCCGGTGAAGAGATACGGCACGTTCACGCGCAGCGACGGCACGCCGGCGAAACGATAATCCTGCAGGTTGAGCAGCGAGCCGGAGAAAATGTTGTTGAAGCCGCGCGCCACGACGTTGGACTGAATGATGCCGCCCTGCGAAATGTCGACCCCGGGCGTGGACTTGAGATGATCCGTGGTCGTGAGCGCGGGACGCCGCGCGATCGCCGCTTCGTCGACAACGGACACCGATGACGGCGCGTCGAGCACTTTCTCGGCCGATGCGCCGCGCGTGGTCGTGACGACGACCTGGTCGAGCATGTTCGCCTTGCCGAGCGCGACGTTGACGGCGACAGGCTGCGCCGCCACGACGACGCTCGCAATCGTACGCGGGCTGTGTCCGATGCTCAACACCTGGATCGAGTATGTCCCCGCCGGTACCTGCAACCTGAACGTGCCTTGATCGGTCGTACGGGTCGTCCCCGCCACTCCGCCGCTCGTGGTGACGGCCATGACGGCGGCATTGGCAATCGGACCACCGCTCACGCTGTCGGTGACTCGTCCCGTGATTGCTCCCGACTGCGCCCGCGCCGGCAACGCCACAGCGACAAGGGCCAGCGCCGCAAGACCGCGACAGAAACCGGCAACTCTCATGTGCGACTCCTCAGGTGCGAGATGAGCGAGTGTGAGCAGGTGTTGGCGAGCGCGAGTAGCATACGCCCGGCTCCGGGCGAGAACAAGACGCGTTCCGTGTGGCGAGCCGGGTTTTATGTCACACGTTGAAACGAAACAGCATCACGTCGCCGTCGGCGACGATGTACTCCTTTCCCTCAGAGCGGACGAGTCCCTGCTCGCGCGCAGGTTTCCAGCCGCCCACTCGGACGAAATCGTCGCAGCCGATGGTTTCCGCGCGGATGAAGCCGCGCTCGAAGTCCGTGTGAATCACGCCGGCGGCCGCGGGCGCAGTGTCACCGCGATGAATGGTCCACGCCCGGACTTCCTGCTCACCCGCGGTGAAATACGTCTGCAGGCCGAGCAAATGGTATCCGGCGCGGATGAGACGATCGAGTCCCGCGGATTCGATTCCCAGCGACGCGAGAAACTCCGTCCGTTCCGTGTCGTCCAGCTCGGCGAGCTCGGCTTCAATGCGAGCGGAGAAGGGCACGACCTCCGCATGCTCGCCGCTCTCCGTCACCGCGGCGCGCAGCGCGCGAAGGTGCGGGCCGGAATCGCCGGACAGCTCGGCGTCGGTGACGTTCGCGGCGTACAGCACCGGCTTCGCCGTGAGGAGCGCGAGCGGCGCGAGCGCCGCGAGCTCCGTTTCGGTGAGCCCGGCGGCGCGAGACGCGACCGCGTGTCCCGCCGAGAGCGCGGCGTGCGCCTTTTCGAGAACCGGGAGCTCGGCCAGCGCTTCCTTTTCGTGCGCCTTCGCCGCGCGGCGCGTTCGGTCGAGACGTTTCTCGAGCACCGCGAGATCGGACAGCGCGAGCTCGAGCTCGATCACCTCGCGGTCGCGCACCGGGTCGACGGCGCCCATGACGTGCGTGACATCGGGATCCTCGAAGCAGCGAACGACGTGGACGATGGCCGAGGTCTCGCGGATGTTCGCCAGAAACTTGTTGCCGAGTCCTTCGCCGGTGGCCGCGCCCTTGACGAGTCCTGCGATGTCGACGAACTGCACCGTGGCGGGCACGACCTTCTTCGGCTTGACGATATCCGCCAGCCGGTGCAGCCGCGGATCGGGCACGTCGACGATACCGATGTTCGGCTCGACGGTGCAAAAGGGATAATTCGCCGCGTCCGCGCGCGCGGCCGTCAGCGCGTTAAACAGCGTGGACTTGCCGACGTTCGGGAGTCCGACGATTCCGAGAGAGAGCACGCGTTGTTAGACGAAGAGATGATTGGCCGATTACCCGCTTCACGCTTAGCGCTGAGCGCTGAGCGCCTTCAATTGTGCTTGTTCATCGCCGGAAGAACTCCCTCCCGCACCCAGATCTCCGAGGCGTCGCGGACACGTTCGAGTACCTCGCGTACCGCCGCCGCTTCGCTTTTCGCAAACGGCGCGAGCACAAAATCCGCGAGGTCGCCGATCTCCCGCTCCGGGTCGGCGGGGCGAATCCCGATCTTGAGCCGGGCGTAGTCGCGGGTTCCGATGTTCGACTCGATGCTCTTGAGCCCGTTGTGCCCGCCCGCGCTTCCCTGTGCGCGCAACCGAATCGTTCCGAGCGGCAGCGCAACGTCGTCGATGATGACCAGGAGGTTCGCCGGGTCCCACGTTGGACGCCGCCGATACTGGATCAGCACGGCGCCGCTCAGATTCATGTAGGTCTGCGGCTTGATGAGGCGCACGCGCTCGGCGCCGACGCGGGCAGACGCGACCAGCGCCTGCCCGTCTTTCTTCCATCCTTCGATCTGCCACGCGTCGGCAAGGTGGTCGATTGCCCACCACCCGGCGTTGTGCCGCGTTCCGGCGTACTCGCGTCCCGGATTCCCGAGCCCGACGATGAGCTTCAACGCGGCAACGAGCGTAGCGGCAAGCGCGAGGGTCAGCTCTTCTCGGCTGCCGGTTCCTCGCCCTCTTCTTCCTTCGGCTTGCGGATGAGCTCGGGCTCGGCCACGGCTTCCGCTGCTTCGACCGCCGCCGTCGGCGCGACTTCCTCTTCCGCGCGCGGGGCCGAGCAGATGCAGATCGTGACTTCGCCGTCCGTGATCAGCTCGACGCCCTCGGGGAGCTTGATATCGCTGACGTGATACGAGTGACCGATCGTGAGCTCGGTGACGTCGACGACGAGGCGCTCCGGGATGTTCGCGGGATCGACCTCGATCTCGACCTCGTGAAGCGTTTCCTCGAAGATGCCGCCGTCGGCGCGGACGCCGGCGGGCGTGCCTTCGAACGCGAGGTGCACGCGCACGGTCACCTTCTCACCGGCGACGAGCTCCAGGAAATCGATGTGCGTGATCCCACTCTCCAGCGGATGACGCTGGATCTCGCGGATCAGCGTCTTGCGCGCCGTGCCGTCGATCGAGAGGTCGATGACCGTGCTGGCCGCGGCGATCTTCTCGAGCAGACGTTCGAGCTCGCGATTGTCGAGCTCGAGGGAGAGTGGTTCACGCGCGTGACCATATACGACGCCCGGAACCTTGCCGGCCGCGCGGAGTTTGCGCGCAACACCCTTGCCGGTGCCGGTGCGCGTCGATGCAGAGAGAGAGACAGAAGCCATATGGAGAAAGACCGAGAGAACGGGAGAGCGAGAGAACGGGAGAACGGGACCTAATCGAACAGGGAGCTCACTGACTGATCACTATGCGTGAAGCGAATCGCTTTCGCGAGCAATTCGCCCACGCTCAACACGGTCAACTGCGGAAATCGCCGTTCGGCCGGCAACGCAATCGAATTCGTCACCGTCACCTCGACGATCGGCGCCTTGCTGAGCCGCTCCACGGCGGGGCCGCTGAGCAGCGCGTGCGTGGCGCACACGTACACATCCTTTGCACCCATGCCCTTGAGGGCTCGCGCCGCCTCGGTCACGGTTCCTGCCGTATCGATCATGTCGTCCGTGATGAGACAATCACGCCCGTCCACATCACCAACGACGTTCACCACTTCGGACACGTTCGGCGCGGGGCGGCGCTTGTCGATGATCGCGAGCGATCCGTCGAGGCGCTTGGCAAACCCTCTCGCCATTTTCGCCGACCCGACATCGGGCGCGACGACCACCACGTCCTGCAACTTCTTCTTGCGGTAGTGCGAGGTGAGCACCGGCGCCGCGTACAGGTGATCGACCGGAACGTCGAAGAATCCCTGCAACTGATGCTGGTGAAAGTCGATCGCCAGCACGCGGTCCGCGCCCGCCTTTTCGATCATGTTCGCCATCAACTTCGCCCCGATCGCCACGCGCGGCTGGTCCTTCCGGTCCTGCCGCCCGTACCCGAAGTAGGGGATCACGCACGTGATGCGCGCGGCGGAGGCCCGCCGTGCTGCATCGATCAGCAACATCAACTCGAGGATGTTTTCCGCCGGCGAATTGGTCGGCTGAATGATGAAGACGTCCGCGCCGCGAACGTTCTCATCGATGCGGACGAAAATCTCGCCGTCAGCAAACCGCGATACCGTGCTCTTGCAGAGGTCGACCTCGAGTACCTTCGCGACCTCACTCGCGAGCGTCGGATTCGCGGTGCCCGTCAGCAGCCGCATTCCCTGGATTGGGACCGCCAAACCGTCCATATCGCAGCCCGGAAACCTAGTTAAGCCTTGGAGTTACAGCAACCTATCGACTTGGATTGCCCCCGGTGGATTCGAACCACCATTCTGCGCTCCAAAGGCGCATGTCCTGCCATTGGACGAGGGGGCAGCATGCAAAAACTAATTGACCTACGCAGTCACCGTCATGATCAGCCGCCCGTGCGGAAGGGGCACGAGGGCCTCGTCAATCGTTTCGCCGGGCGCCCATAGGCCGAAGACCGTCGATCCCGTGCCGGTCAGCATGGCGATCGACGCGCCCGCCCGCTCGAGCCGGTTCCGGCACTCCTCGAGCTCGGGATACCGCTGAAACACGGTCGCTTCGAAGTCGTTGGCGTGGATCGCCGCAAAGTCACGCCAGGACCGGAGCGTGCTGTCGGTGAGACGGGCTCGCGGAGCCGGAAAACGCGCGGCCGTGCGCGCGGCCGCCAGCGCGCCGTACGCTTCGGCGGTGGCAATCGGAAAGCCCGGCGTGATCAGCGCAATCGTCGCCGGCTCGAGCGGCGGACCGCCGATCGGCGTCAGCCGCTCTCCCCTCCCGCGACCGATCGCGCACGATGCGTCCGATAGAAAGAACGGCACGTCACTCCCGAGACCCGCGCCCAGCGTCCGGAGCGTCGTGTCGTCGATCGGGTCAGGACACAGCGCGTTCAGGGCACGCAGAACGGCGGCTGCATCAGAGCTTCCCCCGCCCAGCCCGGCGCCGGCGGGAATCCGCTTCACGAGCGTAATGTCCCAGCCGCGGGGCCAGTCGCGCTCTCGCTGAAAGACCGCAGCGGCGCGCCATGCGAGGTTTCGTTCGACCGGCCCCAGCGGGAGCGGGGCCAATCCTTCCCACGAAAGCTTGAGCGAGCTCCGCCCGTCGGTTGGACGAACCGTGAGCGTGTCGGCGAGCGCCAGTTTCTGAAAGACCGTCTCGATTTGATGAAATCCGCTCGGCTCACGTTCCAGCACGCGCAGGAAAAGATTGACCTTTGCGGGCGCGGCAATCTCGAGCGAGCCGTCCTGAGTCACGCGCTCCCCACCGACGGCGCGCGGCGAATCTCGCCGAGGGAAAGGCCCATGCGCGCCAGATACCAGGCGCCGAGCAACGTCACCGGAATGAATGAGAGGCCGTGGTACACGATCGCCCAGGAGAGGGCGTCCGCTTTCACGACGCCGTAGTGCGCAAGCGCGATGACGGCGCCGGTTTCGAACACGCCGATGAATCCGGGCATCGACGGGACCGCCACCGCAAGCACGATGACGCCCTGAACGAAAAGGGCCGCCGTGAACGGCACGTCGATGCCGATGGCGCGGAACCCGAGCCAGTGCGCAAACGCGTTGACCAGCCAGTGCACGAGCGTCCAGAGAAACACGATCCCGAAGCGGCGCGGATTACGGAGCGCGCCGAGACCGGCCGCCAGAGAATGCACGAGGCTTCGCGCCCGCGCTTCCCACGAGGGGGCGATGGTGCTCGTCACCGCGCCCGCGACGTTCTCGACGAACGCCGGCGCGAACACCGTGGTGAAGAGAACGGCGAACGCCGCGATGACCACGGCTGACGTCACGAGAATCGCCGCACCCATCGTGCTGCTTCCGACCGCCGCGGCGGCGCGAAACGACGGCGTGAACATCGCGAACGCGAGCAGCGTGAGCACCACCAGCGCGTCGAACGTACGGTCCACGACCAGCGAAGCAATGCCCGTCGAAAAACGCACGGATGGCACTTCGCGGTGCAGCGTGTATGCGCGCGCGAGCTCGCCCAGGCGACCGGGGAGCACATTGTTTGCCATCATTCCGATCACGGTCGCACGCCAGAGCGGCGTGAACGGCAGGTCGGGCGCAGCGGACTCGAGAATCGGTCGCCAGCGCCACGCGCGTAACGGGAACACGCACTGTGACGCAACGATCGAAAGCACCCAGAGTCCCGCGTTGCTCCCCGCGAGATTATGGCCGACGTCGGACCACTGCACGCCGTGAAGCGCCCAGGCGAGAAGGCCGGCGCTCAGCAGAACTCCGAGCGCTGCCCGCCACGGAAAACGCACGACTTACTCCTGCGCGAGGTCGAGCAGCGCGAAGAGCTCCTCGATTTCCTCTGGAACCGGCGCCCCGCCGCGGGCGAGAATCTCCGTGCGCAGCTCGCGGGCGCGGTCGAGTGCGGTCCGGCCGCGGTACACGAGGTCGCCGATCGGCACCGTGTCGTCGAGCTCGACCGGTGTCGAAAACGGCTCCGTCTCGAGGTCCGTCAGCCCGGCGATGCCCGATGCGAGCAATGAGTGCAGGTCCGACCCCGCCTGCGGACGCCGGTTGCCGGACGCGACCACGTGCGGGCCGGCGTCGGCATAGAACAGCGTCTCGATCGGGACGATGGTATCGGAGGGGGCGGTCATGGTGATCGCGTGGGACTCTTAACTGAGGCGTGCGGCGCGCATGGCGTCAAGCATTGCGCGGGTGGCGTCCCCGATTCCCGTATAGACGGCCATGGACACGATCGAGTGACCGATGTTGAGCTCCTCGATCTCGGCGATGGCCGCGACCGGTCCCACGTTCCTGACGGTCAGGCCGTGGCCGGCGTGCACGGCCAGCCCGGCTGCCCGGCCGCGTCGCGCGGCATCGCGGAGCGCATCGAGGGCGGGGCCGTCGCCCGGCGCGTGCGCGTACATGCCGGTGTGAAGCTCGACGGCCTGCGCACCCGCGTCGCGCGAGCGCCCGATCGAGTCTGGATCGGGCCCGACGAACAGAGACACCCGAATGCCGGACGACGACAGCCTGGCGCAGGCGTCCGCATACACGCGGGGCGCGCGAGCGAGATCGAGCCCGCCTTCGGTCGTCAGCTCTTCGCGGCGTTCCGGCACGAGCGTGACCTGAAATGGCTTCAGACGTTCGGCAATGCCGAGCATTTCGGCCGTACACGCCATCTCGAGGTTGAACGGCACCTCCAGCCGTGCGCGCAGATGTTCGATGTCGCGGTCCTGAATGTGACGGCGATCTTCGCGAAGGTGCGCGGTGATCCCGTGCGCACCGGCGGCGACGCATGCGTTTGCCGCGAGCAGCGGATCGGGTTCGTCGGCTCGGCGCGCCTGACGAATGGTCGCGACGTGGTCGACGTTGACGTAGAGACGGAGCAACGAATCAGAGGAAGGAGTATGCGCTGGCATGACGCGGGCGGTCTCGTTAGGGTTCGGTCGCGCGGCGCGTCATCGACACCACTCGCGGAGCGAACCGTGAAACGATTGTCGGCTGTCTTGTTGGGTGTTGTAATGATTGCGTGTCACTCGACCTCCGCTGGAACGAGCGGCGGCGCGGTGCCGCCGGGAATGATGACCGGTGGGTCGAGCCCGGAGGACGCGGTGAACGCCTACATCGCCGCCGTCAAAGCGCGCGACTTGCAGGCGATGTCGGCGGTGTGGGGGACCGAGCGCGGCCCGGCGCGTGAAACGATGGAACGCGTCCAGATGGAGCGCAGCGAAACCATCGTGATGGGCCTGTTCTGCGCCGACGAGGAAGCGCGGGTCACCAGGAAGGCGAGCGGCACGGGAACGCGCCAGATCCTGACGGTCGAGCTCAAGCGCAAGTCGGCGACGGTTTCGACGAACTTCACGACGATTCCCGGACCGCGAAACCGCTGGTACGTCGAAGACGTCGACCTCGGTTCCGACAAGCCGAAACGAATGCAGGCGCTCTGTCACTGAGTCTTTGCCGCTCGGTTACTATTCAGTGAGCTCGACGAGAATGCCGCCGGTGGACCGGGGATGAAGAAATGCAATGCGTTTTCCCTCGGCTCCGACGCGCGGCGTCTGGTCAATGAGCTCGACACCTTTGGCGCGGCACCTGGCAAGCATCGCGTCGAGGTCGTCGACAGCAATACACAGGTGATGAATGCCGGGGCCCCGCTTTTCGAGGAACCGGGCGATGGGTGAATCGGGACGTTCGGGTTCGAGGAGCTCCACGAGGGCGTCACCGGCAGCGAGGCCGGCGATTCTGGCGCCGTCGCTGTCGGCGAGCGGAACTTCTTCGAGTCCGAGTACGTCCCGAAAAAACGGCAGGGCGTCGCCGAGGCTGCGGACAGCAAGTCCGAGGTGCGCAATGCGTGGCATACCACAATCTACGAACGCACAGGGGTGTAGCTGATGGGCAAGCCGAAGGCCGTGACCGACGCCGACTTTGGCGCCGAAGTGGAGCAGCAGAAGGGTCTGACCATCGTTGATTTCTGGGCCACGTGGTGCGGCCCGTGCCGGATGATTGCTCCGATTCTGGAGCAGCTTGTGGACGAATACGCGGGGAAGGTGACCGTGGCCAAGCTCGACGTCGACGCGAATCCGCGCGCCGCGGCCCGGTTCGGCGTCCGATCGATTCCCACGCTGCTGTTCTTCAAGGACGGCAAGCTGGTGGATCAGGTCATCGGAGCGGTTCCGAAGGCGATGATCGAAGCGAAGCTGCAGGCGCACGCCGCCTGACCGACGCTGACGGAATGAGCGTGTCGTGACCGCGACCAGCGCCGGCACGCTCTACATCGTCAGCACTCCCATCGGTAATCTGGGTGACCTGAGCGCGCGCGCCGCGGACATTCTGCGCGCGTGCCACGTCGTGCTTGCCGAAGACACACGCGCGACGGGCGTGCTGATGCAGCACATCGACGCCCACACAGCGCTTGCATCGCTGCACGAGCACAATGAGGCGAGCATGATTCCGCGCGTGCTCGAGCGCCTGGCCAGAGGGGAGGCCGTGGCGGTCGTATCCGACGCCGGCACGCCGCTCGTGTCTGATCCGGGCGAACGGCTCGTGCGTGCGGCGATCGCGGCCAACGTCCCGGTAGTGCCGG
>DASRAP010000387.1:0-4938 GCA_035638155.1 Gemmatimonadaceae bacterium | reverse complement strand
GATGGTTATCTCGCGAACGAGCCGAAGGCCGACGACGCCCGCCGCGGCAACGTCATGGCGCGCGTGCGCATGATCGCGCTCTTCGATCAGTCGGCGAAGCTCAAGGCGCTGCCCCTCGGCACGGGAAACAAGAGCGAGCGTTTGCTCGGTTACTTCACGTGGCACGCCGACGATTCACCGCCCATCAATCCGCTCGGCGATCTGTTCAAGACGCAGGTCTGGGCGCTGGCGCGACACCTGGGCTTGCCCGACGTCGTCATCAGCAAGCCACCGACGGCCGACCTCGTTCAGGGGCAGACGGACGAGGGCGACATCGGCGTGACGTACGAGCGCGCCGACGAGATTCTGAACTTTGTGCTCAACGGCTGGACAGACACGGACGTGATCGCGCGCGGCTACGCGGACAACGAGGTTCGCGCGGTGCGGAAGCGGCTCGACAACACGCACTGGAAGCGCCGTCCCCCGACCGTCGCGATGGTGAGCGGAACGGCGATTGGGGAGGGGTATCTGCGGCCGGTGGATTACTGACGAGTGCCCGAGTGCCCGAGTGCCCGAGTGCCCGAGTGCCCGAATGGACAATCGGTCAATCGCCAATCGCCAATCGCAAATCGGGTAATCGGGCAATCGGGCATTCGGTTACTCGGGCACTCCCCTGCGCACGAATCGGATTGCCGTCTTGTACTCGATTCCTTAGGCTGCACGCATGATTGCTCCCTCCGACTACACGCGCATTGCGCGCGCCATTTCGTGGCTCGATGAGCACTCCGGCGCGCATCCCGCACTCGCCGACGCGGCGACGGCTGCGGGCCTGAGCTCGGCGCACTTCCAGCGGCTCTTCACCAAGTGGGCCGGCATTTCTCCGAAACGATTTCTCCAGGCGCGCACCGCCGAGACGGCGCTCAGTCTACTGCGCGCCGGGCGACCGGTGCTCGACGCGGCGTACGCGACCGGACTGTCGGGCACGTCGCGGCTGCATGAGCTCGTGCTCCACGCCGAAGCGGTGACACCGGGTGAAGTAAAGACGCGGGGGACGGGGCTCGAGATCCGGTACGGCTGGCACGAGACGCCGTTCGGCGACGCGCTATTTGCGATGACGCCCCGCGGGCTTTGCTTCCTCGCGTTTTCTGCGAAGGGGGGACGAGCGGAAGCGTTCAGCGATCTTCGCCGGCGGTGGCCGCGCGCGCTGTTCGTCGCCGATCCGCGCGCCACGGCGCCGGTCGCGGCGCGCGCGTTTCCCGGCACTGTATCGCGCGGCGGCCCGCTCGCGCTGCACGTGCGCGGCACGAACTTCCAGCTGCGTGTATGGAATGCGCTGCTTCGCATTCCGACCGGCAGCACGAGCAGTTACGCGGCGATCGCCACCGAAATCGGCGAACCGTCAGCGCCGCGCGCGGTGGGTAACGCCGTTGGCGCGAATCCCATCTCGTGGCTCATCCCCTGTCACCGCGTCCTCCGCGGCAACGGCGCCATCGGCGGCTACGCGTGGGGCCCCGACCGCAAACGCACCATGCTCGTCTGGGAGGGCCTTCGAAAAAACGAAAAGGAAATTGAAGTTGAAGAGTGAATTTGAAATTGAAGTTTGAAGTCGAACGCGCTCTTCAAACTTGCATTTCCCATTGCAACTTCCCCTTCAATTTTCATTTCGGTTTTCGCAGTTCAAGCCGCGTAGGCGAGGCTCACCACTCTTCTGGCGCCACGTTTCAGGGCGCGATGGACGGCGCGGGCGTAGCGCATGAAGTTCGCGCCCGCCCAGGGGTGTTGTGCAAAGAATTCGAGCGGCAGGGCGTCGCCCTTGAGCTGATTGCAGGAGTGGCACGCGATCACGAGGTTGCCCGGCGCGTGGCTCCCGCCGCGCGATACGGGAAGAACGTGATCGAGTGTGGCCGTTTCAGGCGAAAGGTGCGCGGCGCAATAGACGCACCGGCGTCCGCAGTCGCGCATCGTGGCGCGCTTGATCGCCCATTTGTGGTGCTTCGCAGGACGCCGACGGCGAAACCGCCAGTCGCCGCGCGGCTCTCGCCGCATCATCGCGAAATGGCCACGTAGCCCCATTGATCCTCGCCGGAAAAAATGACACCCCGTCGGGGGCCCGGACGCCCTGACGAGGTGTCATTGTTGGCTGATGCTGGCCAGCGCCGCAAAACGACTGCGTCGTTCTCATTGCGTGCGCTGTCGTCTTCTGTCGAGAGCGTTCATGCGCCTCACGAAAGGAAGAACCAGCTTCGCCGGTACGACGACGCATATTCTTGCTTGGTAACACGAAATGCGCAAGAGGGCGCCGTTAGCGGCATTGCTTGGAGTCGCGAGGACGTGTTCCCGCCCTCCCTGTTCCAGCTTTTATTCGCGTTCTCTGACGTGTGTCATGCTGACTATCCCGAGCACCGGCCCGATCGCCAGCATGCCAAACGCCGCTCGCCAACCGAGCCAGCTCACCACCGGCGGCACGAGCTGAATCGTTACCGTCGTCAGCAAGAAGCCCATCGATGTCTGTAGCGCCAGCGCCGTCCCAACGGAGTGCGCCGGCACGCTCTCGGTAGCGAGCACGCTGAACTGCGCGCTGTCCGCGATGACGAAGAAGCCCCACGCCAGAGCAAGCGGAGCCACTAGCCACCATGCGTGGCCGAACGCGAGCGCCACGAGCAGCGCGCAGCTCGCGCTCGCCGCCATCGCAATGCGCGTGAGACGCGCACGGCCGATTCGGTCCGCGACGAGGCCGCCCCAGATGCAGCCGGCGCCGCCGATCGCGACCGTGGCGAACGCGAGCGCGTTCACCCAGTGCGGTGCGGCGCCCGACCGCTGAATGGCGCTGGCCGTGAGAAACGCCGGAATCCACGTCCAATACGAGTAGAGCTCGGCCATGTGGCCGAGATAACCGCCGAGCACGGAGCGCCACCTCCGTTCCGACACCACTTCGTGAACGAGCCGCCAGGAAAACGGCCGCGGCGCGAATGGATAGGGACCGTCGTGATACGCAATCCCGACCAGCCCCGCGCTCACGAGCGCCGCGCCCGACGCGGCGAGCACCACCGCGCCGAATCCGAGCGACGGAAACGCCTTGAGCAGGTACGGCAGCGCTTTTCCGACCGTGAGCGCACCAACGATCGTCCCGACCGCGAGTCCGCGCCGGGCCCTGAACCACGTCGCGGCCATCTTCATGGCGGGCGGATATACGCCGGCGAGACAGATGCCTGCGAGCACCCGGGTCACGATCGCTGCCCCGTACGAACCGGCGAGCGTGAGTGCCGCATTGGCGAGCGCCGCGAGCACCGCGCTCACCGAGAAGAGCGTGCGCGCCGGAATGAGGTCCGCGAGGTTACTGAACGCGAGCGCGGCTGTCCCGACAACGAACCCGAGCTGCACCGCCGTGGTCAGGAGCGCGACCTCGTTCGTGGTCAGCGACCATTTCGCAACGAGCGTCGGCGCCACGGCGTTCCCGGCAAACCACACCGACATTCCGAGGAGCTCCGCGACGGCCAGGAGTCCGAGCATGCGCCAGCGGCGCGGATCGGTGTCGCCCGGCACGTGCGGGATTCCGGTGACGTCGCTCACGCGCGCACGATACCCCCGGGACGCGAGCCGGGGTAGTTTCCGGGGATGCTCGTCCACCTCCAAACCTGACGATGGCGACCTCGACGAAAGCCGAACGCAGCGCCGATCACGAGCTAACGCGCGAACAGCTTCTCGCTGCGTACCGAACGATGCTCCTGTCGCGAAAAATCGACGACGCGGAGATCAAGCTCAAACGTCAGAACAAGATTTTCTTTCAGATATCGAGCGCCGGACACGAGGCCGTGACCGCGGCCGCGGGCACCGTTTTCCGCTCGAAGTACGACTGGTTCTACCTCTACTATCGCGACCGCGCGATCTGCCTTTCGCTGGGCATGACGCCGGCGGAGATGCTGTTTTCCGCAGTGGGCGCGGCGAAGGATCCCAACTCCGGCGGCCGGCAAATGCCGAGCCACTGGGGCCACCACGAGTACAACATCGTGTCCGCGTCGTCGCCAACGGGAACGCAGTTCCTCCAGGCGGTGGGCTGCGCGGAAGCGATCGCGCGCGCGCAGGAGATGGGCCTCACGGAGGGCTTCAAGTCCGACGAAGTGGTGCTCTGTACCACCGGCGAAGGGCAGACGTCCGAAGGCGAGTTCTGGGAATCGCTCAACACGGCGTCGAATCTCAAGCTCCCGATCGTGTATCTCGTCGAGGACAACGGCTACGCGATCTCCGTTCCCGTGGAAGTGAACACGGCCGGCGGCTCGATCTCGAAGCTCGTGAGCAGCTTCCCCGATCTCCTCGTGAAGCAGGTCGATGGATGCAACTACATCGCATCCGTCGAGGCGCTGCGTGAGGCGGCGGCGTACGCCCGCGCGCGTCGCGGCCCGGCACTGGTCCACGCGCACGTGATTCGCCCGTACTCGCATTCGCTCTCGGACGACGAAGTGTTGTACAAGCCCGTTGAAGAGCGCGAGGCTGAAGCGGCGCGCGATCCGCTGAACACGTTCCCGCAGTGGCTCATCGCAAATGGCCACGCCAACGACGGCGACATCGCGAAGATCCGCGAATCAGTCGACGCGGAAGTAATGGAGGCGACCGATGCCGCGCTCGCCGAGCCGCAGCCCGATCCGTCGACGGTCTACTACGCGGTGTATTCGCCGGACGTCGATCCGACGAGCGAGCAGTTCGACACGGAGGACGACCCGCAATTCTCCGGCGAGCCGACGACGATGGTGGACCTGCTCAACGTCTGCATGAAAGACGAGATGCGGCGCGACCCGCGCATCGTCGTGTTCGGCGAGGATGTGGCTGACGTGTCGCGTGACGAGAACATCACGCGCCTCAAAGGCAAGGGTGGCGTGTTCAAGGTGACGCACGGCCTGCAGCGCACCTTCGGCAGCGACCGCGTCTACAACTCGCCGCTCGCCGAAGCCAACATCGTCGGCC
>DASRAP010000386.1:0-9218 GCA_035638155.1 Gemmatimonadaceae bacterium | reverse complement strand
TGAGGGCGAATGTGCGCGGCTTGAGTGAATCAGAAACGAGCTCATCGAGCGTGGTGATGTACGTGAGCGGAAGAGTTGCGTCGATGCTCGCGATGGCGCGCCGGAGCGCGGGGAGCAGCGCCCGCGGCGACCCCTTTGTCCTGAGCAAAATCGCCACGCCGCCCGCCTGTGTTTGGGCGTGCGGCAGGAACACCATGGCTTCGGGGGGAGCTTCGAGCGACGACTGGCGCACGTCGCCGACCACGCCGACCACCGTGCGCAACACGGGCGCGCCGTAGAATCCGATGTTGATCCGCCGTCCGACAGGATCTTCGTTCGGCCAGTATGTGCGCGCCATCGTTTCGCTGACGATCGCAACCGGTGCCGCCGATGGATCGTCACCGGGCGTAAACAACCGGCCGCGATGCAAGCGGATCTCGAGCGCATCGAATGCCGACGGTGTGAGCGCGGTGATGTGCGCCGACTTCACCTCACCGGGGCTCGTCGCGTGACCTTCGATGTCGAATGGGCCGCGGTCCGCGCCTATCGCCCCGGCGAGCGGGAGTGACGTGGCTGCTCCGGCGACGGTCACTCCCGGAATGGCAGACGCCCTCTCAATTGCCTGCGACACGAACTGCTGTCGTTCCGCGGGACGGTATTGCCACACGAACACACTTGCGGACAGCACGCGATCAGTGGAATAACCGCGCTCGACGCCGAGCACCGACACGAAACTGCGTACGAGCAGGCCTGCCCCCACGAGCAGCACCACGGCCAGCGCAACCTCGGCGCCAACGAAGGCGTTGCGGAGGGAGCGGTCGCGGCGCGTTCCCGTGACGCGGGCACCGGAAATGCGTTCGCTGTTGCCGCCTGGAGATTTGAGCGCGGGGAAAACCCCGCACACGATGGTCGTGAGGGCGACGGCCACCATGGTGAAGACCAACGCGCGCCCGTCGACGCGAATCTCGTCAAGGCGAGGCGTACTCGCCGGACTGAGGCCGCGAATCACTCCCACACCCCAATAGGCCAGTGCGACTCCAGCCACGCCGCCGAGCGCGCACAGCACGAATGTCTCCGTGAGCATTTGCTGTATGAGGCGCGGTCGGGACGCGCCCAGCGCCGCACGCGTGTCGAGCTCGCGTCGTCGCCGGGCGGTGCGCGCGAGCAACAAGGTTGCGACGTTCACGCACGCAATGAGGAGCACGACCACCACTGCCCCAAGAAGCAGCGCAAGTGTGCGCGACGCTGCGCCGACGAGTCCTTCGTGCAGTGACACGACCGTGACTGCCTGATCGGTGTTGGTGCGCGGATACTCTTTCGCGAGACTCGCGGCGACGCGATTGATGTCCGCCGACGACTGCGCGATGGTGACACCCGGCTTGAGGCGGGCGATCGCATGAAACCAGCCCGATGTGCGAAGCGTGCGCTCGAGTGAGTCGAGCACCTTCGGCGCAAACATCTCGTAGCGCGGCTCGTTCGTGAGATACGAGAAGTTGCGCGGCAGCACGCCGACGATCGTGACGGGTGCGCCGGCGACCGTGATTGTCCTGCCGACAATGCGCTCGTCGCCGCCATACCGCCGTTGCCATGATGCGTACGTCAGAATCACTGCACGCGCCGGACCTGGCGTAAACTCCGAAGAATCGAACAAGCGACCCCGGGCGGGGCGTACATCGAGGATCGAGAAGAAATCCTGCGTGACGTTCCAGTTGCCAATGCGCTCGTTGCCGTCGGACGTCTTCACAACGAGGCTGTACGGCTCAGCCACCGCCATCGAGCTGAACGTGGTCGATGCGAGTTGCCACTCCGCGAAGTTTCCGGGCGCCACGTCGCCGCGCGGTTCGTGCTTCCTGAGGTCGTTCTGAAACAGCGAAACGATCCGGTCGGGATTGGTGAAGGGCAGGGGTTTGAAGATCGCAGCGTCGACCGCGCTGAACACGGCTGTATTGGCGCCAATCCCGAGCGCGAGAGTGAGGGCGGCTGCGGCGGTGAAGCCCGGGGCGCGGCCAAGGCTGCGGATCGCGTAGCGCAAATCGCGCAGGACGTCTTCGATCGGGGTCTGTGCCATGGCTGTTAGAGGCTGGGGGAACGCGAACGGTTGGGCGAGTATGCAAAAATGCCGGCCGGATGCCTGCGTCTCTGGCGATATTGCTTGAATGACCTCTCATCCATTCCGCAGTGTGCGCGCCGCTCTTGTCCTTGCCGGCGTCATCGCCCCGTTCGCGCTCGGCGCTCAGACCGCAGTGAAATCAACTCTTGGCGGGACGTACGGCAGCCGCGAGCCGCATGCGTGTGCCTCGACCAAGGCTCCGGGCAAGGGTCCTCCTCCGACGGACGTGGTGCGCGAGGCGCTCCTGTGCAGCAAGGAAGGGGAGCGGGTCCTGGGGCCGGGTCACGCGCTCTATCTGCTGGAAGACCTGAAATTCGACATCGATCCGAAGGGCCAGGCGTACGACGCGAAGGCGAGCCTGCCGGACGTCGATCGCTCGGTGCCGGTGTACGCGCTGCGTGGTTCCTACGCCACGTACATCTGCGATCCGTCGAGCGCTGCGCGCGGGAACGTCGGATCCAATTGCGCCATCTACACCGTGCCGAGTGCGGCCGGCGTCTGCTTCAAGACGCTGGCGGGTGACTGGCAGTGTGGACTCAACGGCGCGTTTGGCCAGCCGCAACAAAAAAAGGCCCCTCCGCGAGCGAGTCAGCGCGGGCGCTGATGCCAACTGATGCGGCACGATGAGTGTCCAACCGTCATGAAGAGCATTTGTACTGTGACGGTGTGCGCGCTCGCCGCATCCGTTCCATCTCATACGCTGTGCGCGCAGGGATTCGATCCCTTTCCAAGCAACAGCGCCTCCGCGTACCACTTCGATCTCGCGAAGAATTTTTACGCGTCACCTGAGGCAGAGCTTCGGAGCCGGGATACGACGGCCTCCGTAGCTGAGCGCGCCGCGAGTCTCGCGCAAGGCGCAACGACGGCGCGTGGACTGTTGGCGATGCTCGTGACTGCCGACAGCGCTCAGCGGCGACTCGGGAAACATCTGGCGTACCTCACGCTGCGCTTCAATCTCGACAGCCGCGACTCGGCGTCGACGCGTGGCTTCAGCGACGTCGCGCGCACGGTACAGACCCCATTGGCGCGCGTGCAGGCGGTGCTGGCCGCGATGCCCCCAGCGACGTTCGCAGAATACCTCCGCCAGCTCCCGGCGCTTCGCCCATATCAGTTCGCGGCCACGCGCGCGTACGAGCGCAATCAGGCACGCCCGAACCCTGGACCTCCGGCCCCGCCGGACGCCGCGCGGATTGCTGGGGCGGGCCCGGGACGATTCAACGCGGCGTTTGCCACCATTCAGTTCGGGCGCGTCAGCACGCCGAGCGGCGACCTCGACCTTCGCACGCAACTCACGCAGATCTTTACGCACACCGACCGGTCCGTTCGCGAAGCAGGCTACAAACAGAGCAACGCAGCGCTCGCTCCCGTGCGTGATACCATGGTCGCGATCATGACCGAGGTGGCGTTCGCGCGCAACGCAATGGCAAAGGCCGCCGGGTTTGCCGACTTCAGGGAACAGGACTACGGAGCCAGGGATCTCACGGTCGCTCAGGTCGAACGATTGCTCTCCGCGCTCAGGGGCGCGGCGGACGTGAACCGCCGGTACGAGCAAATGCGCGTTAAGCGCATTCGTAAACAGTTCGGATACGCCGACGTGCACGTCTGGGATCTGACCGCTCCGCCGCCTGGAAGAACCGCGCCGAGGTTCACGTTTCCCGAAGCACGTGATGCGGCTCTCACTGCTGCGAAGCCGCTCGGTGACGGCTATGTCAGCGAGCTCAGGAAGCTGCTCGATCCGGCGAACGGAAGGCTGGACCTGATTCCGCGCCCGTTCCGCGCGGAGCGGCCGGGCTTTTCGACGGGATCGGTTGGCTATCCGAGCGTGTTCTTTCAGGGGCGATACAGCGGGTTCCTCGACGACATCATGATCCTCGTGCACGAGGCCGGGCATGCCGCACAGAACATGCTGATGGATGCGCACGGTGTGCTCCCTCGAAATGCCGCCGGCCCCGGATATTTCACGGAGTCGTACGCCGGACTCAGCGAGCTCATGGCGTTCGAGAGTCTCGCGCGTACTACGACTGACCGCGATCTTCGCATCCAGTACACCGAGCGTCTGCTCGATCAGGCGACGGAGATGTTTCGCAGCGCATTCGAGACGGCGTTCGAGGATCGCATTTACGCCGACGCGGCGCGCGGTGTCCGCCACACCGCGCCCGAATTCGAGCAACTGTTTCGAGAAGCCGCGGCGCCGTACTCGATGTGGTTCGGCCCCGGTGGCGAACGCGCGCAGGCGTGGATGCAACCGCTGCAGTTCTACACGTTGCCGCTCTACAGGCTCAACTACGTTCTCGCGAAACTGCTGGCGCTGAATTACGCGGGGCAGCTCCACGATGACCCTGCGCGGTTTCAGCCGCGCTTTGTTTCGCTCCTGAGCCGGGGATACGACGCCACCCCCGCGCAGCTCCTGCGCGAAGAGATGGGAATCGATTTCAACGACGTCGACGGTCTGGTGAAGCGCGCGTCGAGCGTGATCCGTGAGTGGATGCTGGAGCTCGAGAAACTCTATGAGGTGCCGTGAGCGCCAGTCCGCCTATTGCTCACGCGACCCCGAAATCCCGTAGGTGTCGTTGAGCACATAGCCCTGCGGCCAGGGATCGCTTTCGTGCAGCACGTACTGATGAAAGCCGGTGATCCACGCGCGTCCTTCGATCGTCGGAAAGATCGCCGTGCGCCCTCCGATGCTCGTTTCGCCGAGTATGCTGCCCTTGAAGCGCGAGCCGATGAGCGATTCGTGAATCATCCAGTCCCCGATCCGCATCTGTCCGCGCGCGTGCAGCACGGCCATGCGCGCTGAGAGTCCGGTTCCCGTCGGGCTGCGGTCGCTGCGGCCGGGCGCGACGATGCACGTGTTCCGGGTGACCTGTCCCACGCCGGCAAACGGCCGGTTGATCTGCACGATGCTGACGCCGCGAATCCCGGCATTCCCGGGGTGCACAACGTCGAGTTGTTCGCGTGCAGCGCGCCGGATCTTTTCGCCCATGACCGCGAGCTCGCGCGCTTCGCTGGCGTCGATACTGAACCCGAGCTTCGTACCATCCACGATCGCGTAGAACATGCCGCCGTACGCAATGTCGGCTGTGACGGACCCCACCCCGCCGACCTCGATCGTTGCATCGAGGCGGTCGACGAACGACGGCACGTTATCCAGCTCAACCGACGTGCATTTGCCGTGAGCGCATTTCGCACGCGCGCGCACCACACCGCCGGGCGCTTCGATCGCGACAACGGTCTCCGGTTCCAGTATGTCGACGATGCCGGTTTCGAGCAGCACCGTCGTCACGCAGATCAGGTTCGACCCGGAGCTCGGCACGTACTCCGTGGGCTCCATGATGATCACGCCCGTTGCACAGTCGGGATGACGCGACGGCACGAGCAGGTTCACGTGCCGTGCCACGCTCCCGCGCGGTTCGGACAGCAGCAGCTTCCGGATATGATCGTGCTCCCGCTCCATGGTGCGCATCTGGTCGAAGAGCGTATCGCCCTTTGGCGGGAGCACACCGCCGACGATGACGTCGCCGATTTCCCCTTCAGCGTGGCACCCGACGACATGGATGGTTCTGGGCACGAGAGGGTCGGAAGGTTGGAGGGTCCACGGACGAAGGGACTGCATCCTGACACTTGACTCGCCGGCCGAGCCGAGCGTACAACTCGGCGACGGTTTGATTCGTGTTGCAGTAATCTGGTGACGCTCCTCCCGGCGCGCACGCGTATCCTCGGCGCATGCCCGCCGCCGCAAAACCGACGAGGAGGTTGGAGACATGGCCGTGTCTGCGAAAGTCTGGACGCTCGCGGAGCTCGACGCGCTGCCGGAAGACGGAAACCGGTACGAGCTCGTGCATGGAGAGTTGCTCGTGAGTCCGGGTCCGGCGCCTTCCCACGAGGAAATTGTGCGACGGCTGCATGAGCTCCTCGCGCCCTTTGTTGCAAAACATCGGCTGGGGGCCATCTACCGGCCGCGTGCCGTGGTGCAACACGGCGGCGACCAGGTCGAGCCCGACCTGCAGGTGCGCGCCCAACTTCCGATGGCTGCGAGATGGGCTGATGCGCCCGCGCCGACGCTTGTCGTGGAAGTGCTCTCACCCTCGGACACGGCCGCGCGTCAGGTGCTCAAGCGCGAGTTCTACCGTGAAGTCGGCGTCGCGGAGTATTGGGTCGTTGACGCAATGAATCGCACGATCACCATGTTCGAGAGCGATGGAATGGTCCTGGTGGATCGTGTGCTTCAGTGGCATCCGCTCGCTGCATCTGAGGTACTGACGATCGAGCTCGAAGAGCTTTTTCGCGACGCGTGACATTCGTGCTACGTTGAACCCATGCGACTACCAATGCTTCCGGCGATCCTCGCCGTAACGATCGCGGTTGTGGCCGACTCGGAGTGCGCAGCGGCACAGCAGGCGAGCTTCGCCGGCCGATGGACCGAGATTCCAGCGGCCGCGCCGTCCGGCCGCGGGGGTCCGCGCGCCGGCGATATGGGAAGTGGCTGGGGCACACCGCTCACGATCACTCAGGACGCGTCGAGGGTCACCGTCGAATACGCGTTCTTTGGCCGCGGCGACATGCAAGCGCCACTCAAGTTCGTGTACCTGCTCGACGGCCGGGAATCCGTGAACACGGTCATGATGGGCCGCGGGATGGACCAGCAGCGCGCTCGCGCGACGTGGAACGGAAACGCGCTCGTCATCACGACGCTTCACGATTTTCAGGATCCTGCGACGGGGAAGAACATGCCGGTCGAGGTCAAGCGCGAGTTGTCACTCTCGGCCGACACGCTGGTTATCCAGACGACACGCGCCGGCGTACTCGGCGCTCAGGCCACAAGTACGCGTACCAGGTACACGCGCGCGCAGCAGTAATGGTGAGCGTTCTCTCGACCCCGCTATCTCTCTAGCCCTTCGGTGGCATGTAAGGGTCGGGCGCTCCCACGGCGACGTTCGGATACTTCGCCGTCGTCGCGTTGAATTCCGTGACGAGTTTATCGAACACGCCCTGTGCCCACGGATTTGAATCTTTGATGTCAGTCTCTTCCTTGGGGTCCGACCGCAGGTTGAACAGGCGCATGAGCGGCGCGGTCGCCGGGGCGCCCGGTTCGATCTGGAATGCGTAATGGAACTTCCAGTCGTGCCACTTCGCGGCGCGCACCTGCCACTCACCGGTGAAATAGAGCAGCGACTCGCGCGCCGAGTGCTTGTCCTTGCCCTCGAGGAAGGGGAGCTGATTCACACCGTCGATTGCGCGGTCGGTGGGCACGATCTGCGGCGCGCCTACCGCGGCAGCGATCGTTGGAAAGAAGTCCATCTCACTCACGATCTCGTTTGAGACCTGTCCCGCGGGAATGCGGGCGGGCCATTTGATGACGCACGGGGTGCGCACGCCACCCTCCATCACGGTGTTGTAGAACCCGGTCCAGGGGCCCGACGTGCCACGCCACGGACGCCGTGCTTCGGCGCCGTTGTCCGTGCACCACATCACGAGCGTGTTCTTGTCGATGCCGAGTTTTCTTAAAGACTGGAGAATGAGCCCGACGTTGTAGTCCACGTCGGCCATCGCGTCGCCGATGTCGCCCGCGCCGGTCTTTCCCGCGAAATCCGGGTGCGCGAGTGTCGGGAAATGGATCTGCGTGATGGGATAATAGAGAAAGAACGGCTTCTTGCTGTTCACGTTCCTGGTCATGAACGCAATGCTGCGTTCGGCGGATTCGCGGTCGATGGTGCGGCGGCTCTCGAGATCGAACGGCCTGACCTTGTGCGACGGCTCGCCTTTCTTTCCTTCCCAGATGTACGGCACGGGCGTCTTCGTCGAGTCAAAGCCGGGAAGCGTCGTCGTCTGCGCTTCATTGCTCGTCATCGGGATGCCGAACCATTCGTCGAAACCCTGATCGGTGGGCGCGCGATTCTTCGCGAGCCAGTCGAGCCCGCCAAGGTGCCATTTTCCGAACAGCGCCGTGGCATAGCCGACGGACTGGAGGCCTTCGGCGACCGTGGTTTCCCAGAGCGTCACGCCCGTGTTCTGCGACGCGCCGCTTCGAATGGCATACCGGCCCGTGAGCAGCGCTGCGCGCGATACAGTACAGGAATACTCGACGTTGAAATTGTTGAGTCGGATGCCGTCGGCTGCAATGCGATCGATATTGGGAGTCGGAACGCCGCGCACGCCACCGTACACGCCGACTTCGCCCCAGCCGAGGTTGTCAGCGAACATGAGTACCACATTGGGTGTCTGTGCGCGCGCGGTGTGCACCACGAGCAACGAAGCGCAGACGGCGAAAAAGGTTCGGCGAATCATGATGGCGTCGGTTGAGTCTGGCCCGGTTCACTGGGCCGGTTGTTCAAGGTGCGCGGACATCGCGGGCGCCGCCAGTATGAGGTTGGGAGATCTTCCATGACTGGTTAGGTTTCACTGATCCACCGCGCTGCCCGTTTTCTCGTTCGCTCGTGGCTCCTTGTCGCTTCGCTCATCACGGGCGTGGCGCGAGTTGTGCCGCCTGCGGAACAAGGAAGCGCGAACGCAGCCTGGACGGCGTTTGCGCACGACGACCACGTCGTGGCGCTCCGCGCCGACCGCGAGACGCAGTTCAAACGGCCGACCGACGCTCGGCGCGATGCGCCACCAGCAGCCGCCGCCGAGATTCCGCCTCGCTCCCGCGGGTCGGAGAGCGGCGTCACTCGGATCGTGGCCAGAGTGCCGGCCGCTCCGTCGCGGGACGTCGCGCATCGCGGTTACTTCGCCACCGCTCCGCCGCTGAGCGCGTGATCGCGTGAATCTCGCGGCGCACCAAGGCGCCGCGGCCCAACAAATCATCGTAACTCAGCGCTGCGCATCCCCACGGATGCATGGCGCCGCGGAGCGTACATACATGTCACTCAAGGAATTCGAACCCGGTGGTCCGCCACCGAAACTCGAGGCGTGGTCCTACTGTTTCATCGCGTCATTTCTGTTGCTGCTCGTCACCGTGTTCCTGCCGCACGAAATGCGAACGGTGCCGGCTGTTGCGACTGCGGCATGCGGCGTGGTCGGGCTCGGGCTGTTGTTCAGAAGAGGGCTGTACTGAGTTTCAGCACTGTTACTACGGGAGCACTGTTACTACGGGAGCACTGTTACTACGGGAGCACTGTTACTACGGGAGCAC
>DASRAP010000385.1:0-6023 GCA_035638155.1 Gemmatimonadaceae bacterium | reverse complement strand
CGGGTGCGTCCGCGGGTTGAACGCATCCTGTTCCGCGAACGCTTTGCGCTCGACGAAGCCATGAAGCACCTGCCCGAGAAGCTCGCCGCCGCGCGGGGGCCCGAAGGACTTTGGAGCATGACCGGGACGGAGCTCATGACGAACCTGAGGCCTTCGAGCTGCGTGATCTTTGCGGCTGCCGAGTCGGCATTCGTGCCGGTTTTCGTGGAGGGAACGGCGGCGCCCGCGGCCATACCCGCGGAAGGAGAGCTTGTGCCGCTCGTCGCGACGTTCGATTCCGCGAAACAGGTCGATCGCCAGACGCGGCAGAAAGCGGGGCCCATGGGAGCCGCCGTGCTCGCCAGTCTCGACGCGCATCTGCTCCTGCCGATTCGCCGCACCGGAAAACTCGAGGCCTTTATCTCCCTCGGCGAAAAGAAATCGGGCGACGTGTACACGAGCACCGATCTCACGCTGCTGACGGCGCTGGCGACCAGCCTTTCCATCCATTTGCTCAGATTCGACGAAGCCGAGCTCCTCGAGCGCACGCGCGCGATTCAGGAGAAGATGCGCCGGTATGTCCCCGGTGCACTCGCCGAGGCAATTGCGCACGGCACCGATCTCGAAACGGGAGAACGCGAAGTGTCGCTGCTGTTCGTCGACATCCGCGGGTACACGGCGTACAGCGACGGCCGCAACGTGACCGACATTTTCTCGACGGTGAACAAGTACACGGAGACGGTGTCGTCCGTGGTGACGGAGCTCGGAGGGGCCGTCGTGGAGTTCAACGGCGACGGCATGATGGCGGTGTTCGGCGCGCCGCGGCATCTCGATCAGAAGGAACGCGCCGCTGTGCTCGCCGCGAAACGTCTCGCCGAAACGGTGCCGCAGATGAACAGCGACACGACGCTCTCAGTGGGCGTCGGCGTTGCGACGGGGCAGGCGTTCGTCGGCAACATCGAGGCCGTGGACCGGACCATCTGGTCCGCGATCGGCAGCACCACCAACCTCGCGGCCCGCCTTCAGACGCTCACGCGGGACATGAAGGTGAGCGTGCTGATCGACTCCGCCACCCACCGCGCCGCCGGCGACGCGGCAACCGGCTTTTCCCGCCATGACGGCACCCAGATCAGAGGCCGGCGCGAACTGGAAACTGTGTATTCACTCTGAGTTCGTTACGGCCTTACCGCTGCCACGTGATCATGCCGAGCACGCGGCGGCCGACGACGGAGCCGCCGTACATCTGGTATCGGCGCTGGTCGAGTATGTTCGTCGCGGCGAGCGTCGCGCTCAGCTGACTCGTGATCGGATAGCTCGCGTCGAAGTCCACGCTTTGCGTTGACGGCACGGCGCCGTCGAACGGGAACGAGCGCCAGCGGAATGCATCCGTCGCGCGTACGCCGCCGCGGATACGGAGACCGTTCCCCCACTGATACGTCGCCGCAATGTTGCCGATGTGCTTTGGCGTATTCGAGAGCAACGTGTCGCCTTTCACGAACGTGGCGTTGTCGATGTCGACGCCGCTGAACGAATAATTCGCCGAGACATTGAGCCGCGTGCCAATCCAGAACATCGCGCCCAGCTCGAGCCCCCATTCGTGCGCCTTGCCCGCGTTCACCACGGAAAGCACGTAGGCGGTGCTGCCGTCCTTGAGGCGCGTGAGTCCCGGTCCGACCGCGCCGTTCGCCGCATCGGCCACCGCGCCCCGCACGCTCGCGTCGATCGCGCTCGGCGCGGTCCACGGTCCGAGATCCGGATTGATCCCGGGCGCGAACCCCGAGCCGAAATCCTTGAGCGAGCCGTAGTACGCATCGGCCGTCACATACACGCGCCTCAGTTGGCCCTTGTAACCGAGCTCGACGTTGGTGATGCGCTCGGGCTTGAGATGCTCATTGCCAATACCGAGCACCGGCACAGCGGCCGAATTCGTGAACAGCGTGCCGTTCGGTACGCCCTGCAGCGCGGGGCCAAGCGGCGACGCGCGAAGTCCCTGCTCGAGCTGCGTGAGATCGATCGGTGCCGCAATCGGGAACTGCAGGAACAGCTGCAGCGCGCTCGGCGAAAGGAACGCGCGATTCGCTGTGAGCCGAAGCGACTGATTGGCCACGGGATTGTACACGAGGCCGAGCTTCGGCGAGAACTGCGTCTGGATGAGCGACGACGCGTCCACGCGGCTCGCAAACACCGCCTTGAGCTTCGGCGTCAGCGCGTATTCCGCCATCTCGAAGAGCGCATAGTACGAGTCCGAGCGTCCGTCGAACTCCTTTGCGAGCACCGTCCCCCGGGAATCGATCGTCGTGCGCCGCGCGGAACCACCGACAACCACTGTCCCTCTATCCCCCGCAAAGCGCCTGTGTCCCTGTGCTTCGAGATGCAGCGTCCCTGACGTCTCGTTGCCCGGAGCACCGGACCCGAGCGAGAACTGGTTGCCCGTGCGCCCCATGTAGTACGCGAATACGCTGAGATCGTGGCGGTCCCACGCCACACGTGCCCATGGGCGATCGGCGCGCGTGATCTGGGAGCGCGTGCCCTGCGTAGTGACGATGAAGTTCTCCATCCGCGTCGTTCCACCCTCAGCGGTGAAGACAGACTGCGGACTCCGGTACCAGTCGAGCCTGACGGCGCCGTACGTGTTGATCACCGGATCGGGCGTGCCGGTGACTGGGCCGGGCGTGCCGTACGCGCTCTCGCGCGTCTGGCCGTTGAGCGGTGTGAGCTCGAAGTAATTGGGCGACGGCAGCGTGATGCTGGCCGAGTCGCGGCCGGCACCGATGTATTCCCGCGTGAGGTCGCCGATGTTTGTGCGTGACTTGTCCCAGCTGTCGCTCTGGGACCGCCCCGCGCTCACGCGGAACCCCGCGTGTCCGTTCGAGAAGAGTTGCGCATGACGTGCGTCGACGCGCAACGCCGCCGGGTCGCCCCCGCCTACGCTGACGCGCGTTCCCAGCGCCTCCGCGACACGCGGTGACGTGATGGCGAGAACACCGTTGAAGGCGTTCGCGCCGTAGAGCGCCGACCCGGGCCCGCGCACGAACTCCACCTTGCTCGCGTCTTCGACCACGGATACGCCCGGCCAGTCCTGGTTTCCGAGCAGCGGTGTGGCGACATCGCGGCCGTCGATGAGCACGAGCACGCGGCGGTTGAGCAGCGAATTGAAACCGCGCGCATTGAGGTTGAAGTCGCCGATGCCGCTTTGCGGCGCGTACACGCCGGGAAGGTCCGCGACGAGCAGCGGCGTCTGCCCGGTCACGCTCATTTCCTTGAGGTGCGCGCCCTCGACCGACGTCACTGCGGCGGGCGCTTCAACGATGCGCTCGGGGTAGCGCGATGCCGCGGTAACGCGCACGTCGGCGAGCTGAATCGCCACGGGCTCGAGCGCAATGTCGAGGGTGAGCGCACCGCCGCCGCTCACCGTGACCACTTTTTCCTGCGGCGCGTAGCCGATCCACCGGAAACGCACGGTGTCGGTGCCCGCCGGCGCATCGACGAGGGTGTAGCGACCGTCGTGATTCGTCGTTGCGGTGCGAGAGCCGTACAGCGACACCGTGATACCGGCGAGTGGCTCACCGGTATGCTTGTCGGTCACACGACCCTGAATTGTTCCGGCATTCTGCCCGCGCGCTGGCGACGTGCAAAGCATCGTCGCCACGACGCCGAGCAGCCCACAGGTCAATCGTTTCACAATCGGTTTTTCCGCTTACGAAGGAGTTGCGCCGGCGAGGCAGCTAGAGCCTGGGCTTCTCCGTGCGGGCAAGCTCGCATTGCACGTCGCCCATCGCGGAGAAATCCTTGTCGCCATAGCCCATTGCGCGCGCTGCACTATACGCCTCGCGCGCGACGGCGGCAATCGGGACGGGCACCTTGTTGGCGTTGGCCGCCTCTACGATGAGGGAAAGGTCCTTGTGCGCGAGGTCGATGGTGAAGCCCGGCGCGATGTCGCCGGTGAAGACCTTCGTGGCCCACGCCATCTTGAGTTGCCCGTTCGTGGCGGTGGTCCCGTGGATGACGTCGAGCGTCTTCACGAGGCTCAAGCCGAACTTCTGGGAGAGCGCTATCGCCTCGGCGTTGAGCTGGCACGAGATGATTGCGAGGTAATTGTTGACGAGCTTGGTGCGCATGCCGGCGCCCGGCAAGCCGCAGTGATGCACCGTTGTTCCCATGGCATCGAGCAACGGTTTGATCCGCTCGAACACGTCGTCCGCCGCGCCGACCATGAACAGCGATTCGCCACGCTCGGCATGACTTGCGAGGCGTCCAACCGGCGCGTCCGCGAATGCAATGCCGTGCGCCGCGCACGCGATGGCAATGCGGTCGGTGACGCGCGGGTCGATGGTGCTCATGTCGACGATGGTCGCGCCGCGCTGCGCGTTCTGCAGCACCCCGCCGGGCGAGAGGATCACGTTCTCGACCGTCGCCGAATCCGGCAGCATGGTGAAAATGACCTCGGCCTGTTCGGCGATCTCGCGCGGCGAGCCCGCGGCGAGCCCGCCCAGCCCCTCGAGCGCCTTCACGGGATCCGGAAGGATGTCGTGCACGGCGACCTTGTTGCCCTTGCGCACGAGGTTCGACGCCATGGGGCGTCCCATGTTGCCGAGGCCGATGAAGCCGATCATGCGAGTGTTACCCCGTTCAGCTCTATTGGTGGAACAGCTTGAGCGTGAACGTGCCGTTCGTGAGTGTCTTGGTCGCCGTGGCTCCCGACGCGCTGACCGGCGGCAATACGGCACTCAGCGTGCCGGTGACGCGCGTCGCCGAGAACTCGGTCAGCGTGAACGTGCCGCTGCCCGCGCCTGCGGCGGCCAGCCACTCCTTGCCCGACGTCGCGCCGACGGGGATCTCGGAGTAACGCACCGTCGCGCCATTCGTCGCACCGACGGTGAACGTGCCGGTCGTCGTGGCAGTTGCCTGCAGCGTGAGCACCCGCTTGATCTCGCCGGACGTTCCTTCAGCATGAATCGTGAGCAAGGAACCCGCCAGCGTCGCCTCGGCGGCGTTCGCATTGAGCTCGGCGTCGCCGGAGAAAATCGAGAAGGATTCGCTGATGGAATCGGTGCCGCTGTCACTGCCGCAGGCCGAGACCGCGAGCAGGACCGTACAGGTCAGAACGTGCCATATCCGGTTTGTCATCACCGCTCTCTCATCGGGGTCGCAGAGTTTACGTCCCCGGAATGGCCGCTGGCAACTGGGCCGCCTTCCGCAGCCTCAAAGCGGAGAGTCTTCGGGGCGTGCCGGGTATGCGTGATACACCGTCCGTCACGCTCCTGTTGGCTTTCTACAGAAGGCGTTGCATACTCCTGTTGGATTTCTACAGGAACAGCCCATGCCCGCCAATCCGTCCGACGTCCTCCGGGGGACGCTCGACCTTCTGATCCTCAAGACGCTTGCCCTCGAGCCCATGCACGGCTGGGGCATCAGCCAGCGCATTCAGCAGATGTCGAGGGGCGTCCTCGACATCAACCAGGGGTCGCTCTATCCCGCGCTCCAGCGTGTGGAGCAGAACGGCTGGATCGACAGCGAGTGGCGCACGACCGAAAACAGGCGTGAAGCCCGCTACTACAGGCTCACCGCGAAAGGGCGCAAAGCGCTGGGCGCCGAGACGGAAAGCTGGCGCCGGTACGTGGCGGCGGTCGACCTCATCCTGGGGACACAGTGATGTCGATGCTCACCAACTTCCGGCGCCGCGTGAACGCGCTCCTTCACAAAGATGCAGCGGAGCGAGAACTGGACCGCGAGCTCCAGTTTCACATCGAGCGTGAAACCGAGAAGTACATCACGCAAGGTATGTCGCCCGGCGAAGCGCATCGGCGCGCGCGCCTCGCGTTCGGCTCGGTCGAAGCAACGAAGGAAACGTACCGCGACGGGCGCGGCACGCGGTGGCTCGAGGATTTGATCGGCGACACACGGCTCGCGCTCCGTTCGCTGCGCCGCAATCCGGGTTTCGCCGCCGCCGCGATCATCACACTCACGCTCGGCATTGGCGCGAACGTCTCCATCTTCACCGCGGTCAACGCGGTGCTCATTCGCAAACTTCCGTACGCGAATCC
>DASRAP010000384.1:0-5904 GCA_035638155.1 Gemmatimonadaceae bacterium | reverse complement strand
TACCCGCGAGCGAGCAGCGCAGACACGGCGGCGTGCTGCCGCTCGAGAAACGCCGGCGCATTGAACGTGATGCCCGAGACGAGATCGCTGCGGTGGATGGCGATGCGGTGATCCATGAACGTCGCCAGCACGGCAATACCGAACGACCCGCCAAGTTGCCGGGCCAGGTTGATGAGGCCTGCGGCCTGCTGCGCAATCCGCGGCTCAATGCTGCCGTAGGCAATCTGGTTGATCGGCGTGAACAGAAAACCGAGCGCGGCGCCGCGCACCACGAGCGCCCATCGGGCATCGGACTCGCCGGCCGCGGTCGTGAGATGGCCGAGCGTCCACATCGAGACAATGAACAGAACGATGCCGATGTAGATGAGAATCCGCGCATCGACCAGCGGTCTCGCGCCGCTGAGCATGCGCCCGCACAGGATTGCCGTGCACGCCGTCGCGACGCCGCCCGGCATCAGCGTGAGGCCCGTTTCAGTGGGCGAGAAGCCGAGCAGCGTCTGTGTGAAGAGCGGGAAGATGAAGATGCCGCCGTAGAGACCGAACCCCAGCGCAATGAATAGCGCCAGTGACCCGGACAGCTGGCGGTTCTTGAGCACGCGCAAGTCCACCACCGGGTGTGCGTTGCGAGGCGACAGCTCCCACACGAGCATCGTCAGGAGGCACAGGGCGGAGATGACGGTGAATCGCACGATGATCTTGTCGGAAAACCAATCGCTGCGGCGACCCTCTTCGAGCACGTACTGCAGGCAGCCCAATCCCACGAACAGGAGGCCGATGCCGAACCAGTCAATCGGCACGCGGCGGCGCATGCCCGGGGGATCGTGCAGCAGCGTTCCGACGAGCAACGCCGAGATGATGCCGATCGGGACGTTGATGAAGAAGCACCAGTTCCAGGTGTACCGGTCCGTAATCACGCCCCCGAGCGTGGGACCGAGCGTGGGCGCGACGATGATGCCGAGCAGGAAAATGGCCTGTACCAGGCCCTGCTCTTCCCGCTTGAAGATCTGCCGAATGGTGGCCTGGGCAGTGGAAAGCAGCGCCGCGCCGCCCGCGCCCTGCACGACGCGCCATATGACGAGCGAGCGCAGCGATCCCGACGTCCCACAGAGAAACGACGCAACGATGAACACGGCGATCGACGCAACGAGATAGTTGCGCCGGCCGAACGTCGACGTGAGAAACGCCGTCATGGGGAGCACGACGACGTTCGAGAGGATGTAGCCCGTACTGACCCAGCTGATTTCCTGGAACGTCGCGCCGAGGTTTCCGGCCATCTGGGGAAGCGCGACGTTGACGATGGTCGTGTCGAGCACTTCCATGACCGCGGCCGTGATGAGGCCGACAAGGATCAGCCAGCGATAGCGATACGTGGCCTGGTCCTGCGGGGCGAGTGCGGCCTGGGGCGCGTTCACGAGGCGGGAAATATATTGGCGTCATGCCTGATACACCGTCCGCCGCGTCCGACTGATGTCCAGCTGATGTCGCGCTCGCTCACGCTTCTCGACGCGATCGTGCTCGTCGCGTACCTCGGCGGGACGACTGCCCTCGGGCTCTACCTCGGCGGCCGGCAGAAAAGCGCGAAAGACTATTTCGTCGCGGACCGCTCGATTCCGTGGTGGGCGGTGCTGTTTTCCGTGGTCGCCAGCGAAACGAGTGCGCTCACGTTCATCAGCATTCCCGGGCTAGCCTACGCCGGCAATCTTGGATTTCTGCAGGTCGCCGCGGGGTACATTCTCGGCCGCATCGTGGTCGCGTACACGCTGCTGCCACGCTACTACGAGGGCCAGCTGGTCACGGCGTACGCGCTCCTCGAGCGACGGTTCGGACTCTATACCCGGCGATTCACGTCGATCGTGTTCATGGCGACGCGCGCCGTCGCGGATTCGGTGCGCGTCTTTGCCACGGCGATTCCGGTAGCGCTGATCATCGGACCATCCGTGCCGCGCGAGCACGTGATGCCGGTCGCGATCCTCATTCTCGGTCTGCTCACGATCGTCTACACGTTCAAGGGCGGCATGCGCGCGGTGGTCTGGACCGAGCTGCTGCAGGCGTGCGTGTATCTCGTCGGCGGTATTTCGGCGGTGATCGTGCTCGGCAATGTCGCGGGAGGCTGGCACAGCATCCTTCAGCAGGCCGCCGAGGCCAACAAGCTCAGGGTGATCGACCTCTACACGGGCTTCGACCGGCCCCACACGCTGTTCGCCGGCCTCCTGGGCGGCGCGTTCCTGGCGATGGCGTCGCACGGCGCGGACCAGCTCATCGTGCAGCGGCTGCTGTCGTCGCGCAGCCTCAAGGATGCGCAGCGGGCCATCATCGGCAGCGGCTTCGTGGTGTTCGCACAATTCGCGCTCTTTCTAACGGTGGGCATCGGCCTCTGGGCGTACTATGGCGGCAAGCAATTCCCCGCCACGGACGTGATTTTCCCGACGTTCATCATCGAGCGCATGCCGCCGGGGCTCACCGGTCTGATTCTCGCCGCGGTTCTCGCTGCGACCATGAGCACGCATTCGGCGACGATCAATTCCCTCGCCGCCGCGACCACGCACGACATCTACCTCCCGCTGAGTGGACGCTCCGCGGACGATCCAATGACGCTCCGGATCGGCAAGCGGTTCTCCCTGTTCTGGGGATTCGTCCTCACCGCAGGCGCTCTTCTGTACAAGGAGCAAGGCACGCCGGTGGTTGTGATGGCACTCTCCATCGCCTCATTCACGTACGGCGGATTGCTCGGCGGGTTCTTCCTGGGACTCTTCTGGAAGCGGGCCATTCAGCGCGACGCAATCACCGGCATCAGCGCAGGACTGGTTGCGATGGCGTTCGTGGTCTTCGCAAAGCAGATCACGGCAGCGGTGCCGTCGATCGGAGGTGCGCTCTCGCCATTTGTCGGCATCGCGTGGCCGTGGTACGTGCTCATTGGCACGTCGATCACATTTGTCGTCGGAGCGCTGATGTCCTTTACGCACGCCGAGTCCGTCGAAACCCGTTGACGAGGTCGACCGCGCGAAATAGGATGAGGATGCGTTGCAGGACGCGTCCCGTCCGCGGAAAGGGCCGAGCCCCCCTGCCAGATCGCCAAAACTCATCCGATCTTCTTTCAGCCCGTCGTGCGGACGCGGGCGATCCGAAAGGAGATCGTCATGTCGGAACAAGCGTCGCGCCTGCCCGCACGTCCGTCCCTCGAGCAGCTTCGCAAGCGGGCGAAGGACTTCCTGAAGGAGCTGCACGCCGGCGATAGCGCCGCCGCCGCACGGCTCACGTCGCACAAGCCGATTGCACCGGAGCACGCCGTCCTCGCCGACGCGCAGTTTGTCATTGCGCGGGAGCACGGCTTCCAGAGCTGGCCAAAACTCAAGCGCCACGCCGAGCTCACGCAGCGGCCGGCGGACTATTACGCGCCGACGTGGGGCGAAAACACCTGGGAGTTCTTTGCCGCGGTGTTCGACGGCGACGAGGCCACGGTGCGTTCCATGCTCGCGCAGGACGTGACGCTTGCGCGCGCGGAGTACGCGTATTTGCAGTGTTTGCATTACGCCGTGAAGGGCGGACGCGAGAGCATGGTGCGGTTACTGCTCGAGGCCGGCGCGAATCCGCTGGCAGAAGGCTGGTCCGGGCGCCCGCTTGGCGACGATACGCCACTCGCACGCGCCAGAGACCGTGAGCAGCCCGGGATCATTCGCCTGCTCGAGGAAGCGGCGGCGAAGCCCCTCATGCCGCTGCCTGAGCGCCACGAGGCGCCGCCCACTCCCCTGCTCGAGCTCGAAAAGCGCATGAGCAAGTGCGGGCACAACGGTGACATGAGGGGCGCCCGCGCGATGCTCGAGGATCATCCGGACATGGCGTACGCCGGGTTGTACGAGGCGGTGCATCACGGGCACACGGCTGTGGCGCGCATGCTCCTCGAGCATGGTGCGAACCCCACGAAGCCGTGGCGCTGGGCGTGCTGGCTTACGCCGCTCATGCATTCGTTGCGCTACGACCGGCCCAACTACGAGATGGCGGCCATGCTCATGGAGTACGGCGTAACGCCGAACGACGCCAATGGCATGGGCATGACCACGCTTCACATTCTGGTCTCCCTCGGCACGACCGCGGCGACGGAGTGGCTGCTGGACCGCGGCGCGGACATTCACCGGCGCGACCACGAATTTGAATCCACGCCGCTGGCGTGGGCGGCGCGCATGGGGCGGCGTGAAATGGTCGAGCTGCTCGTGGCGCGTGGCGCGAAAGCGCTGCCGGACGACGAGCCGTGGGCCACGCCAAGAGCGTGGGCCCGCCGCAGGCAGCATCTTTCTCTGATCGACCTCCTGTGAGCACCTCAGACCTTCTTAACCGCAACGCGGAGCCGCGGAGGTCGCGGAGGTTCGCGGAGGTTCGCGGAGAACGACTTTGCCGCGGAATGCGCGGACGGGGGCTGATTACCCGCTGACGCTTTCTACGTCAGTTGACGTATAGGGTCCGCCGGGCCTCCGCCGGATCGTTCAGTACCTCTTCTTCGGAACGGACTCATGCGCCCGCATACACCCACCACTCGATCCCTTTCGCTGCTGATCCCGCTCCTCCTGTCCGCGTGCTATCCCCCGTTTGCCGAAATGCAGAGCGCGCGCCTGACCGGTCAGGGCCATCACGAGTTCACTGGCTATTACTCGTCATCCGGCGGCGAAAACAACGGTTCGTCGCAAAAGCTGTACAACCACGTCGGACTCGCGTGGTCCACTGGCGTGGCGTCCAACATCGACCTGCGCGCCCGGGTCGAACGCGTGTCCGTGACCGGTGAATACGGCGACGCATATACCGCGCTCAGCTTCGGACCAAAGTTCTCGCTCAACAAGGACCATGTGGCGCTCAATGTCCCGGTGGGCTTCGCAATCTCCGACGGGGAAACGTCGACGTGGGAAGTTCACCCGACGCTGCTGTTCACCGCCCCGGTGTCAAAGTCGTTCGAATTCAATCCGTCCGCGAAACTGCTGCTTCCGCTCGGCGGCGGTTCGTCCACGCTGATGGCTGTGAATGTCGGCGCCGCGATCGGCACGGACGTGGAACGCTGGGCCATCCGCCCGGAAGTCGGATTCCTGTTCAAGCCGGGCGACTCGGGCTATGCGTACCACTTTGGCGTGGGATTCTCGTACCGCACAGGCAAATAGAGGTGCCCGGAAGTCAGCGGAGACCACCGCCGAGAAAAGCGCTGATCTTCTCGTTGAGAAACTGTTTGTCGGCAGGGCTCGCACCCGCGCCGGCGGGGTGGCCCCAGAGCGACGGAATCGGTACGAGGCGCACAGTGCTCATGAATTGCGCCTCGTACTTCGCGTCCCCGACTGGAAAGTACAGATCGGTTTCGGACGGCATGTAGAGGAACGGCACCTTGATCGAGCGCAGCGCGCGCTCGACGTCGCCGTCGAAGCCCGGTGTGGTCCCGACGTCGTGCCGCTGCCACGTGCGCGCCTGCAGAATCATGTCGTTCGCGTCTGCGCTGGTCAGAAAGTTCTTTCCGAACGAGTCCATGTACTGCTGGAACGTCGTCCCCGGCGCCGCAGACGGTTTCCAGAGCTCCTGCCGCCACCATTCCTGGGAATACAACCACGCGGCCCATACCATACCGAACGCAATGTGTCCCTGCTTCGGCTGCGCGGTATAGTCCCCGCCGTGAAAGGCGGAGTCCGTGGTGAGCGCCGCGATCTGTCCTTCGAGTCGCACGATGCCGTGCCCATAGGTCTTGGCCGTGCCTGACGTGGCGACGACGCGATCCGCAAAATCGGGATAGCTGACGGCCCACTGAAACGCCTGCTGCGCCCCCATCGAGAACCCGATAATGGCGCGCAGATGTGTGACCTTGAGGTCCTCGACGAGCAGCCGGTGAACGGCCTCGACATTGTCGCGTATCGTCGTCACGGGAAAGCAGGGACCGTG